>JASLED010000020.1 GCA_030151255.1 Flavobacterium sp.
GAAGCTTTGAAAAACCTAACCCCAGCAGATGTATACTATGGAAGATCCGACAAAATACTCAAGCAAAGAGCTATTATTAAACAAAAAACAATGGCTAAAAGAAGGCAATTGTATAATCAAGAAAAATTACTAATTTTATAACACAAACACTATCTTATTCTCTACAAGAAAGTGTCCAAATTACTTTGAAGACATACAAGAAAATTATTTGCAAAGATTTGATAAAATATGCTAGTGAAAAAATAGAAATAAATGATTCTTTGCAAAAGGCTACTACATCTGCTCAAATATTGTACTTAAGCACAGTAGATAAAAATTTTAAAAGAATTTTATTGCGAAAAATAGAAGAAGGCTTTTCAACTGGTTATTTCCAAAACAGAGCATCATTGATTGCTTTAAGATCATTTAGTCTAATAGAACCTAAAAATGAATCAATACACCCAGCTTTGTCAAGTTCATTTCCATTCACTGCAAAATTTGGAAACAAAGATTTAGTATTTTACCATGATATTGAATTAAATCATGAAGACAAAGATTTAATAGAAGAATTATTCTCAATATGAAAGAATTAATTATTTGCTTTACAGAAAATAAATGGTATTCATTAGATATATCAAATGATGAATTTATTGAATGTCACAGTTTATCAACTAAAAATAAATACTACTCATTTCAAGTACCAGATTTAATCAGAGAATTAAAACGGTTAGAGTTTGAAGTTCTTCCTAACATTGTTAATTTAGAATCTTTTGATAAACAATTTGCACAGAGAGGAAAAGACTTATTAGATTTTAAAAAGTGGCATGTTCTAAAATCATTAAGAAGAGAAAATATTATTAACTCACACTATAGAATATATGAACTAAAAGATTTTTTACTAAAAATAAAAGAATTGATATGTAAATTAAAAGAAGATTCAATCAATGAAAGTAATCGTTTTAGTAATATTGAATTAGAAATTAATAAAATTATTCATAAAACATCTTTTGACGGAATTAAGATTGATATACATATCTTAGATAAAAGATGTATTGATTTACATAGAAATATTTATGAACTCAAAAATGAGTTTCAGTTTTCTTATAATATATTTCAACCTGAAAATTTTGAAACTCAAGCGACTTATTTAAAAAGTAACAATTACAGAATTTTACAATCTGTTGAAAGAACAGTTAGTTTACTCAGGAAATCAGATGTTGTCTGTGAAAAATTTAATAATTTAAATAGACTAATCAAAGATTTAAAAACTTTAATGATGTTAAAGTCAAGGTTAGGAGGTATTGACTTTGTAAATCCTTATTTTGTAGGTTTTGGAACGGTTACATCAAGAATAATAATAAAAGAACCATCCCTTCAAAATTTACGAAAAACAAATAGAGATATTATAATTCCAAATGATGGCAAAGAATTATTCTATATTGATTATAGTCAATTTGAAGCTAGTATATTGGCTCATTTTTCATCTGATATTACTCTTTTAAAACTAATAAATACAGAGGATGTCTATTCAGATATAGTTAAGAAAATATATAAAAAAGAAGTAAATGATGAGAATAGAAAAGAAGCTAAAATTTTATTTTATCGTTATTTATATGGAGATACATTTGAAAATAATTCAAAATTTAAAAAACTAGTTGATAATTATTTTAATAACTTTCGTGCATTATCTATCTTCAAAGAAAATTTAAGAAAGAAGTCAATAGAAGATGGTTATGTGGGTACTGAAAATGGTAATCTCCGAAAACTTGATGTTAATAATGAAAATATATGGATTTTAAGCCATTATATACAATCAAAAGCATCACTAATTTTCAAAAAAGCTATCATTGAAACATTTAAAAAAATTGAAAAAGCAAGATTATTAATACCATTACATGATGGAGCACTCTATGAAATAGATATATTAGATTCTGAAAATATAAAAAATCAAATAATAAAAATTTTTACCCGAAATTTTCAAAAAGAATGTAATTCGCTAACTAATATAAGTGTAAAAGAACATAAGTTTTACAACAATGAAGTATGATACTAGTAATAGGAATGTAATATGAAGTGTGTCAAGTTTATAATCAATAAAATACTATCTTTACATATAGAATCATAAACGATTCCAATCATAGTTTAAAACTTTCCGAATAAGGTGCGCACATCAATTAAAAAAAACGCGCATCCCTATTTATAAAGTATACGAAGTAAAAGAGGCTAACCCTCTTTCTCCGCTAAGAAACCGATAACAATAGTTATCGGTTTTTTTTATATCCCTACCTTACTACTTGCACCAAACCCATAGCCTAGCGCTGGCAAAGCCCATAAAAAAAAGGAAGCGTTACCGCTTCCCTTTTCACAATTTAATTTAATACACTATGGCTAAAAATTGAGGCTCTTTTCTAATAAGGGAAAAAAACTTTGAGGGTAATATATTTTTTTGCCCAATTTAAAATAAGGTAAAACTCCACTTACCCGTAATCTATAAAGAGTTTTATCGCTTACATTTAATATTCTTTTTACATCTGCGCTGTCGTATAACGGTTGCATATGACTTTGTAAATTTGACCTATTTTGCAATACTTCTAGCAATAGATTGCTAAGTTGACCTATTAATTCGGTGTCTTTCGTTTTAAAGGGTTTGTTTTTCATAATCAACCTATTAACTTTCATCTAAAGTACAACAATATTGTTAATAAACAAAACATTTTATAAAAAAATATATTAATTTTAAACTTTTTACTAAGTGTATTTGAATTTTCCGCCATACGCGCTTGTACTTGCATGCGTTTGTTCTGCATTAGTTAAATACAACCAAACCACTATTTCTGTGCCTTGCCACATTTCAGGCACGTGCAAACTAATAGGATACAGGTTTCTGGTTACTACATTTCCCATAATATGAAACAAATTCAGATCTATACAATACGACACAAAGTTTACATTGTCTGTAGCCAGTGCATTGCCTTGGTTTGAATTGTTTTCATACGAAATGTCAAACTCTTTGTGCTGACTAAAACTTACCGTTAGGTTTTGAAACCCCAACAATTCGCCTTTGGTTATCAGCACTCTGTCATACCGTATAGACGGCTTAAAGTTTACAACATCTACTGCATTTATAAGCGTGTAGGACGTGGCCAAATTTTGTCGGGTTTTTACCTCGTGTTTACTGCCAAAAAACTGGTTGAGGATAGGCCCCAAAGGCTGTAAAAACTGAACTACTGTGCTAAACTTTAAGCGTTGCATAAGTTGCAACTCGGTAGGTGGCTTTTTGGACGGAGTGGGCAAACTGCGTATAATGTCTTTTCCACGCCAATGAGCCCCTACTACTGTACCAACTTTTCCCGAAAAACCGCCTAAAATTCCTTTCTTAATTTGTGCCATATTTTTCTGATTTTATTATTAATACATTCAAACATAACCACTTATTTAATTGGTTTTACAAACGGCCTCACTCCTGTCTTGTTTTGACCGCCAATGTCCTCTTTTGGGCATAAATGTCCACCAAAGTCCGGTATTATTCCCTATTTTCTGTTTTTTATCCCTGCCAAAACTGCCCTTTAGCCTAGCAACAGCAAGGCTTTGACTGGTTTGTAGTTTGGGTGTTATTTTGGCTTTGTTCGGTAGTTGTTCGGTAAAACACCCGATGAGGCTAGTAAAATCGGCTTTTTACCGAACAAGACCCGAACAAGACCCGAACAAGACCCGAACAAGACCCGAACAAGACCCGAACCTGAACAAACAAAAACCCCTCTTATTTAGGTGTTTATTACTTGTTGTGGCACTTGTTACTCTAAGGCTTTGCGCATCAAAACGGGGTTTATTATTCTAAAAAATTGTTAAAACAACAAAAGAAAGTTATATTAGCTCTTTGCTTGTTGAGCAAAAATTATAGCAATATTGTTTGCCAAATACTCCGCCAAACAAATGGGGTTGTAACCAAATTTTGGCACACACTTATAGGCTATACAACAATACTATTTTAGTATTGCAGGCAAAAAAAACAATAACAATTGCGGTAAATTAGCACGGCTATAACAGGGCTATAATACATTGTGTTATACACCGATACAGAAGTGTAAAAGTGCAGTACAAACACCGCCAAAAAACAATAACTATAGCCTATATGCCAATGGCTTATAAGCCCTATTTACAAGCAAAAAAAACGTATGACAATAACCAACAATACCCTTAATTTTAAAAGAGAAGAACAGCAGTTGCTAGAAAAAATAAAAGACCTAAAGGCAAAAAAAATTCTAGATATTTGCAAAGCATTAGTTGTGGCTACTGCCTTTGTTTTGTTTGCTCCTTTTATACCAAGCAGAAGTGGCAGAAAGCATATACCTGATGATTATTTAGAGGCCATTACACCATCCCTTATTATGGCTGTTTTAATATATCCTGTGTGTATTTATTATGCTGTTAATCAAGCTAATCAAACTATATTTGAAACAGAAAATGCCCTAAGGCGATTGCGCAAAAAACACCAAAAAGAATTGGAAGCCAATGGCTTATAAGCCCTATTTACAAGCAAAAAGCACCCAACCCAATAGGGCAAAACACCCGTTGCAAAACAAATAGTTTTCCCCTGCTTTGGCTTGCTTTTATAGCTGTATTGTTTATCAATTTTGGGGTTTAATTACTGTTTAATCCTTATTTAATTTATTCAAAATGCGTTTATTAGTTATTCTTTTTATCTTCTTTACCCCTTATTTTGTTGTTGCACAAACCCAAAAGCTAGAAACTTTATTTAAGCTAGATGGTGTGCCGCTTAAAGAAAATGAACTTAGAGTGTATTCTACTTCTTCTTTTAATATGATTACAAAACTATTTCGATTTTATAAGGAAGATAATGAATGGTATGCTGAAAATTATACAGATCTGCAAACTTATCCTAAAAAACCCATGACTAAGCAAATTATAGAGCTCAAAGAATCGCCCGAATTGGCATGGCTTACTATTTTAGATTCGGATATTCTTTATCTTGCACAGTGGGGTGATATACACTATAAATTACAAGATAAATCGGGCACATATATGTTTAGTAGAGGAAAATGGTATTCGCCAGCTAGTAGAAGAGCAGTGCTAGACGGCGGTAGTTATATTGTGCAAATAAGTGATAATAATAAGAAAAACGAAATAAAATACCCAAATCCTCAGAGGTATTTAGAGCTATACCCCAATGTAGATGAGCTTATTTCTATTAATCAACTGATTGACATTGTGGAAAAACACACTAAAAATGATACAGATAACTAATTGCTTACCCAAAAATTGGTGGCGAAAAATAAATATAAATAGATGACAACTCACAGAAAAGTATTGGTGTTTATAGCCGCTAGTGTAGATGGTTATATAGCTAAGCCAAATGACGATTTAGGTTTTTTGGCGTTGGTGGCAAAAGAAGGAGAAGACTATGGCTATGCCGAATTTGTGGCTACTATAGATACTATTATTGTTGGCAGACGAACTTATGATTATGTAAGCTAATCTGTAGGGGCTAATTATTACGACAATGGTCAAAGAGATGTGTATGTAAGAACCCGAACAACCAGACCCGATAAGGGCAGAACTGTGTTTTATAACAATAGCTTGCTTGCCTTAATTAATCAATTAAAACAAAAAGAAGGTAAACATATTTTTTGTGATGGGGGCGCCGAAATTATTGACGAACTGCTGCAACATCGATTAATTGATGAGCTAACTATTTCTATTGTGCCTACTTTGCTGGGCAAGGGTACAAAGTTGTTTAAAAACAACCAACCAGAGCAAGTGCTAGAATTGGTAAGTAGTAAGGCTTTTGATACTGGTTTGGTGCAATTGCACTACAAAAAAAAGGTATAAGCACACTGCAAGCATTTTTATGTTATACTATACGGATGCGTAAGTAATGCTGTTTGTACATAAAAACAAAAAACACCACTTAGCCGAGCAAACCTCAACAAAATGGTGTTTTTTTAGCGTATCCTCTCAAAGGCATTTTTTAGTTACTGCTATTGTGCATACATAGCAGTATAGTGTAGGTCTACTGCTATTAATAACCTGCTAGTTTTAATGGTTCGTTTTTGCGGATATAAAACACACCGTCAAACACATCAAACCATTGTCCGGGTTTGTTGTCATAGCCCAATACGGTACTGTTAAAAGTGGCGTTTTTTAGCTGTGGTTTTTCTTGTTTTATTTGATTGTAGTTAATGTAACCAAACGGAATTTCTTTTTGATGTAGGTAGTATTCCATTGAGTTTTCTTTTACATCTATTTTATGAAGCTGACTGCCTACTATAATATCCTTTACCTCTCCTTCTGTAGAAATAAAGGCAATGCTGCATACTTTGCTTTCTGTAAAGGCGTCAATTATATATTCGGTAAGTAGTTTGTATGATTTATACAAATCAGGATCTTCATCGCGATAGCGTACATTCTGTATTTTTTTTGCTCCATGAAAGGTAGCAGCCCTAACGATTATTTTAGCATCTGGGTTGTTTTTCTTGTACCAAATTAAATTGCTAGCCATTCTTTTATCGCGAATATTAATACTAATATTCTCGTTGTCATAACCGCCTAGCAAATAGTATTTATAATCTTCTATACCTCCGTGTATATTAATTAGCGCTTGCATTACAAAGCCGTCTTTTGTAGTATCAATATTAGCATCTATTGCTTGTTGGATGGTTTGCAACAAAAAGTCCATTTCTTCTGTGCTCAATCCTTTTTCATCATACTTTATTAGCTCTTCATAGGTGGTATAAAACTGGTTTAAAGTAGCTTGGTCAATAGCACTTTTTTGTAGTTGGGTGTATAAAAACTCCTTTACATCGGTTATATGACTATAGCCCTCTAGCCCAATATAATTCCAGTTTATGCTTTTGTTATACAAGATATCTAATATAAATGGTCGGGTTTGCTCTATGCCACCCCAATGCGGTATCCATTGAGTAAGGTCGGCATCAGGAAAATATTCTGGTCTTGGTGTGTTTTTTAATTCTAAAGAAATAAACCCTTCCCCCTCAAAAGCGATGGTGTTAAATCCCTTTTCTTTCATCAAATACTGCATTAATTGCCCAGTTACCTCATAGGTTTTTCCGTCACCATGTCCTGCTTCGCCTAAAATAACAATGTCTTTATCTCCAATTTGATCGGCAATAAACTCAAACGAGGAAGCGTTTAAAGTATCGAAAGGAACAACATATGATGCTACTTCTTCTTCTATACTTACGTGCTTTGTACAGCTTACAATAACAGAAGCAAAACCTAAGATGGTAATTATAATCTTTTTCATGGTTTTGTAGTTTTGATTTAGATATTATTAATAACAAAAGCAACCAAAATAATCATATTTACAACAACACTTGCACACTTAAACATATTTATAACAATTGTGTTTTAAAACTGTTTAAAAATATTTATGTTAATTTATATAAAAACAACTTATTTAGTTATTATATTTAGCGGTCAAGCGTTTTATTAATCCGCTAAATAAATAGCCCCCTTATGACAAAACACTACCTTTATTTAGGCTTACTTTCGGTATTGCTAACTTCTTGTGCCACTATTGTGCATAAACCACAATATGAAATGCAGATTTATTCGGACCTAGCAGATGCTAAGGCCTTGGTGCAAGGCAATGTATATCAGTTGCCTGCTGTGGTAACAGTTGACCGATCTAAGCAAGATTTAGACCTTACCTTGCTAAAAGATAGTCTTGCGATAGATTATGTGGTAAAACCTCAACTAACCGAAAGGTACAAAACAGGTAATTTAGTGTTTATACCAATGTCCTACCTGATTGATTTAACGAATGAGAAAAGGTTTTACTATGGCGAAACTGTTTTTTTAGATTCGCAAGACTCTCTTCGAATCATTGGTTTAAAGCCACCGAGAATTGTGCCTAAAAATCACCGCGATTTGTATTTGAATATCTCTCTACCTTATGTAAATACTTTTTACCTTAAGCCTCAAGGTTTTGACAGTAAGTCGAACACAGGCTTTTTCGGACTTGGATTAGGGGTGGATTATCATTATTCAAAACGCATGTTTTTAAACGCGAATGTAGCTTTTGCCACTGATTTAGCTACGCCTGTGCCTGCATCTGTTACTTATGATGGTGAGCATGAATTGTTTACTACTGGCTATATAAGCGTATCAAACAATCATTTATTTAACCGTTTTAGTGTTGGTTATGGTCTTTCGTTTGCAAATAATAGCTGGAAGATATTTGACCGTAAAGATGCGCTACCTGGGCAAAAAGATATAAAGAAAAGCCATAATGCCTTGGGCTTAGTGTTTCCTGTTTATGGGCAATTGGGCAAGGCATTTCATTTAGGTGTAGTATATAGGCCTACGTTTTTTACGCCTAGTTTAGACAAAAAGTTTGAGTATGAGCATTTAATTAGCTTTGAACTGGCTTGGAAAATTAGACTAAAAAAGCAGTAAATACAAAATAACAAACAGCTATTGGCCGCTGTTGTACTTAAATTATACTATATTATTGCAAAAAAAAGAGAGAACATTAGTTCTCTCTTCTTCTTTTTGATATTCTTTCGTTTCGAAGTTGTGGTGATGCAGGTTTGGTATGTTGCTTTTCTCGTTCAAACCTAGGCTTCGATTTTTTGTCTTGTTTAGAGGGCACATTATTGTTGAAAATAGGTGCTTGTTTTACTTGTTGAGTTATTTCTAAGCTAGCTTCTTCTGTTTTAATAGACGGTTCAATTAGTCGGTTTAGTTCTTTTAACTCTTTTGCAGTTATTTCTCTATAGGTTCCGACTGGTACATCTAAAGTGATATTAATAATACGAATACGTTTTAGGGCTACAACGTCGTATCCGAAATACTCCGTCATACGTCTAATCTGACGGTTAAGTCCTTGGGTAAGAAATATTCTGAAAACAAAGTTGCTAATGCGCTCTACTCTACATGGTTTAGTAATGGTATCTAAAATAGGTACGCCTTGCCCCATACGTTGTATAAACCTATCGGTAATTGATTTGTTTACTGTTACAATATATTCTTTTTCGTGATTGTTTCTTTGACGCAAAATTTTGTTTACAATATCACCATCATTGGTCATTATAATCAAGCCTTCGCTATCTTTATCCAACCTACCAACAGGAAAAATACGCTTTGGATAATTGATATAATCAACAATGTTTTCTCTAACTTTATTGTTGGTAGTACATTCTATCCCTACAGGTTTGTTAAATGCTAAATAAACAAAATCTTCGTCCGTTTGTCTAATAAGTTTACCGTTAACTCTTATCTCATCCTTATCGCTCACTTTTAAACCCAATTCAGGTATTTTACCATTAACGGTAATTCTGCCTTGTTCTATAAGTTTATCGGCTTCTCTGCGTGAGCAATACCCTACTTCAGATAAATATTTATTTAAACGTGTTTCTTGATTTTCCATACCGCAAAAGTAGTTAATAATTTCTGTTGGCGCTACAAAGAAATTACGAAGAGATTAAAAACTCTTCTATTGCCTTAAAAACAATTGGATTTTGTAATCGATGTCCTATTGAAGTAGTTACAACAACTTGGTTTTGTTGCTGTTTTAGTAATTGATGAAAGACTTTTACGTCGGTGTAGGCAATTACTTCGTCATCTGTATCGTGAATACACAAAATAGCGTTTTGTACTTTAGCACTTGCCTCAGAACTTGTGTATTTTGACAAAGGCATTTCAAACAAATTTGAAAGGTAATTTTGGTATTGCCTGCACACTTTTGACGAATAACCCAACATTTTAAAATACTGATGTACGATAATTTCAAACCGATCTAAGCAACCTAACAAAACTACTTTTTGAACAAAGGCATAGTTTGTTAATGCTAATTGTTGATATAATGCAAATGCGCCTAAAGAATGAGCTACAATATAAGTAGGCCTAAAGTGAAGTAAAATCTTATTGATGCAGTTTTGATAATCTTTTACACTTAAATTGCCACCAGGGCTTTGCCCTAAACTTGGCGCATCAAATGCAATAAAACAATAGTGATTACCTAAATGCGTAACCAATTCTTCCCAGCGTGCGCTATTGCTTTCCCAACCATGAATAAGCAATAAAACAGGTAAATTTGACTGAGGATTATTATTCCATTCATAGCAAAATACCTTTTTGCCTTTATATTGCAATTCTATTGTTTTTGCTTTTTTTAGAAATAAAGGTAATTCTACTGATTTTAATTGTCCTTTTCTTGGAGTTGCAAATAATTGATGTGCCCAAAATGTAGCTTTTTGAGGGAACAACAAATTGACACAATTAATTACAGCTCTTATAATTTTTTTCATAACAAAAAAAGCCTCTATAAAAGAGGCTTTCGTATTTATATTATTTTAATTTAGCAACAATTGCTTCAATTTTTTCCCTTTCTTCGTCTGCTAAAGCACTATCAACCAAGATACGTCCACTGTGTTCGTCTGTAATAATTTTTTTACGAGCAGCAATTTCTACTTGCGTTTGTGGTGGAATTGTAAAGTAAGATCCTCCTGAAGCTCCTCTCTCGATAGATACAACAGCTAACCCATTTTTAACTCCGCTTCTAATTCTTGAATAAGCAGTTAATAAACGCTCTTCAATATCTTGTTTAAACTCTTCTGATTTTTCTAACAATAATTGTTCTTCACGCTCTGTTTCAGACATAATTCCTTTCAATTCAGATTCAATATGATCCAAATGAACTGAACGATCAGACAAACGCTCTTCTGTTTGTACAATACTGTTCTTTTTATTTTCGATACTTACTTTCATTTCACGAATGTGTTTTTCTGCAAGTTCGATTTCTAACTTTTGAAACTCAATTTCTTTTTCTAAAGAGTTGAATTCTCTATTATTTTTCACTTCGTTTTGTTGCTCAGTGTACTTTTTAATAGCTTCTTTAAATTCGTCGATTGCTAATTTTTTTTCTTTAATACCAGCCTCGATAGTATTTAAATCTGTATGAAGTTTCTCTAAGCGTTTGTTTAGTCCAGCTACTTCATCCTTTAAGTCTTCCACCTCAAGAGGTAATTCTCCTCTCATATTTCTGATTTCGTCAATTCTTGAGTCGATCAATTGTAAGTTGTAAAGCGCTCTTAGTTTCTCTTCAACCGTTAATTCTTTCTTGTTTGTCATCTCTATAAGTAGTTAACTGGATTCGTATTTACTATTGATAAAATAACTGCAAAATTAGGGATTTTTTTTGAAAGAAACTCAACTATATAGTTTTTTGTGTATCTTTCGCTCTCAAAGTGACCAATATCAACCAAAACTATCTGGTTTTCAGCCTGATAATAGTCATGATATTTTAAATCTGATGTAACAAACACATCTGCTCCTGCTGCTAAAGCTGCTTTTATTGCAAAACTTCCTGATCCGCCTAAAACAGCAACTTTTTTTACAGGTTTATGCAATAAGGCACTATGGCGAATACCTCCTGTTTGGGTTTTTTCTTTTACTTGTTTTAAGAAATCTACTTCATTCATAGGTATTTCTAATTCACCGATCATTCCCATTCCAACATTTTGAAGTGGATTTTCTAATGTATAAAGTTCATAAGCAACTTCTTCGTAAGGATGTGTTTCAAACAGCTTCTTAAGTATATTGCCTTTCAGATGTTTTTCGAAGATTACTTCTATTTTGTGTTCGCTTACTGTTTCTTCTATTCCTTTTTGTCCAATTACTGGATTACTTTTATCATTGCCTCTAAAACTTCCCTTGCCTTCTGATATGAAACTACAATTATCGTAATTTCCAATCGCTCCTGCTCCTGCGTTAAATAAAGCTTGTTGTATTTTTTCACTTTCGTTTATTGGTGCATAAGTAATCAACTTTTGAATATAATTTTGCTTGGGTATTAATATTCTTGGATTTTTTATGCCTATTGTATCGCAAAAAATCTTGTTTACACCTTCTTGATGATTGTCTAACGCAGTGTGAATAGCATAAATAGCAATGTCATTTTTTATCGCTTTTATTACAGAACGCTCTACATAGTTTTTTCCTGTAATTTTTTTTAAGCCCGAAAACAATATTGGATGAAAGCAAACAATTAAATTACATTGTTTTTCTATGGCTTCGTCTACCACCGTTTCTAATGCATCATGACAGACTAATATACCTGTTATTTCTTGATTGTAACTTCCTACCAATAATCCAACATTATCAAAATCTTCTGCATAACTCAGCGGCGCTAATTCTTCCAAAATTGGAACAAGTTCTTTTATTTTCATGTTTTTTATTTAATATAATAGTTAAGCAATTATATTTCTTTCTCAAAGATAAAAAAAATGATAATTTCGTACTTATGAAATTACTGCGTCTATTACTTTTTCCTTTTAGTATACTATATAGCACTATTACCAGTTGCAGAAATTGGTTTTATAAAATAGGTATTTACAAACGAACTACTTTTGATATCCCTACCATTGTAGTTGGCAATTTGAGCGTTGGTGGCACTGGAAAAACACCAATGGTTGAATATTTAATCCGTTTATTACAAGATAAATACAAACTTACCACACTAAGCAGAGGATATAAAAGAAAAAGCAAAGGTTTTATTTTAGCCGATGCTACTACAACAATGGAAGAAATTGGTGATGAGCCTTTTCAGTATCACAGCAAATTTTCGAATATTAACGTGGCAGTAGATACCAAACGAGTTAAAGGAATACAAAACATAATAAATACACAACCTAATACTGAAGTAATTTTACTAGACGATGCTTTTCAGCATTTGGCATTACAAGCTGGTTTTTATGTTTTACTAACTACATATGACGAACCTTATTTTACTGATTTTGTTTTACCAACAGGAAATTTAAGAGAAGCTAGAAAAGGAGCCGAAAGAGCTAATATTGTTGTAGTAACCAAATGCCCTAAAAATTTAAGCGTAGAAGAACGCAAACACATTCGAAAGAAATTAAATTTAAAAATAGGACAATTGTCTTTTTTTACGTACATTGAATTTAGTAAAATTGCATATTCAAATACTGATTCAGTGGAAGTTAATCAACTTTTACAAAAAGAATTTATTTTGCTAGCAGGCATTGCTAAACCGCAATCGTTTTTTGATTATTTGAAAAAGAAAGAAACCCTGTGTTTAACTTATCCAGATCATCACAACTTTTCGTTAGCAGATATTGAATCAATTTTGAAAACGGCAAATGGTAATATTATCATTACCACCGAAAAAGATTACGTTCGTCTGAATGGATTAATACCAGAAAGTCAGTTATTTTATTTACCAATTCAAACTTCTTTCATCGAAGAACAAGAAGTATTTGATTCAAAAATTTTAAACTATGTGGGAAAAAGTACAAGAAACCGTTAAATTCATTATTGAGAAAACAAATTTCAAACCTGAAATTGGAATTGTATTAGGATCTGGTTTAGGAAATCTAACAGCAGATATTACAGTTGAACATGAATTGCCTTATGGAGATATTCCTAACTTTCCGGTATCTACGGTACAAGGACACAAAGGAGCTTTAATTTTTGGTACATTAAATGGCAAAAAAGTTGTTGCAATGCAGGGTCGTTTTCACTATTATGAAGGATATGACATCAAAACAACAGTATTTCCTATTCGAGTAATGAAATATTTAGGTGTAAATACTTTAATCGTTTCTAATGCATCTGGCGGAGTAAATCCAAGCTTTAAAGTGGGAGATATTATGATTATTAAAGATCATATTAACGCGTTTCCAGATCATCCGCTAAGAGGACACAATGATGAACGTTTTGGACCTCGTTTTGTAAATATGAATGAGGTTTATACCAAAGAATTGATTGAAAATGCACAAGAAATAGCGAAAGCTAAAAATTACGATATCAAAGAAGGTGTTTATTACGGACTTCAAGGCCCAACTTTTGAAACTTTAGCAGAATACAAAATGGTGCGAATTGTTGGTGGAGATTGCGTAGGAATGTCTACAGTACCTGAAGTAATTGTAGCTCGTCATATGGATATGAAAGTTTTTGGTATTTCTGTAATTTCTGATATGGGAAATGAAGACGGAATTGCTGATGTAAATCATGAAGAAGTATTAAAAGCAGTGCAAGCTGCCGAGCCAATTGCACGTGATTTAGTGAACGAATTAGTAAAAACTATCTAATTCGTATAACGATATTATAATAAGAAAACATAAAAATTTAGTAGTGATTGGACGAAATTCTGATCACTATTTTTTTATATCATAGCGATTTTATAAGTTGAAACTTTGGAAACTAAATAAAAAAGGTCGAATCTAAAATTAGATTCGACCTTTTTTTAATCTATTATATTCATTTTTTTCATAATAAAAGTGGCATTCTTATTTTGACAAACGCCATCTCTAATCTTGTAATCAAAATGTAAATCGTCATTTTTAATTTCTACTTCAAAACATTTATTAATCAAAATATCAGGATAATTATCGGTTGTTTCACAAACTTCTAAATCGTGTGTAGCAATCATTCCAAATGTTTTTTCTCGAATCAGTTTTAAAATTACACCAATTGTTCCACTTTGTTTGTCGTCCGAATTAGTTCCTCTTAAAATTTCATCCAACAAAACAAAACAAGGCTTCTTTTGCACTTGTTCAATAATCAATTGCAAGCGCTTCACTTCTGCATAAAAATACGATTCGCTATCTTCCAATGAATCTGTCAATCGCATAGAAACAAATAAAGGTAATGGAAAAAAAGTAGCCGAACTTGCACAAATTGGCGCTCCAATTCCAGCCAATACCAAGTTTACACCAATGGTTCGTAAAAATGTACTTTTACCCGACATATTTGAACCTGTTAAAATAACAAAGCGTTGATTACTAAAATCAATATCATTAGTTACCCGTTTACTTACATTCAACAAAGGATGTCCTAAATCTTTAAACGACATTTCTTGTTGATCATTAAGCTGAGGAAAAGTATAATTGCTATTATTATATGAATAGTTTGCTAAAGAGTTAAACGCTTCTACTTCGCCAACTACTTCAATGGCTGTTTGAACCAAGTGACCTTTTTTCTTTTTCCAATTTAAAAATTTATTCAATGTATGAACGTGAAACTGAAAAACACCATTAAACAAAATGTTTACAAATAAATTAGCCACCGTTTCTAATGATTCGAATAAACGTGAAAGCTTTTTTAATTCTTCACTTGCTTGAAATGAATCACTTTTAATTCGTTTTACATTTTCTTTCATTCGATCAGAAGTAAATGGCTCTTCTTCTATTCGTTTTACAATAGCGCTATAACTATCAATTGTTTCGTGTATTTTTTCTACTCCGCCCAATTCTGCTTGAATTAAACGAACCTTTGACATTGCTAGAATAAGATTAATTGAAAAAAAAGTTGACGCTAAATAACCCCACAAAAGTGTGGTTTCATCTACAAAATAAGCTAGGCAAGACAACAGAAATAACAATGGAAAAATGTAAGATAATGCAATTGTTGTTTTGCTCAATAAAATGGTGTTGGACTGACTCCAAGCTAACAAACGCTGATGCACTTCTTTATCTAAATTAGACAAACGATTATAAGCATAAATTTCTTGTCGCCATTCCAATTTTTTCGTCAATTCTTTAATAACTTCTTGATTTTGTGCAATATCTTCTGCTTCTAAATTAGTTTTTAAAAGTGATGCCAAATATTCCTTTCCTTTAAAAGAAGCTGTTCGATTCAAATATTGAAATATTGATTTTTTGCCAAATATATCCAAATCATAAGCATAAGGATGATCTGTGGTTTGAAATTCGTTTCCTTCGTCAACACTCCATTTATCTTGGGTTAAAAAATCTTTTTCTTCTTCATTTATTTTCATCAATGCCTGAGCATATCTCATATGCCAAGACAATTTATAATGAATACGCAAAAACACAACAAAAATTACTATCAACATTGCCGAAACATACAAATATTGATAATCTGCTTTAGAAACCGATAAGTAAAAACTATATACAATACCTAAAAAAGCAAATAGTCTAAGAGCACCTATAATTTTATACTTTTTGCGAATGCTGTTGTATTTTTCTTGAAAAAGAAATTGTCTTTTTTGATAAATATCCATGTTGAGTTTTCTATTTTGTAACGTCATTTTTTTGACTTAACAAATATACTGATTAAAAAAGCCTCAACAAAAGTTGAAGCTTCGCTCTTATATTTTATACGTAAATTTTTCTATTAATTGCATTCGTTCTTGATCAGATATGCCTAATTCGTTTTTAATAAAATTATCCATTCCGCCATATTTACTATCAATTGTATCAAAAGCAGCTTGTAAATATTCTCTTTTTACTCCCAACAACGTAAGCAAAACTTTTGATTCTTTTTGCGCAGCATCTGGCAATATTTTTTTCATATTTGCTATATTTTCAGCAAAACTATCTTGGATATAAAAATTTGTCATTTCATATTCATCTAAAATAGTTTCTCTATCCACATTCAAAATCGACAATAACAAAGCTGAAGCAAAACCTGTACGATCTTTTCCTGAAGTACAATGATATAAAATAGGTTTATCTGTCTGAAAAATATCATTTACTAATTCTTTAAAACGAGGAGCATAAATGGTAGCAAAATCAATATTTGCTTCTTCAAGCATTTGATCTACATCTTTAGAAGTTAAACTTCCTGATTTCAACTTAACTCCTATTTCTTGCAAAGTTTTACCATAAGCTGCATCAAAAATAGAAAAAGGAATGTACTCCATTGTTTTAGGCAAATGATCTGGTGCTTTTTCTGTTTCAAAATCACTTCTCAAATCATATACTTTAGCAATTTTCAAATTACGAAATGCTTCAAAATCTTGTTTTTGTAATCCAACTAATGCATCCGAACGATAAAATCTTCCCCATTGCGTATATCTTCCATCTTTGGTTTCAATTCCACCTAAATCTCTTAGATTAACTACATTTTTAAACAGTATTTTTCGCTCCGAAACAATTAAAGTATCTTTTACTTCATTTATTACAGCAAAATACAATCGATCATCTTTTGGACGATTTACCTCCATTTTATTTGTTGCTTCTAACACAGTTGGATTATCCCAATCAATTGTTTCTACACTTTTTCCTTGGTAAACTTTATAATTTCCCTTTTCTGTAAAGTTTATAACAATTTTATCTGCATCAGCTGTTACAATAACATTTTCTCTCAAAGTTCGTGGAAATTCCTGACTTTTTACAGATTGAGAAACAATTAATGTAGCAATTATACTCGAGGTAAATAATAGTTTATTGATTTTCATTTTCTCTTTTTTAATTGGTAAGTTACAATTTTTTATTAAAAATGTAACAGCAATCCAATGGCAAAAAGTATTCCGAAATATCAATATAAAAAAAGCCATTTCTTTCGAAATGGCTTTCATCAATTATATAAAAAATCTATTCTCCTTTTTTTGCTCTACGAGAACGCGCTAAAAGTGTATTTTTCAACAACATTGCAATTGTCATTGGACCTACTCCACCAGGAACAGGTGTAATGAATGCAGCTTTTTTGCTTACTTCTTCAAAATCAACATCACCTGCAATAACATATCCTCTTGGTGCGTTTGCATCAGAAACACGTGTAATTCCTACATCAATTACAGTTACTCCTTCTTTTACCATATCTCCTTTTAAGAAATAAGGAACTCCTAAAGCCGAAATAATGATATCTGCCTCACGTGTAATAGAAGCGATATCTTTTGTTCGACTGTGGGTTAAAGTTACTGTTGCATCTCCAGGATAACCTTTACGGCTTAATAAAATACTCATCGGGCGACCTACAATATGCGAACGACCAATTACCACAACATTTTTGCCTGCTGTTTCAACTTTATAACGCTCTAATAATTCCATAATTCCGTATGGTGTTGCTGGTAAAAATGTTTCCATTTCTAATGCCATTTTACCAAAGTTTGTTGGATGAAAACCATCAACATCCTTATCTGCATCAACAGCCATTAAAATCTTCTGTTCATCAATATGTTTAGGCAAAGGCAATTGTACAATATATCCATCAATAGCCGGATTGTCGTTCAATTCTTTAATCTTAACTAGCAATTCTTCTTCTGTTGTTTCTTCTGGCAAAGCCACCAAAGTAGAATCAAACCCAATTTGTTCGCAAGATTTCACTTTACTTCCAACATAGGTTAAACTTGCTCCGTTGTTTCCTACCAAAACTGCAGCCAAATGTGGTACTTTTTCTCCACGTGCTTTCATTTGTTGAACCTCCGCAGCAATTTCATTTTTGATATCTTCGGATACCTTTTTTCCGTCTAGTAGTTGCATTACTTAAAAAAATTTGTGTGTTGTGTTATGTAAAATAAAGAAGGTTTAAACTTCATTTGTGAACCTTAAACCTTCTTTGTGTATTATTTTTTAGCGCATGCCTTTCATTTGGCCCATCATTCGCATTAAGTTTTTTCCTTTTGCTCCTTGCATCATCTTCATCATTTTGCTCATTTGGTCAAACTGCTTCAGCAATTGATTTACTTGCTGAATATCCGTTCCTGAACCTTTTGCAATTCTCAACTTTCTTTTCGCATCTAGAATTGAAGGTGTAGATCGTTCTTTTAATGTCATTGAATGAATAATTGCTTCGATATGTTTAAAAGCATCATCTTCAATTTCTACATCTTTCAATGCTTTTCCAACACCTGGCAACATTCCAACTAAGTCTTTCATGCTACCCATTTTTTTCACTTGTTGAATTTGCGATAAGAAATCATCAAATCCGAACTCGTTTTTAGCAATTTTCTTTTGAATTTTGCGCGCTTCCTCTTCGTCGTACTGTGCTTGTGCACGCTCTACTAAAGAGATAACGTCTCCCATTCCCAAAATACGATCAGCCATACGCTCTGGATAGAAAACATCAATTGCATCCATCTTCTCTCCAGTACCAATAAACTTAATTGGTTTGTTTACCACTGATTTAATAGAAATAGCCGCTCCACCACGAGTATCACCATCTAACTTTGTAAGAATAACTCCATCAAAGTTTAATCTATCATTAAACGCTTTTGCTGTATTTACTGCATCTTGTCCAGTCATTGAGTCAACAACAAACAAAGTTTCATGAGGTTGAATTGCTTTGTGAATATTTGCAATTTCATTCATCATTTCTTCGTCTACTGCCAAACGCCCTGCTGTATCGACAATAACAACATTAAATCCGTTTGCTTTTGCGTGTTTAATACCATTTTCGGCAATTTGAACAGGATTTTTGTTTCCTTCTTCCGAATAAACCTCAACTCCTAATTGCTCTCCAACAACGTGTAACTGATTAATAGCTGCAGGACGATATACGTCACACGCTACTAATAAAGGTTTTTTATTCTTTTTTGTTTTTAAGAAGTTGGCCAATTTTCCAGAAAAAGTAGTTTTTCCAGAACCTTGTAAACCAGACATTAATATAACAGAAGGATTACCAGATAAGTTGATACCAGAAGCTTCACCTCCCATTAATTCAGTTAATTCGTCTTTTACGATTTTAACCATTAATTGACCAGGCTGTAAGGTAGTCAATACATCTTGTCCAAGGGCTTGTTCTTTTACTTTATTAGTAAAATCTTTAGCTATTTTAAAGTTAACGTCAGCATCCAAAAGGGCTCTACGCACCTCTTTTAAGGTATCAGCAACGTTTACTTCTGTAATTTTACCATGTCCCTTAAGAATATGAAAGGCCTTATCTAATTTATCACTTAAATTATCAAACATATTGGTAGTATTTAATACTTTGAAACGCCAAAGATAGTATTTAAGAAGTTAAGTCACAAAAAGCAAAAGCAGTAAAACACACTTTTTTAAAAAATAATGTTTTAAAACGATCTATTCATTCATTTTCCTAAATTTTTATTGGTGTTTATTTGGGTTGTACAAAGAGATAAAACTACTAAATTACCTTGGGTTTGAAAAAAAACCTCGCCTAAAAAAACTTTAAACGAGGTTGATTTTTTTAGTTTTTACGTTATAAAGGAGTTGTAGAACAGTTATCCTTGTTAGCAGTAGTACTTATTTTCTTATATTTTCATTCAGAATTTGAACTAATTTATAAACTATTGTAACTGGATTTTGTTCATGATAAACCAAATGTTTTTGACTCTCATACAATTCTTCTGCATTTTTGATTGCTCTTTCTTGAGATGCTTGATTATCTTCTAAAAGAAGAGAATAAAGTTTTTGACAAAATGCATATTTTTTACCTTCTTTTTCGTAATTAACACCTAATTTTTGGCTTAATTGTTCATAGTAAAAAGTTCTTAATTGTTGAGCTTCGATTTTATTGTAATGTAAATAGAACCATAATTCAAAGGAATCGTTTGAATATGCAACATTATAACTTAAATTGTTAGCTTTCACAATTGCATTATCAAAATCAGCATATTCATTACCTCCATTTTTAAAATCCATATCAAATACACACCATACTTCATCATATCCATATTCTGAGTTTTCTAATATTTTTTGTGTACTCTCAACTAATTTAGTTTTAGACTGCCCTTCTAAATCAATAGCTTCAACTTTTAATCCTAAAACTGGAAAAAATTCAAAATATAATTTTTCAGTTTGTCCTTCACAAACTATCAAAATAGATTTTCTTATAGGAATAGTTTCTATTTGATAACTTGTTGGTTTAGCTTTTCTATTCCAAGCTTTATTCTTATCTGTCTTTTTTACAGCTCTAGTTGCTTTCGGCATAATCAAAATTTAATAGAGATGAAAAATTACCTAAGAATGGAATTGCTCCATATTTACCTTGAATATAATCCTTTTCAAAAGATGCATTGTTTCTAACACCTTTAATTTCAACTAAAGTATATAGATGACTTTCTCCATATTTATCTTTTTCTACAAAATCGATTTGATCTCTTCTTAGAATTTCTGAACTTAAGAGATTTGTATCGTGCGTTGTAAAAACTAATTGAGAATTTTTATTTGATTCAGAATTGAAAAGTTCAACAATTTTTTTAGTTAAAAGCGGATGAAATCTTGAATCAAATTCATCAATAATTAAAGTCCGACCTTCATTTAAAGCATTGTAAATGAATGGACTTAACTCAAACATTTTAATAGTCCCCTCGGATTCTTGACCGCTTAAAATAAATGGAATATTTCCCACTCTTTCTTTTCCGTCATATTGACTGCGACTTGAAACAACGATATTTCCTTTTTTAAATCCTTTCTTTAAATCATCATCCGCATCCTCTGGTAAATTGTCCTTAGTTATTTCAATATTTTCAATATCATTAATACCCGTATCAGCATTTTTTAAAAAATCTAAAATAAATTTCTTTTTATTTAAATCATCTAATGCATCACCAGCAGTTGAGTACATACCACTATGCCCCAATCCATTAATTACAATAATTGAAGAGATTGATTTAATAATTGATTTAGACATTTTACCAAAACCAAATGAAGCTAAAGATGTCAGAAATAATGAATTAGTTCTAAAAATAGTATTTTCCTCGTCGTCAAGTAACGAAATGAATTTACTACCTTCATCAAAATGTTTATCATTAACTTCTAGGATTTCTTGTTCTTCTCTAATGAATAAAGTTTGTTCTCGTTTATTTGGAGTATAGAATAACCATTCGCTTTTAATACAATTTTCATCTGCTTCGAATCCATATCGATATCTTGTATTTTTAATTCTAAATACTAGTTGGAAAAATGTTGGTTCTTTTTCTTTATTGACTGATAATTTAAAAGGTTCAATGAAGTTTAAAATTTTATCATCTTTTACGGATGATGTTACAATACGAATAAAAGTAACTAATGCTTTAATAATATTACTTTTACCACTAGCATTAGCACCATAAATTGCTTTGGATTTAATTAATGAGATTTTTTCATCAATTTCAATTACATTTCGTTTATCAATTGACGGATGAAATGATTTAATTTTTGCAGCAGTCAAATTTAAGGTTTGTTCGTCCTTAAATGACCAAAAGTTTCCGAAATTAAACTCTTCAATCATCTTTTCTTATTTTTATATTTGCATTTATTTTTCAAATATAAGAATAAGACTCAATATATGAACTATCTTTAGTTGTTAAATAATTTAGAAATTCTTGTTCAAAGTATTACTACTTACATTATTATTTCACGAAACATAATACAGCTTCGTCATAAGGCTAATATAATTACTTTCAACTTAATTACTGTAAAGTAAAAAACACAAAGTTGTCAAAGTATTATGTTATATCAACTGTAACAAGATAAACCACAGCCAAACAATCGAATGATTACCTCAACGCTTTTATTCGTACTTTTGCCTTTTCAATTTTTAAGCATTAGTAAAGCGAATGGCCCTGTTTCATCAATTTCAATCGGATGTACAATCCGTCGAATTACCCAAAAAATTCACTTTTCCATTTTATTACGAACCGCATCCATTAGCAATTATAGCTGCTAATGAATTGCAAGAAGAAATTGGCAATGATCCGAGAATAGTAGATTTATTTGATTTAAATTCTTCAAATGCGTTACCTGCAGGCAAAATGTTTGGCGTGCTAATTGTTCAAACTACAGTAGGAGAAATTGGCTATTTAAAAGGTTTTTCGGGTAAATTAGGTCCATTTACTCATTTAGAAGGATTTGTTCCTCCCATTTTTGATTTATGGAATAAAGATTCATTTTTTGTGCAAGAAGAAAAAGAAGTAAATGCCATTAATACGCAAATTGAAAAATTGCAAAACAATGTTGAATACGCAAAAGCTAAACAACAATTGGCTAATGATTTGGTGACCGAAAAAGAAGCTATTGCCGAGCAAAAAGCAACATTAAAACGATTAAAAAACGAACGAAAAGCCTTAAGAGAAACGCAAATAAAACTATTATCTGCTGAAAATTTTGAACTTTTTAATGAAGATTTAATTAAACAAAGCTTACGCGACAAACACGAAATGCGTATACTTACTCAGCAATGGCAAGCAAAAATTGAAACTGCAAAAAACAATATCGAAAACTTTGAACAAGAATTAAGCGCTTTAAAAGAAATGCGCAAACAATTATCTAATACGCTACAACAAAAATTGTTTGAACAATATCGTTTTTTAAATTTTAACGGTGAAACGCAAGATTTACTTTCTATTTTTAACAACACAACTTTGCAACAACCGCCTGCTGCTGCTGGAGATTGTGCTGCGCCAAAATTATTGCAATATGCTTATTTGAATAATTTAAAACCTTTGGCCTTGGCAGAATTTTGGTGGGGAGAATCGCCTAAATCTGAAATTAGAAAACATCAACATTATTATCCTGCTTGCCGCGGAAAATGCGAACCTATTTTGGGGCATATGCTCCAAGGTTTGGTAATTGATGATAATCCGCTTTTGGTACATCCTGAATTGCAGCGCCCAATAGAAATTATTTTTGAAGATGAAGATATGGCTATCATCAACAAACCTGAGGATTTTTTGTCTGTTCCTGGAATTTATATTCACGATTCGGTTTACGAACGTATGAAATTGCGCTATCCAAAAGCTACCGGACCGCTCATTGTTCATCGCTTAGATATGGCTACTTCTGGCTTATTGATTATTGCAAAAAACAAAGAAGCACATAAAGCCTTGCAAAGTCAATTTATAAAAAAAACGATAACGAAGCGCTATGTTGCATTGCTGGATGGAATAATTGAAGCAAACGAAGGATTTATTCAACTGCCTTTACGTGTTGATTTGGATGATAGACCACGCCAAATGGTTTGCTATGAACACGGAAAACCAGCCAAAACCAAATGGGAAGTTATTGAACGAAAAAACGGAAAAACAAAAGTTTACTTTTATCCTATTACAGGACGAACACATCAACTGCGTGTGCATGCTTCTCATCCGATGGGATTAAATACGCCTATTTGTGGAGATGATTTATATGGAACGAAAGACAATCGATTGTATTTACATGCAGAATCAATCACATTTCAACATCCTAAAACGTATGAAAAAGTTACTTTTACCGCAAAAGAAAATTTTTAATTCTGTAAATACAAAACTCTACATATGATTTTAAATCATTGATTTTTAAACAATTAAAGAAAATAATATTCAATATATAATAAATTCAATAAAAGTGGAAGTAAAAAATAATGTAAGACATAATTGAATTAACAGAACTGCTAATTGATTATTTTCCTGATTTATATTATTGATACTTTACCCGTGTTTTTAGAAAATTTAGTAACTCAAAAATCGTTCTCTAATTTTTTCATTAAACATATTTTCCATTTGTGTGTCTTTTTGATTTTCTTTCAAGTAATCAAAATACTGCAACATTTCTGTTGTTCTTTCTGGCGATAATTGAATATTAGCTGTGCTTAAAAACGTATCAAAAGAAATATGAGCAGCACAGATATAAGAAAATAAGTAATCTTTTCCTCCTCTTTCTAATAATTCTTGTGCTAACAAATGATAATTTTGAAAAACAACGTAACTCAATTGAGCTTCTTTGCCCAATTCAATAAAAAGATCTTTTACCAACTTAATTGCAACGCTATCTATTTGCTGACAAACAATAGCTGCAATTTGTTGTCTGAATAAATAATTTTGATCGGCAAACTTTTTACCAAATTTACCATTCCAATTTAAAGATAACCATTGGGAATCTTTTTCTGAATAATTATCGATAAAACTCTGAAAATCAACAATACTCATTTTTATTCTTTTTTACTTTGTTTTCAATTTTTACAATTGGTAAAAGTACAATTATAAATATTATTTAATCTAATAATATTACACTTAAAAAAACAAAAAAGCCTGGTGTTTACCAAGCTTTTCCTTTATTTTTCTTCTAATAAATTATCTAAGATAACTCTAAATTTAGCGCTATTCCAATCGGCTGCTCTAAACTTCTTTACTACAATTTCTCCTTTTTTATTCAACACAAAAGAAGCGGGAATAGAATTGGAATACAACATTGTAGGAGTATCATTTTTTTGATAATATACTGGCAATGAATAATTATATTTTGCTTTAAATTGCTCTACTTTTTCAAGATTATCTGTTGTTACAAACATAAAAATTACTTTATTTTTATAATCGTTATACAACTGCTGAAAACTTGGTTTTTCGGCAATGCAAGGCGGACACCAAGTAGCCCAAAAATTAATTACAACTACTTTATCTTTTAGATTATTTAAATTAAAAACATCTCCTTTTTCATCAACTAATTTCCAATCTCCAAAATCTACTTTTTCAAAATCTTGTTTATTTTCTAAACTTGGACTAATTGCTATTAACTGATTTACCCAAACTTTAAAAGATGTGCCCAACGGAGTAAAAATCAAAACAGCAAATAACACTAAAAAAATAACATTGATGATGAAAGATTTTTTCTTCTTCTTTTCCTTAAACATGACAATTTATTTATTCTAAATATATAATATTCTATTGTATTAAATGTCAACTATTGACAAAAAAGCACAAGATAGAATAAAATTACTCTTTAAACATTTTTTCAAAATCAATTTTTTCTCTTCCTGGTAAAATTAAATTTAAAATTACACCAATGATAGAGGCTAATGCCATTCCTTCTATCGACAAAGAACTTCCTATGTGAATAGCCGCTCCGCCAATTCCGATAATTAAAATAACGGATGAAATAATTAAATTTCGCTTTATTTTAAAATCAATATTATTTTCTACAAGCATACGCAAACCACTAGAGGCAATAATTCCGAAAAGTAAGATAGAAACCCCTCCCATTACTGGCGAAGGAATTGTGGCCAATAAAGCAGTTATTTTACCACAAAAACCAAAAAGAATAGCAAAAAAAGCAGCTCCGATAAACACATAAATACTAAATGCTCTTGTTATTGCTAAAACACCAATATTTTCGCCATAAGTTGTGTTTGGTGGTCCGCCAATTAAAGAAGCTAGCATGGTAGCTACTCCATCTCCAAGCATTGATTTATCTAACCCTGGGTCTTTAATTAAATCTTTATTAATTACTTTACTCAATACTAATTGATGCCCAATATGTTCTGCAATTGGTACAATTGCTACAGGCAACATTATAAAAACTACATACCAAGTAATTTCTGGCGTATAACTTACGAACGGAATTGTAAAATTTGGCATTTGAATCCAACTGGCTTGTAATACTGGTGCAAAGTTTACTACTCCCATTAAGGCAGAAAAAAGATAACCGCCAATAATTCCGACCAAAACAGGAATAACACTTAAAAATCCTTTAGTAAAAATAGCAGCAACAATGGTAATTGACAATGTTACTAATCCGATAGTAACATACATTAAATCATACTCTCCATTTGGATTATTGGTAACCATACCAATGGCGGTACTTGCCAATCCTAAACCGATAACCATAATTACTGGGCCTACAACAATTGGAGGTAATAATCGCATTAGCCAATCTGTTCCAGCTTTTGCAATAATCAAAGCAACTAAAGAATAAATAACTCCTACCAAAAAACTTCCCACCAAATAACTGCCTGCACCCAAATTATTATCGCCCAACTGTTCCATTGCTTTAATAGCTATAATTGGATTGATGAAAGCAAAAGACGAACCCAAATATGACGGTACTTTTCCTCTTGTGATAATAATAAAAGCCAAAGTACCTATACCACTAGATATTAACGCAATTGCCGGACTCATTCCTGTTAAAGTTGGTACTAAAACTGTAGCGCCAAACATTGCAAATAAATGCTGAATACTCAATAAAATCCATTGTGTTAATTTTGGTTTTTCATCCACCCTTAAAACAATATCTGTATGATCGTCTTGTTTCATTCTAAAATAGTTTGGGCAAAATTAAGTTATTTTGCTGTTTATAACTATTTCTTTTATTATCAATTAGTTCTATTCTTAGAAACTAGATAAGTAACTCCAAAGGCTAACAAAGAAAAGCCCATTAACGTAAGGAAAAATCCATTCCAATTTTGGTTATTTATAAAAACACCCGTAGAGCTTCCTAACACTGTTGATCCCATATAATAAAAAAACCAATACAGAGCCGTTGCTGAACTTTTTGCTTTATGGCTTAGTTGAATCACTATTCTACTTGCTACTGTATGTGCGCTAAAAAAAGAAATAGTAAATAAAACTAAACCAATAAGTATAATAAACAACGGACTAAACATCATCAATCCCAATCCTAAAAAAACTACAAATAAAGCGCCCATTAATATTTTCTTGGGAGGATATTTATCTGACAAAGGACCAGCTATTAAGTTACCTCCAATACCAAAAGCATACATCAAAAAGATAAAAGCAATAATATAATGCGGCAAATGATATGGAGCAGCTTCTAGCTTAAATCCTAAATAATTATAAACACTTACAAAACTTCCCATTAAACTAATAGCAACAACATACATTGCTATAATTTTTTTATTGCGAAGTAACACCCTCATTTGAAGTACTTTTTTGTCAAAATTTACTTTTTTAGGCTTAAAAAAATTAGATTCAGGAAAAACATAATAAAATACAACCGCAATAAGTAAAGCTAAAAATCCTATACTTAACACACCAATTCGCCAATTGAACCAATCGCTCATAAGAGCAGCTAAAATTCGACCAAACATTCCGCCAAACGTATTTCCTGCCAAATAAAAACTAATTGCTGTTCCAATATATTTATGATCTATTTCTTCTGCCAAATAAGCCAATGTAACTGCTGAAACACCCGAAATACAAATACCTTTAGCAAAATTGATATTAACCAACAACGAAAAACTTTCTACAAAAACAGATGATAAAGTAAGCAAAGTAGACACCACCAAAGAAAACAACATAACATCTCGACGAGAATAACGATCGGCAATAAATGCGAATAAAAGTAAACCAATTGCCATACCCAATGTAGAAGCAGATACTAAATAACTACTTTGTGCTGGTGTAATACCAAAGCTTGTTGTAAGCTCAGATAACAAAGGTTGATAATTATATAACTGTGCAAAAACAGAAATACCAACCAAAAAAATACTCCATTTTATTTTTTTATACCTAACGCTTCCTTTAGTAGCTTTCTCGACAAAGGTTGATTGAATATCTATAACAGTTGCCATATTTTTTAATTTTATTTACTACAAAGTTAAGGTTAAGTTCTAAATTTGTAAAAAGGTATTTTTCTATAACATCAATTGATAAAACCGATCGATAATGGAATTAAGACAACTTAAATATTTTCTGAAGGCAAAAGAATTGCTCAACTTTACAGAAGCCGCAAAAGAGCTTTTTATTTCTCAAAGCACGTTATCTCAACAAATAAAACAATTGGAAGATGAATTGGACATTCCTCTTTTTGATCGTATTGGCAAACGCATTTTGCTAACAGAAGCGGGTAATTTATTTGCAGAATTTGCATCAAAAAGTGTTCAGGCTTCTACAGAAGGAAAACTAATGCTAGAAGATTTAAAGCAGGTGCAAACAGGCACTTTATATATTGGGCTTACTTGGGGATTAAAATCAATTGTAATTAATACATTTAAGAATTTTATTGCTCATTTTCCTAAAATAAAATTACAAGTTACTTTTGGTACAACTGCCGAGTTGATGAATGCGCTTTTAAAAAAAGAGATTGACTTTGCCGTTACTTTTTATGAAGGAAAACACAGTGATGAGCTTAATTACACTCCTTTAATGCAATCAGAAATGGCTGTTATTGTTTCTGATAAAAGTGAATTAGCAAAACTAAAAAGTATTGGTTTAAACGATATAAAAAATCTAAATTTAGCTTTACCTGTAAAAGGTTTTAGTACAAGAGATTTTTTAGATTTACAATTTGATAAATATAAAATTGTTCCCAATATAACGTTTGAAACGAACTATACTGATACCATTATAGATTTAGTAAAAACAGGTTCATTTCAAACTATTTTAACCATGGCTACTATTCACGATGAAAATAATATTTGTCCTATTCCAATTAAAAATATGAACATGAAACGAGAAGCTGACATTATTACATTAAAAGATAGTTATCAAAAAAAAGCTGCTCAATTTTTTATTCGTTTATTATTAGAAGAAGATAAAGAAGAATACAATAAACTATAAGCATAAAAAAAGCTTCTAACTTAAGTTAGAAGCTTTTTTTATAAACTATTTTAAATTTATTTTCCTGCAGCAATTAAATTTAATGCAGATCCTGCTTTAAACCATTCTACCTGGCTTGCATTATACGTATGATTTGCCATAATAATATCTTTAGATCCATCAGCATGAACAAATTCTAATGTTAATGGTTTTCCTGGTGCAAAATCAGTTAAATCCAAGAAGTTAATTGTATCATCCTCTAAAATTTTATCATAATCTGCTTCATTAGCAAACGTAAGCGCTAACATTCCTTGCTTTTTAAGGTTTGTTTCGTGAATACGAGCAAATGATTTCACCAATACAGCTTTTACTCCTAAATGACGAGGTTCCATAGCGGCGTGCTCACGAGAAGAACCTTCACCATAATTTTGATCTCCTACAACAATAGTTGGAATTCCTGCTGCTTTATATTCTCTTTGCACTGCTGGCACAGCACCATATTCGCCTGTTAATTGATTTTTTACATTATTAGTTAAATGATTAAATGCATTTTCTGCACCAATTAGCATATTATCAGAAATATTATCTAAATGTCCACGAAAACGCAACCAAGGTCCAGCCATAGAAATATGATCTGTTGTACATTTTCCAAAGGCTTTAATTAGCAATTTAGCTCCTGTAATATTTTTACCATCCCAAGCTTGGAAAGGCTCTAATAATTGTAAACGGCTAGAATCTGGTTTTACCTCAACTACAATACCAGACCCGTCTGAAGCTGGAGCTTGATAACCTGGATCATCAACATCAAATCCTCTTTTCGGTAATTCATCACCTGTTGGAGGGAGTAATTTCACTTCTTCTCCATTGTCATTAATTAAAGTATCTGTAATTGGATTAAATCCTAAATCTCCCGAAATTGCCAAAGCAGCTACCATTTCTGGCGATGTTACAAAAGCATGTGTATTTGGATTACCATCAGCACGTTTTGAAAAATTACGGTTGAATGAATGAACAATAGTATTTTTCTCTTGTTTATCCGCTCCTTCACGATCCCATTGTCCAATACAAGGTCCGCAAGCATTAGTAAATACTTTTGTTCCCATTTTTTCAAATGTTTCAATAATACCGTCTCTTTCAATTGTAAAACGAATTTGCTCAGAACCAGGATTAATTCCAAATTCTGCCTTTGGTGTAATACCATGTTGCACTGCTTGCTCAACAATAGAAGCAGCTCTAGACATATCTTCGTAAGATGAATTGGTACAAGATCCAATTAATCCCCATTCTACTTTTAATGGCCATCCGTTTGCCTCGGCTTCTGCTCTCATTTTAGAAACTGGAGTTCCTCTATCTGGCGTAAAAGGTCCGTTGATATGAGGCTCTAATTCAGACAAATTAATTTCTATTAATTGATCAAAATATTTTTCTGGGCTTGCATATACTTCTGCATCTGCTATTAAATGTTCTGCTACTTTATCAGCTGCATCTACAACATCTTGACGACCTGTTGCAGACAAATATCTTCTCATTGAATCATCATAACCAAAAGTTGAAGTTGTTGCTCCAATTTCGGCTCCCATATTACAAATTGTACCTTTACCTGTACAAGACATAGAAGTAGCTCCTTCTCCAAAATACTCAACAATAGCTCCTGTTCCTCCTTTTACAGTAAGAATATCTGCAACTTTTAAAATTACATCTTTAGGAGCTGTCCAACCATTTAATTTTCCTGTTAGCTTAACACCAATTAACTTAGGAAATTTTAATTCCCAAGCCATTCCTGACATTACATCTACAGCATCGGCTCCACCAACACCTATTGCCAACATTCCCAAACCGCCAGCATTTACTGTGTGCGAATCTGTTCCAATCATCATTCCTCCTGGAAAAGCATAATTTTCTAAAACAATTTGGTGAATAATACCAGCTCCTGGTTTCCAGAAACCTATTCCGTATTTATTTGAAACTGATGATAAGAAATTGAACACTTCTGAAGATTGTGTTTCTGCAACTTTTAAATCTGTTGCTGCTCCAACTTTTGCTTGAATTAAGTGATCACAATGTACTGTTGTTGGCACAGCCACTTTTTCTTTTCCTGCGTGCATAAATTGCAATAATGCCATTTGTGCTGTTGCATCTTGACATGCAACGCGATCTGGAGCAAAATCAACATAATCTTTACCTCTTTCAAACGCTTGTGAAGGAATACCTTCCCATAAGTGCGTGTATAAAATTTTCTCAGAAAGTGTTAATGGACGACCTACCAATTGACGAGCTTTTTCAACTCTGTCAGGCATTTTTTCGTACATTTTTTTAATCATTTCAATATCAAAAGCCATATTAATTTTATTTGAATTTACATTATTTAAGTATTCACAAATTACTAATTATTTTCTTATTGATATTTTAAAAAAATGCTAACATCCTCAATTTAAAACGATTCTAACTAAGTATTCGGAAAAATAGCTATTCTAAATAAACTTGTATTTTGTTTTATATTATCTTTCCGAAAATATAATTGATTAAAATCCAAACTAATGTCTGAGTTGCTATTAAATCACTTAAATAAATACATTAATATTCCTAATGAAAATAGAGATGCAATACTTGCTTACTTTACGCCAAAAGCATTTAAAAAGAAAGAAATGCTTCTTCAAGTTTCTCAAAAATGTAAACATCATTATTTTGTAGAAAAAGGTTGTTTGCGTTTATTTTTTATCAATAATAAAGGAGTAGAGCAAACCATTCAGTTTGCAATTGAAAATTGGTGGATAACAGATTATGTTGCTTTTGAAAATCAATTAATTACAGAATTTAGTATTCAAGCCATTGAAAATACTGAAGTTTTAGAAATAGAATATAATGCTCAAGAAAAACTACTTAATCAATTTCCTGAATTGGAACGTTATTTCCGATTGGTTTTACAACGTGCTTATTCTGCGTCTTTAATAAGAATTAAATATATTTTTGATTTTGATAGAGAAGAATTCTATTTGCATTTTAGCAGCAATTTTCCTGAATTTACAAATCGAATTCCGCAACATATTTTAGCTTCATATTTGAATATGACACCCGAATATTTAAGTGAAATTAAAAAAAAGCTAAAGTCTTAAACCAGCTTAAGATTTAAAAAATACATACTTTTTACATTTGCAAAGAACATTAAAATTAAAACTATGCAACGTAGAATTGACATTCAAGAATTGGAGCCAAATGCTTATAAAGCAATGTTTGGATTAGAAAAGTATTTAAGTACTTCGTTGATTTCTAAAACTCATTTGGAATTAATTAAAATACGAGCTTCACAAATAAACAAATGTGCTTTTTGCATTAACTTACACACACAAGATGCACTAAAACAAGGCGAAACAAATCAGCGTATTTTTTTACTGAATGCTTGGAGAGAAACTAACATTTTTTCGGAAGAGGAAAAAGCAATTTTAGCTATTACAGAAGAAATTACTTTAATTAGTAAAAACGGATTGAGTGAAAATACCTACAATAAAGCGCTAGAATTATTTGACGAAAATTATATAGCACAAGTTATAATGGCTGTAATTACAATTAACGCTTGGAATAGAATTGCTGTAAGTACGCATAAACAAATTTAAAAAGTTTATTATTCTCACACTCTTATGCAGAAATTGTAGCTTTTTGAGAATAACTTCAAATAAAAAAACGAGGCAATCTATATAGATTACCTCGTTTTTTATTTTAAATCTACATTAATTATTTTGTAGAAATCGGTTTAAATTTTGTTAGGTTAATTCCTTCCACAGAAGCTTTATATTCTTCAATAGACGGAATTCTTCCTAAGATTGCAGAAAGAACAACCACTGGAGTTGAAGCCAATAATGATTCTCCTTTTTTACCATCTCTATCCTCTACTACACGCCCTTGGAACAAACGAGTTGATGTTGCCATAACCGTATCTCCTTTGGCTGCTTTTTCTTGGTTACCCATACATAAGTTACAACCAGGACGCTCTAAGTACATAATATTTTCGTATTCTGTACGTGCATTTTGTTTTGGTAAAATATCACTAAACTCAAATCCAGAATATTTTTGTAAATATTCCCAATCTCCTTCAGCTTTTAATTCTTCAATAATATTATATGTTGGAGCAGCAACAACTAATGGCGCATTAAATTTTACTTCTCCTTGCGTTTTCTCGATATTTTTCAACATTTGAGAAACAATCTTTAAGTCATCTTTATGAACCATACAAGATCCAACAAAACCTAAATCTACTTTTTTATCTCCTTCATAGAAAGATAATTCTCTAATTGTATCGTGTGTATAGCGCTTAGAAACGTCGTTGTTGTTTACATCTGGATCCGCAATCATTGGTTCTTCAATGATATCTAAATCAATCACAACTTCTGCGTAATATTTTGCATTAGCATCTGGTTGTAAGGCTGGTTTGTCTCCAGATTTAATTTCTTCGATACGTTTATTTGCTTTGTTAATCAATCCTTGTAACACTGCATTTTTGTTATCCATACCTTTATCAATCATGATTTGGATACGGTTTTTAGCAATTTCTAACGATTCGATTAAAGTATCATCTTGAGAAATACAGATAGAAGCTTTTGCTTTCATTTCTGCTGTCCAATCTGTAAAAGTAAACGCTTGATCGGCTAATAAAGTACCGATATGAACCTCGATAATACGTCCTTGGAATACGTTTTCACCATCAAACTGTTTCAACATTTGAGATTGCGTAGCATGTACCACATCACGGAAATCCATATGTTCTTTCATTGCTCCTTTAAAAGTAACTTTTACCGATTCTGGAATTGGCATAGAAGCCTCACCAGTTGCTAAAGCTAAAGCTACAGTACCTGAATCGGCACCAAAAGCAACACCTTTTGACATACGAGTATGAGAATCACCTCCAATAATAATTGCCCACTCGTCAATTGTAATATCATTTAATACTTTGTGGATAACGTCTGTCATTGAATGATATTCTCCTTTAGGATCGCGTGCAGTAATTACACCAAAATCATTCATAAATTTCATCAACTTAGGAATGTTAGCTTGTGCTTTTTTGTCCCAAACTGAAGCTGTATGACAACCTGATTGATAAGCTCCATCAACAATTGGAGAAATAACTGTAGCTGCCATAGATTCTAATTCTTGCGCTGTCATTAATCCTGTTGTATCTTGAGATCCTACAATGTTTACTTCAACACGAACGTCTGAACCTGCATGTAAGATTTTTCCGTCAGTTACACCTACTGCATTTTTGTTGAAGATTTTTTCTACTGCTGTTAAACCTTGTCCTTCAATTGAAATTTCTTTAGAAGGAGCAAAAACTACAGGAGCTGTAATTCCTAATGTTTTAGCAGCAAATGTTTGAATTTTTTTACCAAAAACAATAGCATAAGAACCTCCTGCTTTGATAAATTCCATTTTTTGAGGAGTTAATGATTTAGACATATCAATTAACTCTTGCTCTCCGTTGTATAGTTTTTTTGTTTTAGTATTAATTGTCAATACTGTTCCTGTTGCAACAGAATAAACTTCTTCTAAAATTGGATCACCAGCTTCGTTACGAACAACATCTCCATTTGCATCTACTTTTTTTACCCAGTTTTTAAGGTCGATACCAATACCACCTGTTACATCAACTGTTGTAAGGAAAATTGGAGAAATACCATTTGTACCAGCAACAATTGGAGCAATATTTACAAAAGGTACGTAAGGCGATGCTTGTTTACCTGTCCATAAAGCTACGTTGTTTACACCAGACATACGAGAAGAACCTACACCCATTGTGCCTTTTTCTGCAATTAGCATAACGCTTGCCTCTGGGTGCAATGTTTGTAATGCTTTAATTTCAGCCTGAGCTTCTGGAGTAATCATACATTTACCATGTAACTCACGATCAGAACGAGAGTGTGCTTGATTTCCTGGAGATAATAAATCGGTAGAGATATCACCTTCAGCAGCAATGTAAGTAATTATTTTAATTTCTTCTGCAACTGCAGGTAATTCTGTAAAAAACTCTGCTTTTGCATAGCTTTCTAAAATATCTTTTGCAATAACATTTCCTTCGTGATAAGCTACTTTTAAACGATCCATATCGGCATCGTATAAGAAAACTTGTGTTTTTAATACTTTTGAAGCAGCTTCAGCAATTGCAACATCGTTGCCCAAAGCTAAATCTAAAAGTACTTCGATAGAAGGACCACCTTTCATATGAGATAATAATTCAAAAGCGAAAGCAGGAGTAATTTCGTTTACCTCTGTTTCTCCTAAAATAATCTCTTTTAAAAATTTAGCTTTTACACCAGCAGCACTTGTTGTACCAGGTAAAACATTGTAAATAAAAAGGTTTAATGAATCTGCACGATACTCATTATTTGTATCTTTTATTTGCGCTATAATTTCTGCTAATAAATCAGCACCATCAATTGGCTTAGGGCTAAGTCCTTGATTTTTTCTTTCTTCAATCTCGTTGATGTAATCCTTGTAAAGGCTCATAATATTATCAATTAAATAAAAAGGTTGTTGTTAAAATGTTGGAAAAAACATTGGAGTTTTCAGCCGCCATTCGTTATTGAGTTGTTATAACTGAGTAACTTGCTTTTTTAAAAACGAGTTACTTCTGCATTTCTTTTTTGTGATTACAAATTTAAGCAAACAAATTTATATTCAAAAATTTTTAATGATTTGCTACAAATACAAAAAATACTATTTATAAACATTTTAGTTTAATGAATAAAATTCAATACTTTTAATAAACAGCCTTACCTTTTCTGAAATTATTTATTTTTTAATGCTTAATCTGCTATATTGTAAAATTTAGATCTTAAAAATAAAAAAAACGACATTTTAGTGTATTGCTAAAATGTCGTTTTCAAGCTTTTAGATTATTCTTTTATTAGTTTTTAAGCCAATTATTATTGAATTTACAATCTCTATATTCTCCTTGAATATTGATATAAGCGTCTTTTATCTTCTTTCCAACCCATTTTTGTAATTCATCAGCTTGTTTTTTATTTAAAGCCATGTTTTTGATTTTGATATAATCTTCTACAAAATCAATTTTATGTGATGGAATTTTTTTGTTTACCGTAACTATTCGGTATGATTTAGCATCTGTTCTGTCTGTTTTTACAGCCACTGATGATACTTCTTTTTCAGACAATGGATTTACCAAGAAATACAATTCTCTGTCTTCCATTGTGTTTAATTCAAAGCGCGGATCCATTGTTTCTGGATCTCTTAAAACACCTCCATTTTGCTTTGTATCTTTATCATCTGATGAAGCTGCTGCTGCTTGTTCGAAGGTAATTTCTTTGTTTACAATTTTTTGACGAATGCCTTCCAGTTTTTCTTTAGCATCTTTCATTGCTTGTTCTGTAGGCTTTGGCGTAATTAATATATGACGAAGGTCTAAATATTGTCCTCTAATTTTTTCTAAATAAATAATATGATAACCATATTCTGTTTCAAAAGGAGCAGATATTTCTCCTTCTGCCATACTAAATGCAGTTTCTTTAAATTCTTTTACAAATGGAGATTTTTTTGTTATTGTATAAAATCCACCATTCATTGCAGAACCTTTATCTTCTGTAAATAGTACTGCTTTACTAAAAAAGCTAGATCCATTTTCTAGAACATCTTTGCGCATTTCGTTTAATCTATCGATTACTTTTTGCTTTTGTTCTTGAGAAACTTCTGGTTTTACTACAATTTCTGCAAGTTCTACTTCATCTCCTACAGTTGGTAATTCATCTGTTGGAATTGTTTTAAAAAATTGTCTTACTTCTTCGGGTGTAATTGTTACCTTTTCTACAACATGCTGTTGCATTGCTTGAGTAAGTTTGTTTTGCTTTACAATGTCAAAAAAGTATTCTCTAAATTCTTCTTCATTTTTTTTGTTATAAAATTCTATAATACGATCAATGCTACCAACATCTTCAACCATACGATTAATTTGATCGTTCATGAATTTATTTACCTCATCATCGTTAACAGCAATACTATCTTGCACAGCTTGGTGAGCGTATAGTTTATCTTCCAGTAAACGCTCAAATAAGTCACATTTTGACAAGTTATCTACAGGTATTCTTTGTGCTCTTAGTTCTAATAAAGTTTTATCAATTTCTGATTCTAATATTACATAATCACCAACTACTCCAACTACTCCATCAATCTTTTTCTTTGGTTGATTTTGGGCATATAATCCTGCGATCATCGTGATTGATAATCCAAGTAAAAGCCCCATCTTTTTACTGATAAACTTCATAACTTTTATCTTTTTTTGCATCTTTTAAAATATCTTCTTCAATTTGTTTTAGCAGTTCCATCTTTCGGTTGTTTAGCACCATTAATCGCAAAGATGGTTCTAGATAAGAATAAGGAACAATATCTCCTTTTCTTAGTACTTTGTTGACGTACACAAAGTAAGTACTATTTTCATCTTTTACCTCAAAGTAATTGTTATTTTTTAGATAAGATTCTTTGTTTGTTCCGTTTATAAATGGCAATTTATCCGAAATTTGAAAAGCATCTGCCCAAATGCTATCATTTAACGCGTATGATTTCATTTGGATTGACAATTGATCTAGTTTGTCATAATCGATTTTTTTTCCGCCATTAAACCATTTTTTTATCTTGCTGTAATGCGAATTTGAATTTAAAACGTTTACATAAGATAATTTTACTAACATATCTTCTACCTTAAAGCTATTTTTTATTTGATTGTAATAACCTACAAGATGTTCTTTTTTAACGACAGTATCTATTTTTTGTTGTACTAAACTTTCTAAATAGTCTTTAATAAGCAATTCTGATTTAAAATTAGCCACCAATTCTTCAATTTCTTTTTTCTTACTGTCAGACAAATTAAATTCTGCTGCTTCCATTAGCAATTGCTTTGTTGCCCATTTATTTATAAATGCTTCTATCATTGCAATACTATCTGTGGAAGTACTTTGCGGAGGAATATTTTGTTGTAACACATATCGGTCTAAATAGGTGTTATTTACTCTTGCTACATGACTGTCGTCTTTTTTATTTGTTGTTTTATTACAACTTATAAATCCAACAGACAAAACACTTGCAATTAAACTTATTTTGAAGAATTTGTTCATATTCGCTTTTTTGAGCATTGCATGATTTATACTAAAAACAAAAATAAGGCTTATAATAAGTTATTTCCTAAATTTTATACAACTAAATATTATTTTGCTTTAGCAAATTGGTTAACAATATTACTAATACCATATTTATTTACTACAATAATTAACATTCTATTTACTTTTTTTACTTCATTTTTGAGGCTATCTTAAAAACTAAAAAGGCTATTTCATCTTATGACGAAATAGCCTTTTTAGTTTTTATCGTGAAAAATATTATTCTGTAATACTTTCTACATTCACTAATTCATTTACATCTGCATTATAATCAATTGCAGGGAATTCAAATCCAAATAAATTAAAGAAATCTTTTCTATATCCTTCAATATCAGAAATTTCATTAATGTTTTCTGTAGTGATAGCATCCCATAATTTTGCTACTTCTGCCTGAACATCTTCTCTCATTTCCCAATCGTCTACTCTAATTCTTCCTTCTGTATCCAATAATACTCCATCGTTAGCATACAAACGATCTGCAAACAATCTTTGCATTTGTTCAATACATCCTTCGTGAATATTTTTCTCTTTCATTACTTTATACAACAATGAAATGTATAATGGAACTACCGGAATAGCAGAACTTGATTGTGTAACTAATGCTTTATTTACAGACACATACGAAACTCCGTTTAACTCTGATAAGATAGAATTAATTGTTGGAACAGTTGCTTCTAAATCATTTTTAGCCATACCAATTGTTCCGTTTCTGTAAATTGGGAATGTTAACTCTGGCCCAATATATGAATAAGCTACAGTTTTAACACCAGCTGCTAAAACACCAGCTGCTTTCATATCCTCGATCCAAAACTTCCAATCTTCTCCTCCCATTACGGCGATTGTGTTATCGATATCAGATTGATCTTTTATAGGATCAATACTTACATTTGATACAACTCCTGTATGAAAATCTACTGTTTTATTTGTAAAAGGATCATTAATTGGCTTTAACACAGACGAGTATGCTACTCCTGTTTTTGGATGATTACGTCTTGGAGAAGCTAAGCTGTAAATAACTAAATCTACCTGACCTAAATCTTTTTTAATTAATTCGATGGTTTGTTTTTTTACTTCATCAGAATAAGCATCGCCATTAACACTTTTTGCATATAAACCAGCTTTATGAGCTTCTACCTCAAAAGCTGCTGAGTTGTACCAACCAGCTGTTGCTGGACGTCCTTCTGTTGCAGGTTTTTCAAAGAAAACACCAATTGTTGCTGCATCAGAACCAAAAGCTGCAGATATTCTTGATGCTAAACCAAAACCTGTTGAAGCACCAATAACTAGTACTTTTTTAGGACCGTTTTCGATTTTTCCTTTTGATTTAACATACGCTACTTGTTGTTTAACGTTTTCTGCACATCCTTCTGGATGAGAGGTTAAACAAATAAACCCTCGTGTTCTTGGCTGTATAATCATTATTTACTTTTTTTACTTAAAGACAATTTCATTTGTATTTTTATTCCTAAAAAACATCAATGCAAAAGCAAATATAAAGAACTCTTTTCATATGATAACGCATTTTGTTTTATGATTTGATGAGTTGATTATTAAAATTGCATTAAAACGTGTGATAGATTGTGTTTTAAAACGTAAAAAACACGCAATTAGCGTGTTTTTTACTCTTTATTTTTCTTCTGTTTTTTCTGTTACAATTTCGTAAGCTGAATTAACCATTAATGGTTCGTAGACTTTAACTTCCCATGTTGGATCGGTTAAATCAATATAAAAATAATTTACATTGTCATCTTTATCAAATGCTCCATTTTTATTAATGTCTTCAATAGTTCTAAAATACAGTCTATTTTGAATATCAATAACCGTCCAATCTAGCAAATCTTGAAGTGGTGGACTTAACTTTTTAAAATTTCTTCCACTTCCTCTACTAATATATAATGTTTTGATATCGTTCGAATCTACTTTACCATCCAAATTTGTATCCTTATCAAAAATACTATATACAAGTATATTTTTTTTGATTTTTTCTGCCATAGTATTCAAATACACAATAGACTGAATTTGCATTACTTGATTTGTAAGCGGTCGTATTTCAGTAGAATCTTTGTGCTGAAACATAACGTTTTCTAAATAACCTGTAATTTCAAAAGGCACGTAATTAGATACTGTATAAGAGAATTGCTTGCTCTTACTCATTCCGTATTTACTTGGGCTATTGTAGACTCTTACTTCGCCAACAGGATGAACTAAATAAGGAGAGCTACCAAGAACTATTGGAAGATCTACAATTCGAATATCTTCTGATTTTTCTTTTGATGTTTCTGTAGATTTTGCTACTTCTGCTTCGTCTTTATAAATAACTTTTGGTTTTTCTTCCTGATCTTTACAAGAAACAAGCAAACCTAGTGTAAACATAGCAAACAATAAACCTATTCTTATTTTCATTCTAATTCAATATTGGTATGTCAAAGATACATTTTTTAGCAATGTATTTCTATTTTTTTTAGAAGCTTATACCTATTTTTAAATTATAGGTTCGCTCTGTCATATAATTAGGAACAGCATAGTCAATACCGTTATTTAAATCTTTTACCCAAGAATTTGTAATTGCATTTTGATTGTTGAATAGGTTATATATTTCAAATCCTATTTGCAAATTATCAATTCCTTGCAACCAGCTTACATTAGTACCTACTTGCTTATTCTTCAAGATATAATTAAATCCTAGATCAGCTCTTTTATAATCGCGTAATCTACCTTGATAATCATAAGAACTAGCATAAGCAGGACCGCCACCTGGCAAACCTGTATTATACACTAAATTTAAATACAACTTAAGGTTTGGCATATTGACGATGTAATCTTCAAAAAACATTCCGAATTTTAAACGCTGATCGGTTGGACGAGCGATATATCCTTGATTTTGATAATTTTCTTCCGTTTTCATATATCCAAAACTTACCCAAGATTCAGTTCCTTCAATAAACTGCCCGAATAAACGCACATCAAGTCCGTATGCATAAGCTTTTGCATCATTATTTGCTACATAACGTATACGAACGTTATCTACATTATATACATTTACATTTGACATGCTTTTATAATAAGCTTCTGATCGCAAAGAAAAACGCTTGTCCCACATTTTAAAATTATATTGATTACCCAATACAAAAACTAATGCCTTTTGCGCTTTTAAATTTGGATTAATTTCTCCTGTAAAATCTCTGTATTCTCTGTAGGTTGGTGGCTGTTGATAAAGCCCAGCCGACAATGTAAACTTCATATCATTTGCCCAATATTTTGGTTTTATGCCCAATTGCGCTCTTGGACTAAAAACAACATTAGATTTATTTTCATCAGAAATATTCCAATAATGTGCTCTTGCACCAATATTTATAAAATAATCTGTATTATTTCCTTCGTACCAATCATCCCAATTTAGATAAGCCATTAAACGATTTATTGTTAAATTATTGTTTGTTGCAATAACTCCATATTGATGATTGTTTGGTAAAACATATCCTAACGAATCGGTTAATTGCCATTCAGACAAACGATCTTTACTATTTTCATTTGCGTATTTTAATCCCCAACTTAATGTTGCATTTCTATGTTCTAATCCAATTTTATGAATTCCTTTTACTTCCGCTGTAAGATATAATGCATCTAAAATATTTCGAGCATGTGATAATTGAGAAACCACGCCATTTTTTGTGCTGATTGGCTTTTGAATTACATCGTTAAAAAGCGGATCATCTTCTTGTTGTTCATTATCTTTTAGTAAATACGAAGTTTCCATATCAAAAAATTCTTTTTCTTGCGAATGATATGCCGAAACAATTACTTCAAATTGATTTTCGTAGTTTAATCGGTATTTTGAAGACAATACTCCAAATACAGAACTATATTTGTCATGCTCCCAACCGTTGTATAAAATATTTATGTTTGACAAATCATTGATTGTACCAATAGTTACATGTCTATTTTTGGGTTCGTATTTGTAATTATTGCCAGCAATACTTCCTAAAAAACTAAAATTCAACTTATTTGTTGCTTTATAATTTACAACCGTTTGCATATCCATAAATACAGGTTTGTAATATGAATCATCATCTTTTCTATTCATCAACAATCGGTTGTTTTGATAACGAAGTCCTATTATTCCCGACCAAGAATTATCTTTAGAGCCCCAATCCACTGTAGCCGAAGCTCCTAAAAAACTTGCTTGTAATTGTGTTTTATTTTCGATTGGATTTCTATAATCAATAGCTAATGCAGAAGACATTTTATCACCATAAAGTGACGAAAACCCTCCTGCAGAAAAAGCAATATTACTAACCATTGTTGGATTAATGAAACTCAATCCTTCTTGCTTACCTGAACGCACCAAAGTTGGTCGATAAATTTCAACGCCATTTACATAAATTAAATTTTCGTCAAAATTACCTCCTCTTACCATGTATTGATTACTCAATTCATTGTTTGAATTAACACCTGGTAAAGTAGTTAGCACCGTTTCTAGATTAAAGCTGTTTTTTATGATTGGCACCATATCCAACAAAAGTTGAGTGCTTTCATCTTCTTTGAAAGATCGTAACGAACGAATAATAATAACCTGAGGAATTTGCACTCCTCTAAGAGGCTCTAATCCTAAACGACAGGTTTGTTCTGCTACAATGGGCGGTTGATCATTTTTAGCCACAAAAGTTTGTTCGTTGATTTGATTGGGCAACAAAACAGCTACATAGGTAGAATCTTGAGCTACTGTAAAAGTCACCTCTGTAGTATTAGCGGGTAATTGCAATTCGAATATTCCATCCAAACCTGTCCATACAGTAGCATAGCCCTTTGTATGAATAGGCATCAATAATTGATTATTATTGGTTTGTTTTCCAACCAACTTACCTCGTAATACTGTATTTCCTTGAGCAAATACCATCAAACTCAATAACAATAAAATAGCACTAAAATGAAAATTCTTACTCATAATTTATTTTCTAAAAAAATGAGTGACAAAAATCTGCTCGTTGCCCATTCTGTCGGTTACTTTAATTGCTACATCGTTACGTCCAGATTGTACAATTCCGTCGCTAAATTGATGTACTATTTTTTTTGTTTTATAATCATAATCCAACAAAATCCATTGCCCATTTATTGTTCCGGAAATAGTATTTATTCCAGATTCGTTATCCTGAACCAAAAAACTAATTGATTTTGCATTGCTTTGCCAATCGCCTTCTTTAAAACTTGGCTGATAAATTTTTGGCGAAACTGTATCTATCACAAAAGTATAATCGCCTAAATTTTTAGTATAAATAGTAAACTTTTTATCTTTCTTATATGTTTTGATGTAATTTTTACTTCCATCCTTTGCAATTCGTGCCAAATAAGCCTTATCTAATTGGTCTGCAGTCAAATTATAAGGTAACATATCTAGAGTAAGAACCATACTTTTAAACCCTGGAACAACATCTTTATGTAGAGAAATTACTTTATCTTTTACGTCAAAATTAAAAGTGAAATTATCATAAAAAGTATTTGCAGGAATTGTTACAGATGCATTTTTATCATCAAAAACATATTCTTTATTTGAAACAATTGGATACCATTTTTCTTTATTTTGTTGTTCTGTTTTTGGTTTTACTAAGCTTTGCTGATATTGAATAGGAATTTCAATAATTGTTTTATTTTCATGATAATCTGAAGCAATTATTTTAAAAACATAGTTTTCGCCTGGAGAAACCGTAATTGTTCCTTTAGTTGTTTGATCTACTTTTAAAACAGAGAGCGGAAACATTTGATTTACAAATAACTTTTGCACTTTTACTTTTGTTTGAAGCGAACGTTCGTAATCGATTAAAGCATTTACAAAGCCTGTTTCGTCAAAAGAAAAAGTATCAAACTGATAACTAAAACTTGGTTTTCCGTTTACAAAAGTTTCTAATTTATAAACACCATTTTTATTCATATTATAATTAGAAGTATCAAAAACATCAATACCAAAACCGATTGTACCGCTTGCTTTAATAGGATCTGCGACTAAAATTCCATTAGCATTTGTTTTATATGAAAGTTGAAAAGGAATTGTTTTTTCATTGACAACTGCTGTTTCAGAAATAGGATAAACATAGATTGAACCAACTGTTGGTGCTTCTGTATCAACCAACATTTTTTGCATTCCTTCTGCCAATGGATTAATTATTTTTTGCGTTTTAGTATCTCTAAATTCGTAATGTAAATGCGGTCCGCCAGAACCACCTGTATTACCTGTATATCCAATAATTTGACCTTTTTTTACAATCAATTCGTTTTTTCTAGGAAAAAGCTCTATCTCAAAGTTTTTATCTTTATAATGTGCATTTAAAACATACTTTGCAATATCGCCTTCGTATTTATCAAGATGTCCATACACAGTAGTTTGTCCGTTTGGATGATCAATATACAGCGCTTTTCCATATCCCCAAGCAGATACCTTTATTCGAGATACATATCCGTCAGCAGGTGCAAAAATAGGCATTCCAATACGCTGTTGGGTTTTCATGTCTAATCCTGTATGAAAATGACTTCCTCTTAATTCTCCAAAATTTCCTGAAGCATTGACATTAATATCCAATGGATTAGAAAACTCCAAAACCGAATTTTCTTGCCCGTACCCCACACAAGTTAGTCCTAATACAAACCCTAAAAGAATCTTTTTCATACACTTCTACATTTTAAAGCTAAAATAAACAATAACTAAACTTATTTACAAAAAATTATGGAAATAGAATTATAGAAAAACAATCTTTAAAACCCTAAAATTATATTTTCAGAACAACTTAAGTAAGTTTATTGAACATTGTTCACTTCCAAATTTGGATCAATATATTTTCTTTACATTAAATAAATCAATTTAATAAGTATTATTTACAACTAAAAAAAATAAAAAATACTAAAACAACTAATATAAAATCTCTACAAGAACACAAAATACATTAAGAACTAAACACTTTAGTTTTATTTTAACTTAAAAAAATACATTAACAAAAAATTTTTAAAATAAAAAATGAAAATAAATTATGAAATCATTTTTTTTTAACGTATTTAGCAATATGTAAAAATGACAATAAAAGTCAAAATATATAAAAGTTAAGATAAACGAAAAATACTTAGATAATTTATAACTTTAAAAGATGTTTAATCATGATAAATTTTCAATACCGATTTTTAATTAACACCGACTTAGAGCATTTACTATCTATTTTAAATGAGGCAAATAATTATTCTTATTTACCTGTTAAATATTCTATGGATGAGTTTAAAAAAATTATACTTAGCAATGGCGTAGATTTAAGTTTATCTATTGGCGCATATGATAAGAAAAAACTAGTTAGCTTTGTATTGATAGGCAAAAGAAATAATCAATTACATCAAGTATTAACTACAACATTACCTGAGTATGACAAAAACTCTCAGTTGTTAATAAAAATGTATCAATATGCTATTCCTTTATTTAAAAGTTTTGATCTTAAAACACTTACAACAGAAATTGCTGAAAACAACGAAGCTTTAAGTAAAATTTACAGACGTATTGGATTCAAAAGATGGAGAAATGTATTGTCTTTGCAAGGTAATTTTTTATCTAAAAAAGAAACTGTACCAACTTTAGAGTTTAAACCAATGTCTTACTATGAATTTCTAATTCATTACACAGAAAAAGATGTGCGTCCAACTTGGCAAAGTAGTGAAGTAGCAATAGAAAACTGCGAGCGAAAATTGGTAATCCTAAAAGCTTTGCAAAATGATGAACTTGTTGGATATATTATATTTGACAGCAATGACAAACGTTTATTACAAATATTTGTAAAAAAAACAATGAGACGACAAGGCATTGGTACCGCAATGATGAAATATGTACTTCAAAATGGAGAACATTTTAAAATAACACCTGTTGATTTACAGTTTTTTGCGATAATCAATTTTTTCAAATCCTTTGGTGCAAAAGAACAAGCTGAACAAATAGAATTAATTCATTACTTATAAAATTAATTCTTTAAATAATTGATCAAAAGTTTGTTCTAAATTGGCTGTTATACCACAATGTGTTGGAGATGTTTGAATACACGAGCTTTTTGTTGCAGCTAACCATCTAAAACGTTCAGCTACATCAAAAGTAGCTACCGGATTATTACTGGCCGTGGCTTTTGCTATAGAAATAAATGATTGCACATGAGAAAAGATATCCTCAAAGGCTAAATCAGATTCAAATAGATTTAGCTTTTGCTCATTTAAATAAAAATCTGCTAATAGCGTTTTTTTTTCTTTACAAAACAACAAAATACCAATATTAATAAACTCCCCTCTTTCCACTTTAGGAACAAGTCGAATTATTGTGTATTCATAAACTACCATTTCGCATTTTTTTAGCTTCATTAACAAAAACAGTTGAGTTAGTTATTCTTAATTTCAAAAAGTTATAGTAAACTTCTCTTATTTCTTCTGCAGATAACTCAGAACCTTCCCAAGTAAGCCAATCCGCAGGAATTTGATTGGTAATATCTTTCAAATCATTATCTGATAATAATGCTACAAACTCCCGATCAACTTCATCAAGATTATTTGCTTTTGGCAATAAAACATGATCTTTAATTAAAGTAAAAGGAGTTAAGGCACTTTTTTCCCAATTAGAAAACGAATGATGAAAATAAAACGACGCACCATGATCTATCAACCAAAGTTCTTTGTGCCAAACCAACATATTGGTATTTCTAAAAGTTCGATCAACATTAGTAATAAATGCATCGAGCCAAACTATTTTTGAGGCTAATAATGAATCTACCTGATAAGCTTGTGGGTCAAAAGTTAATGCGCCAGAAAGAAAATGTAAACCCAAATTTAATCCTTGACTAAACTTTAATAAATCTTGAATTTCTTCATCAGCTTCTGTTCTACCAAAAGCCTGATCTAATTCAACAAACACTAATTCAGGAACTGGCAAGCCTAACTTTTTAGCAATAAGTCCGCCAAGCAATTCTGCAATTAATGCCTTTACTCCATGTCCAGCTCCACGAAATTTGATTACATATTTATAATCATCATTTGCTTCTGCCAAAGCTGGCAATGAACCACCTTCTCTTAAAGGAGTTATATAACGAGTAACTATTACATTTCTAATATCAAACTGACTTTTCATGTGCAACAACTTATAAATAACTTACTTTAACGAATGGTAATTTTAGCATTAGACAAAGTTTTTCGAACTGCATTTTGATATTCAATATTCTTAAATCCAAAAACTTCTCTTACTTTTCCATTATTTAGATGTATTTCTGCCTTTGTAGCTAAGCCTTTTGGCATTTTTACAAACTTTATTGCTGTTTTATCTATTGCATTTATTGCTGTTTTCTTCAAGAAATTTTTATATACAAAATACAAAAATAGGGCAGCAATTACACAAAACACATAATCCATTTCTTTGGGTGCTTGCCAATTGGCTAAAAACAATTTTAAAACACTCATTATCAAAATAAAAACTGACATAATTCTGGCAGATTGTAATCTACCTTTATAATTATCTTCAATAATTAGTTGATTAGTTTCTTTATTAAATGTAATCATCAGATTGGTATTTACTGGTTTTGTAGCAACAAATATACTTATTTAAGTTGGACGAAAACTATAAATACCTCTTTACAAAATGCTAAAAAACGCTTTATTTTACTCAAAAAAGTTGGTTTCATCGTAATTATCAATTAGTCGATGTAATAAAGGAATATATCCATCATTTATATTAGCATATTCAAAAATGATGTTTTTATTTTTTATGATATATCCATCATAAAAAACAGTATTCTGTTCGCCTAATTTATTTATTACACCAATTGACAAATACGGATGTTTTCTGCTAAACATTTTTACATTTTCATCTATAAAAACGGTATGTTCTATGGCATAAGTCCAATCTTTACTTTTTTCTTCTAAATTTACCCAACACAAAAGCACTACGTTATTTGCGCAATGTAATTTCTTTTTTTCGAAAGAAGGAAATAAATCTGTAAGCTCTGATGAAAAAGCTTCTTTATTTGCTTCATTTAAAGAAATAACAATATATAAAAACTCCATTTGCAATTAATTTTATTATTTAAATCTAAATAAAATAGTTAAATTTTAGCTTAAGACAATGAATAGCAAATGTTATTATTTCATTAAATAAAAAAGCCTTAAACGAAATGTTTAAGGCTTTTTTTGTTGTTATTTTATCTAACAAGTTTTTTATATTTCAAACGAGTTGGCGCTACGTCACCTAAACGTTTTTTACGATTTTCTTCATAATCTGAGAATGATCCTTCAAAGAAATAAACTTGAGAATCTCCTTCAAATGCCAAAATATGCGTACAAATACGATCTAAGAACCAACGATCGTGGGAAATAACTACTGCACATCCTGCAAAGTTTTCCAAACCTTCTTCTAAAGCACGTAAAGTATTTACGTCTAAATCATTGGTAGGCTCATCTAATAATAGCACGTTTCCTTCTTCTTTTAACGTCATTGCTAAATGCAAACGGTTTCTTTCTCCACCTGAAAGTGCTTCTACCTTTTTATTTTGATCTGATCCACCAAAATTAAAACGACTTAAATAAGCTCTTGAATTTACCTGACGACCACCCATCATAATTAATTCTTGACCATCACAGAAATTCTCCCAAATAGATTTTTCAGGATCGATGTTTGAATGCGCTTGATCTACATAAGCAATTTTCACAGTTTCACCAATAGAAAAAGTTCCGCCATCAGCTTGTTGCTCTCCCATAATCATTCTGAAAATTGTAGATTTACCTGCACCGTTTGGTCCAATAATTCCAACAATTCCGGCTTGTGGCAATGTAAAGTTTAAATCATCATACAATAATTTATCGCCAAAAGCTTTTGCTACACCTTTTGCTTCAATAACATTTGTTCCTAAACGAGGTCCATTTGGAATGTAGATTTCTAATTTTTCTTCTAATTCTTTTTGATCTTCGTTTAATAATTTATCGTAGTTCTGCAACCTCGCTTTTTGCTTTGTCTGGCGTCCTTTTGCTCCTTGACGTACCCAGTCTAGTTCGCGCTCTAAGTTTTTACGGCGTTTTGATGCTACTTTTTCTTCTTGTGCTAAACGTTTTGATTTTTGATCTAACCAAGATGAATAATTTCCTTTCCACGGAATACCTTCACCTCTATCTAATTCTAAAATCCATCCTGCAACGTTATCCAAAAAGTAACGGTCGTGTGTTACAGCAATTACAGTTCCGGCATATTGTTGTAAATGTTGTTCTAACCAATGAACAGACTCTGCGTCTAAGTGGTTGGTAGGCTCATCTAATAACAATACATCTGGGTTTTGCAATAATAAACGACATAATGCCACACGGCGACGCTCTCCTCCAGACAATACCTTAATTGGTGTTTCTGGATCTGGCGTACGCAATGCATCCATTGCAATTGCTAGTTTTGTATCTAATTCCCATCCGCCAGCAGCGTCAATTTTATCTTGTAATTCTGCTTGACGATCCATCAGTTTTTGCATTTTATCTGCATTTTCATAAACTTCTGGTAAACCAAACATATCATTAATGCTGTTGAATTCATCTAAAATAGACACGATTTCTGCAGCACCTTCTTTTACAATTTCAATTACTGTTTTATTTTCATCTAATTGAGGTTCTTGCTCTAAATAACCTACTGTATATCCTGGAGCAAAAACTACATCTCCTTGGTAGTTTTTATCAACTCCTGCAATAATCTTCAATAACGAAGACTTTCCTGATCCGTTTAGACCTAAAATACCGATTTTCGCTCCATAGAAAAAGCTTAAATAAATGTCTTTTAAAACAGTTTTGTTTGTTGATGAGTACGTTTTACTCACCTTAGACATCGAAAAAATTACCTTCTTATCGTCTGACATAAAGTAAAAAATTGATTTATTAGTTTTTATAATGATAACTCTAAAAGTCTGCGTGACTTATAGATATCATGATTGTTCAAAATTACATTTTAAAATTGAAAATAGAAACTGTTTTAGGTGGATTAATTATTAAATGATCGAATTTAAATTTCTAAAATTTTTGTACTCAAATATACTACAGTTCCTTTTTGCTTACTTGGTTTAATTTCTAGTTTAGCATCAATTGAAGACGCTCTGTCGGTTAAATTTTTAAAGCCAATTCCGTTTGTTATAATTTTTTCATCAATTCCAATTCCATCATCTTTAATTGTTAAAATTAGAATATTATTGCGTTTTCCTGGTTTAATTTCTATTGTACAATGTTTGGCTTTTGAATGTTTATTTACATTGTGTACCGCTTCACGAATAATAAAGAAAATATTCCATTTTTTTATTTCGCTCAGTTTATTGTAATCCAACAAATCAGAATACTTAAATTTAAAACTTGTTCCCCATTGATTCATTTGAAGTGAAACATAGTTTTCAATTAACTCAATTAATCCATTACTTTTTTCTCCATAATTTCCAGATAAATCGTGAGAGATATCTCTAATATTTTCTTCTATCTTTTGTAATTCAGTAACCAATTTATCTTTCATTTCCGCATTATCTGTTTTCAGAAAATCTAGATTAAAACGAACTGAAAAAATTCCATTTACAATAAAATCATGTAAGTTTCTGGCAATTCTGTTTCTTTCTTTTTGTTTGGCTTCGTTGGCAAGAATTCCTTGTTCGATAATTAATTTATTTATACTGTCGTTAGCATTTTGTTCAATTTTAATAAATTTCAATTCTTTATTACGACTTTGTAATCGAATAAAATAGACAAATACTAAAAGAGATAAAACCACAATCATGGCAATAGTAAAAAACCAACCTAACTGATTTTTTAATCTATTGTTTTCGCTTGCTACCTTTTTTACATCATAAGAAATTTCTGCAAACTTTAAATGTGTATTATTTTTTTCAAATTCAATTTCTCTAACTAAATTACTAAACTCAATAAAATTTTCATTACTAATTACATCATCTTCATATAGTAATTGCTCCAAAGCTTCTCTTTGTAATGAGTTGGATCCCATGTTTTTTGCAATTTCATGTGCTTTTTTAAGCCATGCTAATCTTTCTTCTTTTTTATCTAAAACTTCATATAAAATAGAAATATATGAAGCAGAATTAAAAGCTTGATAAAAATCTTGTCTATCAATAGAATAATTAAACATTGTAATTATAGGTTTTATCGCTTCTTCATTAGGATTTTTATAAAATTCAGCTTGTATTCAGCTTGTATTCTGCTTATTTCTAGAAAATTATATATTAATGGAATATTATATGGTTTAATATATGTTAAAGCCAATTTGAGTGATGCTAACGCTTCATCATACTTTTCATTTCCTATACTGAAAACAGCGCGTTCGCCATAAATAATAGCAAGTGTAAAATCAGCATTTTTTTTGGGTAAAATATCAAACTTTCCATAATCATTGAGGATTAATTGCAGTGCCTCTTCAATATATTTATTGCCTTTTTCGATATCTGAGCGCAACATTAAAAAATTACTCAACGTTCTTAATGATTCTATATACAATGCCGAATTAGTATAGTTTTTATCAATAGCACTTATCGCACTAACTATTTTGGCTTCACTTTCTAACATTAATCCAATTTGACCTAAAACACGTGCCTGAAAAAATTCGTTTTCTCCAAATTTTAAAGGTTTATTTAACTCTTCATATAGAGTAGCTGATTTTAAGTAATATTCGTAAGCCTTTTCGTAATTATTGTTATTTTCAAAATAGGAACCAGTATAATGATGAATAAGTGCTAAGTTTTCTAAATCATCTTCTTGAATGCTATAAATCCTCGAGAGTTTTGCTACTTTATCAAAAGAAATAGAATCTCTTGTTTTGCGTAATGCTTTTAATAGATTAATTAATTTTTCTCTATTTATTTTACTATTTGATAAACCTAAACCTTCTCCTATTTGAGAAGAAATACTGCGTTGTACACTATCTTTTTCTACATCAGAAAGTTTTATATCAAAAAGCAATTCCATATCTACAGAAGTGTCTGTTGTTGCTGATTTTTTACAACCAAAAAACATAAAACACGATAGGATAATAATTTTGATAAAGATTAATCGCATGAACATATACTATTTTATGTTATAAATTAAAACTAGCTTTATTATTTACAAAAATATCATAAAAGATATAACAAACACACCTTATAATTATATTTTAATAATTTAACACAAATAATTAATTCCTAATCAGAAGAAAATACTTTATAATAAAAAAACCGAGTCTTTACAGGCTCGGTTCTTTATTAATAACTATTTATGAAAAACTTATTTTACTTCTTCGTACTCTACATCTTGAGTTCCGTCAGCATCTCCACCTTGGTTTGGTTGTCCTTGTTGAGGCTCTGCTTGACCACCTTCAGCTTGTGCTTTATACATTTCTTCAGAAGCAGCTTTCCATGCTTCATTAATTTTGTCTAAAGCAGGTTGAATTGTAGCTACGTCTTTTGTTTCGTATGCTTTTTTCAATTCTTCTAAAGCTCCTTCGATGTTAGATTTATTTCCTGCAGATAATTTATCTCCAAATTCTTTTAATTGTTTTTCTGTTTGGAAAATCATTGCATCAGCTTCGTTGATTTTTTCAACTGATTCTTTTGCTTTTTTATCTGTTTCTGCGTTTGCTTCAGCTTCTTGTTTCATTCTTTGGATTTCTTCTTCTGTTAATCCTGATGAAGCTTCGATACGAATATCGTGCGTTTTTCCTGTTCCTTTATCTGTAGCAGATACTTTAATAATTCCGTTTGCATCAATATCAAATGTTACTTCAATTTGAGGCACACCTCTTTGTGCAGGTGGAAGTCCGTCTAAATGGAAACGACCTATTGTTTTATTGTCATTTGCCATTGGTCTTTCTCCTTGCAATACATGAATTTCAACTGATGGTTGGTTATCTGCAGCAGTTGAGAATACTTGTGATTTTTTTGTAGGAATTGTTGTATTTGATTCGATTAATTTAGTAAATACACCTCCCATAGTTTCAATACCTAATGAAAGTGGAGTTACGTCTAATAATAACACATCTTTTACATCTCCTGTTAAAACTCCACCTTGAATAGCTGCACCAATAGCTACAACTTCATCTGGGTTAACTCCTTTATGTGGTTTTTTACCAAAGAATTTTTCTACTTCTTCTTGAATTCTAGGAATACGAGTAGAACCTCCTACTAAAATTACCTCATCAATATCAGATTTTGATAATCCAGCATCTTTTAAAGCTTTTTCACATGGAACCATTGAACGACGTACTAAATCATCTGACAACTGTTCAAATTTAGCTCTTGTTAATGTTTGTACTAAGTGTTTTGGTCCTGAAGCTGTTGCTGTAACATAAGGTAAATTAATTTCTGTTTGTGTTGCAGATGATAATTCTACTTTAGCTTTTTCAGCAGCTTCTTTTAAACGTTGTAATGCCATTGGATCTTGACGTAAATCTACACCTTCAGCAGCTTTAAATTCTTCTGCCAACCAGTTGATAATTACGTTATCAAAGTCATCTCCTCCTAAGTGAGTATCTCCATTTGTTGATAATACTTCGAAAACACCATCTCCTAATTCTAGGATAGAAATATCGAAAGTACCTCCACCTAAATCATATACTACAACTTTTTGATCTTTTCCTGTTTTATCTAGTCCGTAAGCTAATGCAGCAGCTGTTGGCTCATTAATAATACGTCTAACTTTTAAACCAGCTATTTCTCCTGCTTCTTTTGTAGCCTGACGTTGAGCATCATTAAAATACGCAGGTACAGTAATTACTGCTTCAGTTACTTCTTGTCCTAAAAAATCTTCAGCTGTTTTCTTCATTTTTTGAAGTGTCATTGCTGAAATTTCTTGTGCTGTATATAAACGCCCATCGATATCTACACGTGGCGTATCATTATCTCCTTTAACTACTTTGTAAGGTACGGCAGTAACTTCATTTCCTGCTTCGCTAAATTTTTCTCCCATAAAACGCTTGATAGAAGCAATCGTTTTTGTTGGGTTTGTAACCGCTTGACGCTTTGCTGGGTCACCTACTTTAATTTCTCCTCCTTCAACAAAAGCTACAACTGACGGTGTAGTTCTTTTTCCTTCTGCATTTGTAATAACTACTGGCTCATTTCCTTCCATTACAGAAACACAAGAGTTTGTAGTTCCTAAGTCAATACCAATTATTTTACTCATAATATTATCTATAGTTTATTTTTTATACTTATTTTTTACTCTTATGAACAATGCGTTCGTTTAACAATTAGTCAATCTTTATGCCAATACCAAAAAAAAATATTTTTGTCATTAATTAGTAAAAAACAACAAACATTAATGTCAATTTGTCACCAAAAAATTTAAAAACAATATTTCTAATCAGTCGATTCGGCAGTTTTTTCTGACATTTTAGAAATCACTATTTTCTTTATCCGATTGTTTTACTAATAAAAAGCTAACAAGTAAATAATTTATCCTTTCAAATTAAAAATGACAAATTAATTGTATTTTATATAAAAAAAACAAATAAAATAAAAAATAAGTAAAATTATTTAACAATAAAATTTCAACATTTAAAAAACTTTTACTATATTGCAATGGGTAAATAAATAAAGTTAATTTTAATGGTGTTAAAAGTATTTTATTTTCTGATAGTTAAGTGGGGACTAAACTAAAAGATAAAGTACAAAAAAGGGAATGCGCTCTGCATTCCCTTTTTTATTGTTATAACTTTATATTCTTTAGTCGTAATGAGTTAACAATTACAGAAACCGAACTAAAACTCATGGCTAGAGCAGCTATCATTGGTGACAATACAATTCCGAAAACAGGATAAAGAATGCCTGCTGCAATTGGTATTCCTATACTGTTGTATATAAATGCAAAAAATAAATTTTGTTTAATGTTTTGCATTACTTTTTTACTCAGAATTATTACTTTAGGTATTCCGCTTAAATCACCTTTAAGCAAAGTAACTTCTGCGCTTTCTATTGCAACATCAGTACCAGTGCCCATTGCTATACCAATATTAGCTTGAGCCAATGCAGGTGCATCATTTATTCCATCTCCTGCCATGGCTACAATTTTTCCTTCCTCTTGCAAACGTTTTATTTCATTTAATTTATCATTTGGCATAGCTTCTGCAATAAATCGATGAATACCTAATTCTCTTGCTACAGCTTGCGCCGTTAAAGGATTGTCGCCTGTTAGCATCACAACTTCTACTCCAGATTTTATCAATTGATTTACTGCTAAACGGCTACTTTCTTTTATTTTATCATAAATAACAACAAAGCCAATAATTATATTATTTTCTGCAATATAAGATACGGTTCTTCCCATTGCTTGTTCTTGCTGTACTAACGTTTGTAGTTGCTCATTAATTACTGCATGAACTTCATCCATTAAAGCTTTATTTCCTACAGACAAGCGCTTTTTATCTACAATTCCTTGAATTCCTTTTCCTGTTTTACTTACAAACATTTTTACAGGAATAAGCTCTAAAAATAATTCTTTCGATTTTGAAATAAATGCTAACGCCAAAGGATGTTCGCTATTTTGATTTAAAGAAGCTGTTAATTGTGCTAATTCTTTTTCTGTATAACTTGATGTTGAAACTATTTTAGAAACAGAAGGTTTTCCTTCAGTTAATGTGCCTGTTTTATCTGTAATTAATACATTTATTTTATTTGCTATTTCTAAAACTTCAGCATTTTTAATTAATAGTCCATTTTGTGCACCTTTTCCAATTCCAACCATAATAGACATTGGTGTTGCTAAACCTAAAGCACACGGACATGCAATAATTAATACCGCTAAGGCATTGACAAAAGCATATGCCAGTTGAGGCTCTGGCCCAAAAAATCTCCAAATAAAAAATGTTATAATACTGACTAACACAACTACTGGTACAAAATATTTAGCTACAGTATCAGCCAACTTTTGAATTGGCGCTCGTGATCGGCTCGCATTATTCACCATTTCGATAATTTGCGCTAATAAAGTTTCTGACCCAACTTTTTCGGCAACCATTACAAAAGAAGATGTTGCGTTTATTGTTCCTGCTACAATTGTATCTCCTTTTATTTTATGCACTGGCACAGGTTCTCCAGTAATCATAGATTCATCAATTACTGCTTCTCCTTCATGAATTGATCCATCAACCGGAATTTTTTCTCCTGGTTTTACTCTTAATAAATTTCCTTTTACAATTTGCTCTATTAAGATTAGCTCATCTCCCTTATCTGTAATTAATGTGGCTTGTGTTGGAGATAAGTTTAATAACTCTTTAATAGCAGAATTTGTTCTACTATGTGCCTTTGCTTCCATTAATTGCCCAACCAACACTAATGTTAGAATAACTGATACTGATTCAAAATACAAATGAATACCGTGCTCTCCTTTAAAATCTTCTGGAAAAATTGACGGAAAGAATAATGCTACAACGCTAAAAATTAATCCAGCAGCAGCACCTAAACCAATTAGACTAAACATATTCAAATTCCATGTTTTGAATGAAATCCAAGCGCGAGTAAAAAACATCCAACAAACATAAACCACAGGAATTGTAAATAACAACTGTAAATAATTATTCCATTCGTGAGGAATTATTTTTCCAATTGGATCGTTGGGAATCATTCCGCCCATTGCTAATACAAACACAGGAATTGTAAATAATATAGCTATGCGGAGTTTTTTAACCATATCGATATAAGTAGTATCTTCTGGCTGAATTCTTATTGTTTTTGCAACTAATGACATTCCACAAATTGGACAATCGCCAGGCTGATCATACGTTTTATCACCTTCACAAAGCATTGGGCAATAATAAACAGTTTTATCAATTTTAGCTGCTGGTATTTGTTCTAAATTCATTCCGCATACCGGACAACCAACATTAGAATCATATACTTTATCTCCTTCGCAAAGCATCGGACAAAAATATTTTCCTGCTTTATCCTCCATCCCCTTGGGCAATTCTTGTACAAATAAATCTTCTTCGTTTATTTCTACGGGAGGTAAAAATGTTTCGTTTCCTGAATCATCAATAATTACTTCTTGTAAAATATAATTTCCTTTTTTTAATAACTCTTTCTGTAATGTTAGTGTATCAACATTTTCAGGCAATTGTATCGTTGCTCTTTCTGTTTCTAACACAACCGAAGCACTTATACCTTTTATTTCATTTAAGGTATTTTCTACTTTTGTACGGCAGCCGTTACAGCTCATACCGCTTACTTTATATATTTTTTTCATCTGTACATTTTTACTCTTACAAAATTCTGATATTAATTTCATAGAAGTGTTATATAATTTCTAGAAAGGATTATATCATTTATAAAGCTACAAAAAGAAAAGCGCTTGCAAGAAAAATCTTGCAAGCGCTTTTTATTGATTAGAAAATCTAATTTATGATTAAACTTGTTCTTCTGTTGGCTGTACTGGTAAGTCAGCTTTTGTTAAGAACGATGTTACTTCACTATCCATTTCTCCAATTGTAGTTTGGAACAATTCAAATGCTTCGAATTTGTAAATCAATAACGGATCTTTTTGCTCGTGAACAGCTAATTGTACTGATTGTTTTAATTCGTCCATTTTTCTTAAGTGTTTCTTCCAAGCTTCATCTAAAATTGCTAGAGTAACGCTTTTTTCGAAATCATCAATTAAGCTTTTTCCTTCAGAATTATATGCTTCTTCCAAATTAGTAACAATATTCATTGTTTTAATACCATCTGTGAAAGGAACTACAATACGCTCAAAACTACCATTATTGTTTTCGTAAACATTTTTAATTACTTTGAAAGCCTCTTGTGCAGTGCGCTCAGATTTTTCTCTGTAAGAGTTAAATGCTTTTTCGTATAATTTATTTGCTAACGTAACTACATCGTCTTTATTGAAATCGCTTTCTGATATTACATCGTTTATACCAAAATTACGAATCATATCTAAATCTAAATTCTTGTAATCGTTTGCTAATTTGTTTGCTCCAGCAATACGCTCACATAAATCGTACATCATGTTTGCGATATCTACTTTTAAACGTTCTCCGAATAAAGCGTGTTTTCTACGTTTATAAACAACCTCACGTTGTGCATTCATTACGTCATCATATTCTAATAAACGTTTACGAATACCAAAGTTATTTTCTTCAACTTTTTTCTGTGCTCTTTCGATAGATTTTGTCATCATAGAGTGTTGGATTACTTCTCCGTCCTCTAAGCCCATTCTATCCATAATTTTTGCTACACGCTCAGAACCAAACAAACGCATTAAGTTATCTTCTAACGAAACGTAGAATTGAGAACTTCCTGGATCTCCTTGACGACCTGCACGACCTCTTAACTGACGGTCTACACGACGAGAATCATGACGCTCTGTACCAATAATTGCCAAACCTCCTCTATCTTTTACTTCTTGAGAAAGTTTAATATCCGTACCACGACCTGCCATATTTGTTGCAATTGTAACAATACCTGGTTTTCCAGCTTCTTCTACAATTTGTGCTTCTTGCTTGTGTAATTTTGCGTTTAATACGTTGTGTTGAATACCACGCATTTTTAGCGATCTACTCAATAATTCTGAAATCTCAACCGAAGTAGTACCAATTAATACTGGACGTCCTTCTTGTGATAATTCTACCACATCATCAATTACTGCCTTGTATTTTTCACGTACTGAACGATAAATTTTATCTTCTTTATCTTTACGAGCAATTCCTCTGTTTGTTGGAATTTCTACTACGTCTAATTTGTAAATTTCCAAAAACTCTCCTGCTTCTGTAATTGCAGTACCTGTCATACCTCCTAGCTTGTTATACATACGGAAGTAATTTTGTAATGTAATTGTTGCAAAAGTTTGCGTAGCAGCTTCGATTTTTACATTTTCTTTTGCTTCAATTGCTTGGTGCAAACCGTCTGAGTAACGACGACCATCCATGATACGTCCTGTTTGCTCATCAACAATCATAATCTTGTTATCCATAATTACATACTCTGTATCTTTTTCAAACAAAGTATATGCTTTTAATAACTGATTTAATGTATGAATACGCTCGCTTTTTACTCCAAAATCTTGAAACAATCTTTCTTTAGCTAAAGCCTCATCTTCTTTGCTTAATTTTTTATCTTCTATTTTTGCAATTTCAGTACCAATATCTGGAAGTACAAAGAAATGACTATCTGTATCTTGAGAAAGTGCTTTAATACCATTATCTGTTAACTGAACTTGGTTGTTTTTTTCCTCAATTACAAAATATAATGCTTCATCCACTTTATGCATTTCTCTATTATTATCTTGCATATAATGGTTTTCAGTTTTTTGAAGTAATTGTTTTACACCTTCTTCACTTAAAAACTTAATTAGAGCTTTATTTTTAGGTAAACTTCTGTAAGCTCTCAATAATAAAAATCCTGCTTCTTTTGTGTTACCTTCTTTTATCATTTTTTTAGACTCTGCTAAAAATCCGTTTGCTAACTTTCTTTGCATTTCTACAAGGTTAGACACTTGCGGTTTTAACTCGTTAAATTCATGACGATCTCCTTGTGGAACTGGCCCTGATATAATTAATGGCGTTCTAGCATCATCTACTAATACAGAATCCACCTCATCTACAATTGCAAAGTTGTGTTTTCTTTGTACTAGTTCTTCTGGCGTATGCGCCATATTATCTCTTAGGTAATCGAAACCAAATTCGTTATTTGTACCATAAGTAATATCTGCTGCATAAGCTGCTCTTCTTCCTGCTGAATTTGGTTGGTGATTGTCAATACAATCAACTGTCATACCATGAAACTCAAACAATGGCGCTTTCCATTGACTATCACGTTTTGCCAAATAATCATTTACTGTTACTAAATGCACTCCATTTCCTGTTAATGCATTTAGGTACAAAGGTGAAGTAGCTACTAACGTTTTTCCTTCCCCAGTATGCATCTCTGCAATTTTACCTTGGTGCAATACTGTTCCACCGATTAACTGTACATCATAATGAACCATATCCCAAGTAACTTCCTTACCTGCGGCAGACCATTTATTTGCCCAATGTGCTTTTCCGTCAATAATAGTTACGTAAGGTTTTGATTGAGCAAACTCAATATCTTTGTCTGTAGCTGTAACAATTACGGTGTCATTATCTTTGAAACGTTTTGCTGTTTCTTTTACCACTGCAAAAGCTTCTGGCAAAATATCCATCAATACTTTTTCTGTATTATCGTATGCTTCTTTTTCTAGGCTGTCAATGTTTGCGTAAATTGCTTCTCTTTTATCGATGTCTTGTGTTTTTTCAATTTCATCTTTATAAGAAGCTATTTTAGCATCCTGGTCTGCTCTTGATTGTTGAATCAAATCTTTAAAAAAGATCGTCTTCGCACGCAACTCGTCGTTAGACAAACTAGCTAACGATGGTTCGTAGGTTTTAATTTTTTCAATTATAGGTTTTATTGCTTTGATATCTCTTTCTGATTTATCTCCAACAAAAACCTTTAATATTGAATTTATAATACTCATATTTTGGTAGTTTTTGTACTTTCTATTTATTTAAACAAACAAAAAAAAGCCTTGAAAAAGGCTTTTTCTTTATATTAATACTCATCCTCATTCCAAAGATAATCTTCGTCTGTAGGATAGTCTGGCCAAATTTCTTCCATTGATTCGTAGATTTCTCCTTCATCTTCAATAGATTGCAAGTTTTCTACTACTTCAAGCGGCGCTCCTGTACGAATAGCGTAATCAATCAATTCATCTTTAGTAGCAGGCCACGGCGCATCACTTAAATACGATGCCAATTCTAATGTCCAATACATCTCTAATCTTTTTAAATTTTATTGCAAAAATATATTTTTTTATGATATAAGCAAGCTTTTTTTATAATATTTCCCTTATAGCAAAGAACGTAATTGTAATTATTTACTCGCTAAAGAAAATAAGCTACATTATCCTAACTTTTCAGGTATCCATTTTACTTCTTCTGCTTGTAAATCGAAAGTCAACTTTCGTGCCAACACAAAAAGATAGTCAGATAGTCGGTTTAAATATTTCAAAACACCTTCATCTACTGACTCTGTTTCGTTTAAATGTACTGACAAACGCTCTGCACGTCTGCAAACGCATCTAGCAATATGACAATATGACACAGTTGTATGTCCTCCTGGTAAAACAAAATGAGTCATTGGTGGCAAACTATCTTCCATTCTATCAATTTCATTTTCCAACAATTCGATGTCTTTTTCTTCAATTTTAGGAATATTCAATCGCTCTTTTCCATTTTTAAGAATGGCTTTTTCTGGATCAGTTGCTAAAACTGCTCCAGCGGTAAATAAATCATGTTGAATTTTGATTAGAACTTCTTTATATAATGGATTGATGTCTTGATCGCGAATTAATCCAATATAAGAATTTAATTCATCTACCGTACCGTAGCTTTCTATTCTAATATGATGTTTTGGCACTCTTGTACCACCAAACAATGCAGTTGTGCCTTTATCTCCTGTTTTTGTATATACTTTCATTACTCCTTTTTATATTAAAAAAATGGCTTTTTATATAGGGAGCAAATTAAGAGATTTTAAACGATAAGAAAAATGAAATTATTTTATTCTTTTGTCACTTTCAATAATTCCGTCGCGCAAACGAATAATTCGATGAGCATGTTCTGCAATATCTTCTTCGTGAGTAACTAAAATTACAGTATTTCCGTTGCTGTGAATTTCATCAAACAACGCCATAATTTCGATAGAAGTTTTGGTATCTAAATTACCTGTTGGTTCATCTGCTAAAATAATTGAAGGATTATTTACTAAAGCACGCGCCACGGCAACACGCTGTCTTTGCCCACCAGACAACTGATTTGGATGATGATCTACACGGTCGCTTAGACCGACTAATTTTAACACTTCTAATGCTCGAACATTGCGTTCGTGTTTGGATTTACCAGCATAAACCATTGGCAAAGCTACATTATCTAATGCCGTTGTACGAGGCATTAAATTAAAGGTTTGAAAAACAAATCCGATGTCTTTATTTCTAATTTCTGCCAACTGATCGTCATTTAATTTACTTACATCTTTATTATTTAAACTATAATAGCCAGAAGTTGGTGTATCTAAACATCCTAAAACATTCATCAAAGTAGATTTTCCAGAACCTGATGGTCCCATCAATGCAACATAATCGCCTTTTTCAATCTGAAGATCTACTCCTTTAAGTACTTTTAAAGTTTCTGATCCCATTTTAAAATCGCGAGTAATGTTTTTTATGTCTATTATTAATTCTTTTTGCATAACCAAGCTGTTTATTCAATAAGTCTATTAAAACACTTTTTTGTTACACTTTTATCAAGCGCAATATTTTATCTTGGTGTAATCTTAGATTAAAATTTTGTTTTAATTGTTCTTTTCTTTTAAACGCTACGCCAAAATAATAAAAATCTAAAGTTACCGTTATTTCTGGCAATGCAACAATTTTTTGCCAATAGTCTTCAACAAAAATTTGTTTATTTCTTCTGTCTAAAATAAATACAGAATCGTTGTGCATAACTTGTATTAATTTTTCTTGACTTGGAAGATTATCTGTGTTATTTCCGAAAATAATAAAGTCGGAAGTTTTCCCATTATTCATATCAAAATTAACCACTTCTTGTGCAATGCCACTTTCTTTTGCAGTATCAAATCCTAAAACTGTAATTTCTTTTGGCTTAAAATATGTTATCATTCGATCTAAAAACTGTTTTTTTTTGGAAATATCGCTCCATTTTGAATGAGATGTATAAATACCTTTTATAAGTAAATTAAATACAAACGGAGAATGTACACCATGTTCATTTGAAGCAGATAACCAAAATTTAAAATATTCAAAATTCATTGTTCTACAGTTTTTTATTTCTATAGCACAAAAATACGGCGTTTATTACAACCTATGTTTAGAAACAGTACAAAAACATTAACTTATAAAAACCTATAAATAAACAGATTAAAAAAATTAAATAAAAAAATAAATATTTTTTGACAATTGTAGTTTGGTTTTACAGAATATCGTTATATATTTGCACTCGCAATAAGCAATTAGGCGATGTGGCGCAACTGAATAGCGCATCTGATTACGGCTCAGAAGGTTACAGGTTTGAATCCTGTCATCGTCACAAAAAAAGCCTCTCACATATGTGAGAGGCTTTTTTATTGTTTATTTTCTCATGGCTTCTTGTTTTAATGGCAAAGGCATTTTTTCTATCGCATAACGCAATGTTGTGCGTGGCATAACTGCTTTGTGCTTTATTACATAATCATACACCCAATCGGTATGATATTTACAACCTTCTTTAAGCAACCAACCACAACCTTTTTGAACCATATCATCTAAATCTAAAAGCACACGATCTGCCATTGCAAAAACTTCTTGCATTTGTTGTCCGTTTTTTGCACAAACAATTAAACTTACCACAGCTCCTCTGCGCATCCAACGATTGGGTGATTCTGTCCATTTATACATCACTTTTATTTTTTGAGGATGCTCGAGTAATAAATATCCAATTATAGTGGTACACAACATATCGCACGATGCCCAATTATTTACATATTTATTCAACCATTTTTGAAAAAGAAGAATATCTTTTGGTTCATATTTTTTTCGCCAATATTTTACTAATAAACAAGCTACATAAGCTTCTTCAAAATATCCTGATTGCCATAGCAAAGTGCATAATTCATAAACTTCTTCTTTAGTCCAATGTTTTATTTCTTTATGTGTTTCGCTTCCTACAACTGCAAGAATTTTTATAGGCGTACCATATCTCAGGGCTTTTTCGCCATCTTTAAAAAATCGTTCAGATTTAAGAATTGTAACTTCATCTGCATTATCCTTTAATGCTTGTTTTATTTCATGAAGTTTTGTTTCTATATTAAGTAGATTCATTTTTATATTTTCAACTAATTTATCTTATTTTAGAAAGATTTCCAATACTTTAAATTTTACAAAAAGTAATAATCACACCAAACAAACTCATTCACAACACATTATAAAACACTTGTTTGATTAAAGTAAATTTCAACTTTTTTATTTATATTTTTTTCAATCATTTTGTTTGCATGTTTAGCCATTTTTCATATCTTTGCACCAAGTTAAACAAAAAACAAAATTTGTTTATATGGCGATGTGGCGCAACTGAATAGCGCATCTGATTACGGCTCAGAAGGTTACAGGTTTGAATCCTGTCATCGTCACAAAAAAACCTCGATATATTATTATATCGAGGTTTTTTATTTTATATCGTTTATTTTTTTAATCATAATTACAAAGTATATTAAATAAAACACAAATTTTAACTACTTTTAATTATCAAGATTTAATGAAAAAGTTTACATTTAATTTTATTAAAGCATTTTATCTAGGATGATTATCACGAAAAAGAAATTATATATATATACTATTTTACTTTTGACAATTGGTTTATTGTCATTTTTTTTCTATCATTTTTTTTTTGTGAAAGCAGAAAAATTGAAACTTAATAAAACTACTTCTTCCGTAGAAAGTTTATTTGAGAATTATACTATCAATGATCAACAAAAAATTAATAGACTCTACAAACAATCCTTAATTGATAACAATTATGAAAGACTAGCTAGAATTTCATACCACAAAGTAAGATTTTGGAGTGATTCAAATACACATGATAGTATTATGTATTATGGACAAAAAGCACTTTTCTTTGTTCATCAAATCAACGACAGTCTACTGGAAGCACGTATAAACTATGAATTAGGAGCTTACTATTCTTCTAATAAAAACTATACCAAAAGTTTAACCTATTTACTAAAAGCTAAAAATATATTTGAACAAACTAATTTTAAAAATGGGAAAGCCCATACATACAACCTTCTTGGAGGAGTATATATAGAGCTAAATAATAATAAAGAGGCTATTTTTTATTACAATAAATCAAAACAATTGTTTGAAAAAGCTAATGATACAATTGGAAAAGCATTAGTTTATGGCAATATAAGTAAACTACTAACCGCAGACAAAAAATACAAACAGGCTGAGGAAAACTTATTATATACATTAAATTTCTTTGAGCTTAAAGAAGATACATTAAACATCATTAACGCTTCTATTCTACTAGGTGACAACCTTTTATTACAAGATAGTATAAAGCTTTCTTTATTTTATTATGACAAAGCGTATAATTACGCTATTTTAAGTAAGAATATCAATCAACAAGGTCATGTATTACTTCATTTTGCAAATGTATATTTCAATACAAATGAAAACGATAAAGCTCTTGAAAACTACCTTAAAGGATACCAATTATGTGATTATAGTGTAGATTCTGAAAACCTCTTCAATATTGCGGAGTTATATACTAAAAAAAACGATTACAAAAATGCTTATAAATACAATAAGTTGTATCATACACTTATTGACAGTATAAAAGGAGCATCTGTGCAATTGCAAATTGCAAATTTGCAATGGGAAAATGATTTAAGTAAACAAACGTATGAAAATAACTTACTGATTAAACAAAAAGAATTCGAAATTCAAGAAT
>JASLED010000055.1 GCA_030151255.1 Flavobacterium sp.
TCTTGATGCCCTAAATGTACACCATCAAATGTACCTAATGTAGCAACAACTCTTTTATTATTTTTAAATTCAGTTATAGAAGAATATTGTTTCAAAATATATAACCTTAGTGTTTTAAATGCTTTTTAATTAGTTTTGCTCGCTTTATGAGTTAAAACATTTCAGCGTAAAAATACTTCATTTTTTACAATTTTGTAAAAAATAAACCGAATATAAAATCACATTTCATTAAATCAATCATGTCTAAAAAACATCAAATTAAATTTACAGTTCTTCTGTTCTTTTTAGCTTCAACGCTTTTCTCTCAGGTTAAAATAATGACTTGGAACCTAAAAAATGTAGGAAATAGCAAAAGCGAAACAGAAATTAATTACATCGCTAAGGTTATTAAAGAAGCAGATATAGTTGCCATACAAGAAGTAGTAACTAATCCTAGTGGAGCACAAACCATTGCTAAATTAGCCGAAGAGCTTAACAGAAAAAGCGGTGCTAAATGGGATTATAGCATTAGCGATCCTACAAAAAGTTCGCCTTATCGATCCGAACGATATGCCTATATTTGGAAAACAAGTAATGTAAAATTAGTAGGAAAACCATTTTTAGAATCTCATTATGCAGAAGAAATAGAAAGAGAACCTTATATGGCAACTTTTAAATACAAGCAGAAGGAGTTTACACTTGTGAGTTTTCATGCCTTACCTACAAAACATCAGCCAGAAACAGAAATTAAATACTTGCGCTTTTTACCTGAAAAATATCCAGCACATAATTTAATTTTTGTTGGTGATTTTAATCTAGCAGAATCACATTCGGTTTTTAATCCATTAAAAAAATTAGATTATCAGCCAATGTTTACTAAGCAAAAGACTTCTTTAAAACAAAAATGCATTGGAGACGATTGTTTGGCTTCAGAATATGATAATGTATTTTTACCTGTAAAAGTTTTTATTAGCTGTTCTACCAAAGCTATTCACTTCTACAAAGATTTTGAAACAATAAAAGAAGCAAACAAAATATCAGATCATATTCCATTATTAGTTGAATTCGAATAAATAAAAAAGGCTGTTTGCAATGCAAACAGCCTTTTTTATTTATTCTTAGAAATATTATCTAAAGTTATATCTTAAAGTAACATTCCAAGTTCTTCCTGTACCAAACCAAACTTGGTTAGAAGTATCAATTCCTTTATAAACTGAAGTTGATAAATAGTTAGTGTATTCTGCTTCTGTTTTAAAGTCAGCTTGAGTCTTTTTATATCTAGCAGTATTAGCTTCAGCAATATAAGTAGTATCAAACAAGTTGTTTACGTTTGCTCTAATTACAACAGAATTTTGTTTTGTTTTACCAACATGCATTGTATAAGTCATACCTAAATCAAATAAATTGAAAGATGGTAAACGTAAAGCACCTTTGTAATTAGGATCTGATGCAGACATAACATCAAACTTAGAATATAATTGATCTACATAACGATAAGTAGCATCAAATTTCAATCCAGTTAACACCTCATAATCAGCACCTAAACTAGCTGTTACTTGAGGAGCATCACCAACTCTAGAACCATTTAAGTATAAATCTTTAGTTAATGCTTGTCCTGTTTCTGGATCTAAAATAGCTTCGTTAGTATCACGGTCTAATAAAGTAACATTCTTAACATCTTTAGTGTATTTCCAATCTCCGTAAGAGAATGAACCATTAATGTTGAATCTATCTAATGGACGAACTGTGAAATCAACTTCAACCCCTTGGTGTAATTGAGATAAACCGTTTAACTGAATATTTCCGTTTACGTTTCTTTCAACTCCATTTTCAATAACTGGTACTGATGATGATTTTCTTTCGATACGATCAGCCCATGAAGTTCTATATAAGTTAACATTAGCGTTAAAGATAGAAGAACGGAATCCGTATCCTAACTCAACACCAAATATTTTCTCATTCATTAAGTCTGAATTCAACTGATTTGTATTGTTAATATACACACCATTGAAGAAAGGTTGTTTTGAATAGTAACCAGCGTTAGCAAAAACATTGTGATATTCGTTGATGTTATAGTTCACACCCCCTTTTACGTTTCCACCTAATAAACTCTTATAAGAAGTTTTCCATTCTGGTTTATCAGTTCCGTCAGAGTATTTACCTGGATCTTGTTTATTTACAAAATGGTCAATACGTTGGAAATCCTGATTTGAAATAGCACCTTGAAGAAATGCTGTAAAATTATCTTTTGAATACTCAAATTGAGTAAATGCTCCATACCAACGAACATTTCCGTCATTGTTATATTTTGCAATACCTTTATCATCTTTAGGAGCCCATGGATTGTAATTTACTTTCGATCCGTAGCTTTCTGTGATGATATATCCTTCTGTAGGGAAGTTTTTATTTAAAGTTTCTTTATATCCTGTAGCTCCAATAAAATCAGATACATTTTGGAAGTGATATCCTTTATAAGTTCTAGCATCAATACCAAAATCCCAAGTTAAATTCTCAGTTAACTTTTTATTTAAGTTAATAACTGCACCATACCAGTCATGAGAATTTACAGAGTTTAATTTTGTAATACCATTGTTTGCATCATTAATGGTGTTATTTCTAATTGCACCTCCAAATGCATTGCTAACTCCACTATTGTAATTATAAAAATCATCCATTCTTAATTGACCGTTTTGATCAAATGAAGTATCGAAATAATAAGTTTGTGCTTTTCCTGTAGTTGGGTTTACACCAGCAATTCTACCAGTTAAACCACCACCACCACCACGGCCCCAAGAACCGTAAACAACAGCACCTAATTTTGTAGTTTCGTTAATATTCCAATCATAGTTTAATGACATTACTGGTTTGTGATAATAGTTTTCTCTACCATTATAAACTTTACCATTTAAATATCCCCAATCTTTGTTGTAACGAATATCTGGTTTTCCATTTTCTCCATGATTGATATACTCCTGTAATGTAGTATAGCTATAACGTTGAGAGTGAGTTTGAGGAGCACCTGTAAATGTAAATTGAACATTGTGTTTAGCATCTTTTGAACGATATCCTAATCCTACGAAATAGCTACTTGAACTAAAGTTTGTTTGATCAACATATCCATTTCCAAAAGAGTGACTTAATAAAACTGAAGCAGAAAGTCCATTTTCTAATACCCCTGTATTGTAAGAAGCTAATCCTTTAAAATAATTATCATTTCCTACTCCTGCAGAAATTGATCCTCCTTGTCTTGCATCAGCAGTACGTGTCAAAACATTGATTGTACCTCCAATAGACGAAATAGCTAATTTTGAAGAACCTAAACCACGTTGTACTTGCATAGCAGAAGTTACGTCTGCTAAACCAGCCCAGTTAGACCAATATACAGAAGAGTTTTCCATATCGTTAACTGGCATACCGTTTACCATTACCGCAATATTCTTTTGATCAAATCCACGAATAGTAATACGAGAATCTCCAAATCCACCTCCTGCTTTAGAAGCATAAACCGATGGAGTTGTGTTTAAAATTTCAGGAAACTCTTGAGAACCAAGTTTTTCTTGAATTTGAGCTGCTTTAATTGTTGATACAGCTACTGGAGTTTTACGATCTTTAGCAACGTCTGCAACACCCATAATTACGATGTCATCTAACATTGATTCGTCAGCGCTTAAAACTATTGTTCCTAAGTCGGCTTTGTTGTTTGCGCCTACTGTAAACGGAATAGTTTTAGTATTGTAGCCTATAAAAGAAACTTCTAGAGTTCCTTTAGTACCACTAATTGTTAGTTCAAACTCTCCTCCGTTTCCTGTAGAAACGCCATTTTGAGTTCCTTTTAGTACTACAGTTGCGCCAGGTAATCCAGATTGGAATTCCCCATCAACTACAATACCAACAACTTTGTTTTGTGAAAATGCAGATACTGACGTAAATACGATTACGAATAACAGCATCCAGTTCTTCAAGTTTTTCATTTTGTAAGTGTAAGTGATAAATTAATTTCACCGCAAATGTACAAAAAGATATATTGTTTATGTTACCTAAATATTAATTTTAATAACATTCATTTTTTACTAGATTTTAGCTAATTCGTTTTTTCAAATACGAATTCAGCAAAAACTCAGTAGAACTGTCGTGTTTCAATACATTTTTGGAAATAATTTCACCTTGAATATTCTTTGCCAAAACCTTTCCATATTCTACGCCAAATTGGTCAAAACTATAAATATTCCAAATAATTCCTTGCACAAAAGTCTTGTGTTCATACATTGCAATCAACTTACCTAATGATTCTGGTGTAAGTTTATCAATCAAGAATGTGTTTGAAGGTTTATTTCCACTAAATTCTCTGTAATTTTTCAAAATCGGATCTTCATCTTCGTGTGCAACAGTTGCTTGTTTGCCATTTAACAATGCTTCGGTTTGACCAAAGAAATTTGACATCAACACATCATGATTAGTATCTTTGGTTACGAAAGGATTGATAAATCCAATAAAATCAACTGGAATAACTTTTGTACCTTGATGAAACAATTGGAAAAATGCATGCTGTGCAGATACTCCAACTTCTCCCCAAATTAATGTACCTGTTTGATAATTTACTGGATATCCTTCTCTGGTTTTATCTTTTCCGTTGCTTTCCATAATCATTTGTTGTAAATGAGCAGGCAATTTTTCTAACAATTGACTATACGGAACCACAGCTTCGGTTTCATAACCATAAAAATTATTATACCAAATGCTAAGCAGTGCACAAATTACAGGTATATTTCTATCAAATTGTTCAGTTCTAAAATGACGATCCATTTTATTTGCACCAAGCAATAATTCTTTAAAATTTGTATATCCAATAGCTAAAGCAACTGAAATCCCTACAGAACTCCATAATGAGAAACGCCCTCCTACATAATCCCACATTGGGAATATATTTGCTTCTTGCACACCAAATTCAACAGCTTTTTCTACATCGGCAGTAACACCTACTAATTGCTGTGAAATTTGATTTTCTACCACAGATTGTTTTAACCAATCGTAAACTTTATTTGCGTTTAAAACAGTTTCTTGCGTTGTAAATGTTTTAGAAACGATTACTACTAAAGTAGTTTTGGGATTAATTTTTTGTAATACAGCTTGTAGATAATCGTCATCTACATTAGAAATGAAATGAATGTTTAAATTATTTCTATAATTTTCTAAAGCATTAACAATCATATTCGGTCCTAAATCAGAACCTCCAATTCCAATATTGATTACATCCGTAAATTTATCTCCTGAAGCAGAAACATATTCTCCGCTTATAACATTATTTACAAATTGCTCTATTCTGCTATTAGTTTGCTTAACTTCTGCTAAAACATCATTTCCATCAACAATAATAGAACCATCATCTGAAAAATCACGCAATGCTGTATGCAAAACAGCGCGTTTTTCTGTGGCATTTATTTGCTTTCCTGTAAACAAAGCTTCAATAGCATCTTTTAAATTTACTTCTTCTGCTAAATCTAAAAGATATTGAATCGTTTCCTTCGTTATTTTATTTTTAGAATAATCTAACAAAAAGTCTTCAAATTGAATACAAAAAGTATTTCCTCTATTTGCATCTTCTGCAAATAGCTTTTGCATTTTTACAAATTCCAATTGCTCAAAATGTTCACGTAACTTATGCCAAGCTACTGTTCCTGTTGGATTTATACTTTCTAACATTTCTAAAACAATTTATTTCTTTTCGTTTATAATCTGATCTAATTCCTTTTTTAAAGGCTCAACGTGCAATTTAAAAGCAGGAATATCTTTTTTATCCATCGGTTCTGAATTTGGCAACACTTGAGATAATGGATCTACTTGAACTCCATTTTTCCAAAATCGATAACAAACATGTGGTCCGGTAGCCAAACCTGTGCTTCCAACCAATCCGATGGTTTGCCCTTGATCTACATATTGACCTTGTTTTACCAAAATTTTAGACATATGTAAATATTGCGTAGAGTAAGTTCCGCTATGTCTTACTTTTACATAATTACCATTACCAGCGGTATATCCTGCTTTTTCTACAACACCAGATGCCGTAGTCATAATTGGAGTACCCGATGGCGCTGCGTAATCTGTTCCATTATGTGCTTTCCATGTTTTTTGTACAGGATGAAAGCGACTTTTTGTATATTTTGATGTAATTCTAAAGAATTTTAAAGGCGCTTTTAAAAACATACTTTTCATTGGGCGTCCTTCTTCGTCAAAATATTCTACTCCTTTAGCTCCCGGTCGTTGATATGGAAAAGAGTATAAATCTTTTCCTCGATAATTAAAATAAGCGGCATCAATTTTAGAAATACCTACATAAACTGTATCATTAATGTATTTTTCTTCAATAGTAACGGCAAATTTATCTTCTGGTTTTAATTTAAAAAAGTCGATAGACCAAGCAAATATCTGCGACATTTTGGTTGCTAAAGATTGATCAACCCCTTGCTTTGCTAAACTCGCAGATAAAGACCCATCTATAGTAGAACTAACTGTTCGTCTTTTTATTGTTACGGGATATGTTTTTGTATATGCTGTAATCGAATCTCGTAGATCAATTACCTGATAACCCGAAATATTGGGATGATAAACAAAAGCAGCTAATTTATTTGGTTGGTTTTTGTATTTGAATAAAGTATAAGGTTGTCCTGCTTTAATATTTCTAACATTGATTGTATCTTTTACCTTAGTTACAATATTATGAACATCAGATGCATTAAGATTATAATCGCCAAAAATTTTACCTAAATTATCTCCTGACTTTATAGTATCTTCTATGGCAATAAATTCATTTAATTTAAAACCATACAATTCGGCAATTATCTCTTCTGTTGTTTCAGACGAATCTGATTCAACTTCTATTTCTTCGCCCTTTTTACAAGCCGATAATATTATTACGCAAATTAACAACCAAAAAAAATTATACTTCAAAACTTATATTTTAGAATATTTTACACCAAACCTTTACCCCAATTTTCTTTTTCTTCGTTTGTCCATAATTCTGGAAAGAAAATTCGTTTTTGATATTCTGGTAACATATACTTTTTCCAGTCGCTTCCGCCAGTTGCAGCTTTTGTTACACCTGTACTTTCTAAGTATTTTACCGCTGTTTTGTAATGTCCAATTACCCAAGTAACATTTACTGTGTAATCATAATGTTTCATTGCAGCAATCAATTCCGGATTTTCTTTTGCCTCTTGAGGTAAGCTAACAAATTTCTGCCATAAATTTGTTTTTTCATAATCTTTCATTGCTTTAACAAAAGTTTGACTGTATTTTTTTTCAAACGCATCTAACAAATATGTCTTTTCTCCCGTTTGAAAATTCTTACCTGCTGCTTGCCAATACATTAACTCCAACGCACTTTCTTCAGAGATATTGTTTTCTAATTTAGAAATAAAACGCTTGTCTATCAAATTTATCCAATTCGTTGAACTAAATTCTATTATTCTGTATTGTGCACTTTGAAATCCGCTTGCTGGCGCCAAAGAATTTCTGAATTTATTGTATTGATCCACGTCCATTCCATCTCCCATAATAGAAAAAGAACTTGTAAGCATATCAAAATAACGGCTGATTCGCTGTAATTTATCAGTAAAAACTTCTACTGGTACTTCTTCCATTGCTGCAATTTGATCTATTTCCCATAAAATCATTTTAAACAACAATTCATTTACCTGATGATACATAATAAAAACCATTTCATCAGGATACAAACTTCTCTGAATTTGCAAACCTAACAAAGCATCTGTTTGAATATAATCCCAATAGGTTAATGGTTTACCATACAGCAATCCTTCCAAATGTACGTTTGGATTTTGCCCCATAGCGGTAAATTTTTCTGCTAATTTTTCTAATAGTTGACTATCTATTTGACTCATAATTCTATTTTGGTTGTGTTATTCTGTTTTTAAGTCTGTTACCAATCCTCGATATTCTTCTAAATCTGCCTTTAATGAACCAACTGCTAAACTTGCTTTGATGCGCAATGGCACTTTATTTTGATCGGCAGAAATCCAAACCGTTAAGCTTTCTTGTTCTTTAAAAACACGTCCTGCCATAACATAAGGTCTAAAAATCAAAGACTTAACCTTTTTCCCTTTTACTTTTAATATTTCTTCTCCCAAATAAACTAATTTAAAACGAAAAACTTCACCATCAAAGAACATATCTATTTCAATTGCTTCATTTTTCTTTAAAGAATTTAATTTAGGATTATTTCGTAAGTAATAAAATGCAGAAACAATATCTTGTACATCTTTAACAATAGGGAATGTTTTTTCAGTATTTTTTTCGTAATCTTTTACTAAAACATTGTTTTTCTGATAATTAAAAAAACCTTCTTGATCTTTTGTATATCCTCCTTCGTTTATTTTTCGAATAAATCGATGTGGAATAACTTCTACCTTTTCGAAATAACTTTGATAATCATCATATACCTTAAAAAAAGCTTTTGATAAGCCTGTAGTATAGCCAATACCTTTTGCATGATACATTGGCTTACCATTATGAACAACTTCTTTGAGTTCTAAAGTTGCTACACCAGCATTCACAAACATGTATGAAATTCTAAATTTTAGAAATTCTCCCGATTTAAAAGCTTTGGATTCTTGTGCAATAGAAATATTTGCACATAAAAGAAAAGTAAACAAAACATTTATAATTTTTTTCATAACTGGCTATTTTATTCAAAAATAGTAAACAAAAAAACCCAGCCAAAAAATTGACTGAGTTTTTATGCTATTAACCAACCAAAAAACTATAAATTATGAAAAATTTATTACACTCAAATAAAGCTTATGACAACTTTATTTTTGCGAGTGCAAATGTACAGTTTTTTATTGGTTATTTACATCTCTCTTGTCTTTTAACCACACTTTAACTATAAAGTGCTTAAAATGAACGTTTTTAAGATTTCATTAACCTTGATTACAACGTTCCTCTAAGCTCTTGTTCGCGTTCGATAGACTCAAAAAGTGCTTTAAAGTTTCCTGCTCCAAATCCTCTTGCTCCCATACGTTGGATAATTTCGAAGAATAAAGTTGGACGATCTTCAACTGGTTTTGTAAAAATTTGCAATAAGTATCCTTCTTCGTCAGCATCAACCATGATACCTAATTTTTGAAGCTCAACAATATCTTCTTTCATCATATCTCTGTGTTCACCTAAACGCGCTGGAATAGCATCGTAATATGCTTGTGGCGGTGCTGATAAAAATTCAACACCTCTAGCTTTCATGGCAGAAACTGTTTTGATAATATTATCTGTTGCTACTGCAATGTGCTGAACACCTGGCCCGTTGTAAAAATCTAAATATTCTTCAATCTGAGATTTTTTGATTCCTTCTGCTGGTTCGTTGATTGGAAATTTAATACGTCCGTTTCCGTTTGACATTACTTTACTCATCAATGCAGAATATTCTGTATTGATTTGTTTGTCGTCAAAAGATAAGAAGTTAACGAATCCCATTACATCTTCATACCATTTTACCCACGTATTCATTTCATTCCATCCTACGTTTCCTACCATATGGTCAACGTATTTTAATCCAACTGGTTCTGGATTATAATCGCTTTCCCACTTCACAAAACCTGGTAAGAAAATACCATTGTAATTTTTTCTTTCAACAAACATGTGAACTGTTTCTCCGTATGTATAAATACCCGCTCTTACAGTTTCTCCAAACTCATCTGTTTCAACAACTGGCTCCATGTACGATTTTGCACCACGACGAGTTGTTTCTTCGTATGCTGCACGTGCATCTTCTACCCAAAGAGCAACAACTTTTACAGCGTCTCCATGTTGTACAATATGATTATTTAATTCTGATTCTGCAGTTAATGGAGTAGTTAAAACAATGCGGATTTTGTCTTGTACCAAAACATAAGATGCTCTATCTCTCACACCTGTTTCTAATCCTGCGTATGCTAATGATTGAAAACCAAATGCTGTTTTATAAAAGTGAGCAGCTTGTTTTGCGTTTCCTACTATAAATTCAACATAATCTGTACCCAATAAAGGTAAAAAGTCTTGAGCTCCTTCAAAGATTTTTTCTAGCCCAAATTCAACTGATTTTACTTCTTTACTCATAATATATAGTTGTTTTTGTTTTTTGTTTTGTTTAAATTATTCGTCTAACCAAGATTGGTAATATTTTTCATCAGCAATTTTCATTGCCTCTTCTGTTACCATCAATGGTTTAAAGGTATCTACCATTACAGCTAGTTCTTCTGTGCTTGTTTTTCCAATAGAACGCTCTGCTGCACCAGGGTGTGGCCCGTGAGGAATACCTGCTGGATGCAAGGAAATATGACCTGGAGCAATATCATTTCTACTCATAAAATCTCCATCTACATAATAAAGCACCTCATCACTATCAATATTACTATGATTATATGGTGCTGGAATAGAATCTGGATGATAATCATACAACCTTGGCACAAAAGAACAAACTACAAAACCTGCTGTTTCAAAAGTTTGATGTACCGGTGGTGGTTGGTGAATTCTACCTGTAATAGGTTCAAAATCATGAATAGAAAAAGCGTATGGATAATTGTATCCATCGTAACCTACAACATCAAATGGATGCGTAGCATAGATCATTTCAAAGATTTCATCTTGTTTTCTCAACTTCATTAAGAAGTCTCCTTTTTCATCGTGAGTTTCTAAGTTTTCAGGAAGGCGAATATCTCTCTCGCAAAACGGAGAATGTTCCATCAACTGACCAAACCAGTTTCTATATCTTTTTGGAGTATAGTACGGGTGTTTAGATTCTACAATAAACAATCTGTTCTCTTCAGTGTCAAATTCAATCTGGTAAATCATTCCACGCGGAACAACTAAATAATCGCCATACTTAAAGGTTAGATTTCCTAAAAAAGTACGCAATGTACCTGTTCCTTTGTGAACAAAGATTAACTCATCAGAATCGGTATTCTTGTAGAAATAATCGGTCATTGATTTTCTAGGAGCCGCAAGTACAATGGTACAGTCACTATTGGTCAAAACTGCTTTTCGACTCTCTAAAAAATCATCCGTTGGCTCTACTTGAAACCCTCTTAATCGGTAAGATTGAATGTTATTTGCTTTTGCAATTTTTGGTGCAACAGAATATTGTTTTACAATTTCTTTTACCTGAGTAGGTCTGTGCACATGATACATATTTGTTGACATTCCGTCAAAACCAACTGTACCAAACAATTGTTCATAATATAAGTCACCATTTTCTTTTCTGAAAATTGTGTGACGTTTAGGGGGAATACTCCCTAAGCGATGATATAAAGGCATAATTACTTATAGTTTTAAGGTTGGAGTAATAAAAAAATAAATATATAAGTAAAAAGGTTCTTATTCAGGATTTCTCTTGATAAGAAACTTTAGGTAAGCCAATAAACCGTCCCATTGTGTTTTCATAATGTCACAAATATCGAAATAAAATTGATATATACAATTTTATAACTAAATTTTATTTCGATATCTACAATGATTTCTTATCTCATTTGTACTTACTATAAATTAGAACCAAAATCCGACAGCAATAAAAGTATATGTTTTTCCGGCTTCTGGTGAGTAGGTAAATTTTGCTTCAATTGGCCCAATCATTGTTTGCATACCATAACCTACAGAATATCCGGTATATTTTGATTTTGTAAGCCAATTCATATCTGTAAAAATATCATTTCCTGCATTAGCTAAGTTAGCTGTGATATTTATGTGATGTTTCTTCAAAAACTCATAATCCAAAGAAATAGAACCTGTTAAAAAAGAATCGCCGGTGATTTCCAAAAAATCATATCCCAGAAATGGGATAATATTATCTCGATCTGCAAAACCATATCCTCCTAAAAAATATTGAAATCCAACAGACGGAGCTGTGCCAATTACTGCTCCTAGACGAGATTTAAAATCAAAATATAGTTTATCTACAATTTTAGTAGCATATCCGACCTGACCTGTTATTGTTGAGAAATTTTCGAAATCTATATTTTTATCTGACGAATAAAAATAGTTTGAATATTCTCCTTTAAACATAAATCCTTTTCTAGGAAAATATCTATTATCGTAAGTATCAATCGTTAAATTAGCAAACGTTCCTAAGTAATTATTAGAATCTAAAGTTCTTTCTGATAAACTCAAAGAATTACTTAAAATATTTAAGTAACGATGCTCCATTCCTACTCCCAATAAAACCCTTTGCTTGTAAAATGTTTGGAAGACTAAACGGTTTTCTAAATCACGGTAATCAACATTAAAATTACCTGGCAAAGCTTCTCTAGTCATCCCGCCTGGCAAGGTTATAAAACCACTGTCTAACAATGGACCAAATGGCATTTTATTGTTGAATTTATTATATTTAGAATTAATTCCAACGCTCCAATAAAAACCATTATCTACAAAGTAATTAAAATTATAACGTACATGATCTCCTAAAGCAAGATCAAAAGATGCTACGTCATTTTTAAGCAACATATGCTTTTGAGTAACATTAACTAAAGCTGCTGTTTTATATAATCCGTCATAATGCACACCCAGTTTTAGATAACGTTGAATAGGATTTTCTACTAAAGTTAACGTCATATCGTCTTCATTGTGATTGATAGAATCTCTCTGAAAGCTATATGCTATACTGCTAAAGTTATCTGTTGCATTTAATTGATTAATTCCTTCTTCTAATTGATTTAAATTTATGGTTGTATTTGATTTAAAACCTAGTTTTCCATAAACATAACGTCGATTATAGCGCTTTAAACCATCAATATAAATATTTTTAATTTCTAAATTTCCATCGTATTTTGGCACATATTGATTCTTGAGTACATTTTTATTTCCTCCTACTTCTTTTATTTCGTCTAGCTTAGCCTTTGCTGCCTCAATTCCACGTTGAATAATTATTTTTCCCTGATCAAAGGAAGTAACTTTAAAGCCAACAATATCAGGTTTTATATAAATATCTGTTTCTTTTATTTTATCTGCCATTTGTGCTATTGTAGAGTAATTGGATATTTGTAATAAAATATCTGCAGCTCCATCAATATTTTGCATTTTTTTTAATCCATCTTGTACATCAACACCAATAACAATATCGGCACCCATTTTTCTTAATTCCTCAACAGGATAATTATTCACAATTCCGCCATCAATCAAGTACTTGCCATCGATATGAACAGGAGCAAATAAGGATGGAAAAGCACCACTGGCTAAAATAACTTGAGGCAAATATCCGCTGTCTAACAAAACAGCATCACCTGTTTCAATATTTGTAGCCACACAAAGAAAAGGAGCGTTCAAATCATTAAAATCTCTTAGATGCCTTACATGCGCCAGCAATCGATTCATTAAATTGTAATTATACATTCCACGCGATAATGCTTTGGGCAATCCGATTTTAAATTTGTCAAAAGGGAGTGTTATAGCATAAATTTCATCGTTTTTCTTTTCGTAAAATGGCTTGGAAATACGCGGAATATAATCACTTATTAATGCATCTGCATCGATATGATTAAAAATAGAATCAAGTTCAGAAGAAGTATAACCCGCAGCATATAAGCCACCAATAATGGCTCCCATACTTGTACCTGTAATATAATCAATTTGCACACCTTGCTCTTCTAACACTTTTAACACACCAATATGCGCTAAACCTTTGGCTCCACCACCACTTAGTACAAGTCCAACCTTTGGTCGGATGCTATCTTGACCAACAACAACACTACAAGCAAACAGAACTGCTGCTACAATTACTACTACTCTTTGCATAAACTTATCTTCTACTGTTTTACATACTCTTGCAAAATCTTGGCTTTTGCCTTACCTATAAGTTGCTCTATTTCTTGTTCTGGAGCTTCAAATATTCTTTTTACTGACTTAAAATGATTTATTAACTTTGTTTTTGTTTTATCTCCAATGCCAGGAATTTCATCTAATTTACTTGTAATAGCATTTTTACTACGTTGATTACGATGAAATGATAATCCGAAGCGATGTGCTTCATCACGTAAATGAATAATAACTTTCATTGTTTCTGATCGTTTATCTAGATACATTGGGTAGCTATCACCTGGATAAAAAATCTCTTCCAATCGTTCTGCCAAACTAATAATTGGGATTTTTCCTCTTAGTCCTAAATTCTCTAAACTTTTTAATGCTACGCCCAATTGTCCTTTTCCTCCATCAATAACAATCAAATCTGGCAAAGGTTGTTGTTCTTCAAGCAATCGTTTATATCTTCTAAAAACAATTTCTTCCATTGTTGCAAAATCATTTGGCCCATCAACTGTTTTTACATTAAAATGACGATAATCTTTTTTACTTGGTTTTCCATCTTTGAAAACCACACAAGCAGAAACTGGATTTGTACCAGAAATATTTGAATTGTCAAAACATTCTATATGTCTTGGTTCTTTTGGCAATCGAAGATCTTTCATCATTTGTTGCATTATTCGATTGGAATGTCTTTCTGGATCAACAATTTTAATCTGCTTTAATTGATCCATTCGATAGAATTTTGCGTTTCGTTCAGATAAATCTAACAACGCTTTTTTATCGCCAAGTTTTGGTGTGGTAATCTTTATGTCTTCTCCTAAATCTACAGGAAAAGGAACCAAAATTTCTTTAGTAATAAGCTCAAAACGATGTCTTATTTCTACAATAGCCAATTCAAGTAATTCTTGATCGGTTTCTTCTAACTTCTTTTTTAGCTCTAAATTATGTGAACGAATAATTGCTCCGTAAGAAACTTGCAAAAAGTTGACATAAGCGGTAGAATCATCCGAGATAATTGTATATACATCAATGTTGCCTACCTTTGGATTTACAATGGTAGATTTTGCTTGGTAGTTTTCTAGAAGTTCTATTTTTTCTTTTACTTGTTGAGCTTCTTCGAAACGCATCTCTTTTGCCAAATTCAACATATGAGCTCTAAAACCTTTTAGACTTTCTTTGAAATTTCCTTTCAAAATATCTCTAATTTCGGCTATTTTTTGATTGTATTGTTCTGTCGTTTCATATTCTTGACACGGACCTCCACAATTGTTGATGTGATACTCTAAACACACCTTAAACTTTTCACTTTTAATATTTGCCAAAGACAAATCTAAACTACAACTACGAATAGCATATAACTCTTTTATTAATTCTAATAAAGTTGCTACCGTTTTGGAATTGGTATATGGTCCAAAATATTCAGATCCATCTTTTATCATTCTTCGCGTAGAAAATACACGGGGAAACGATTCTTTTTTAATGCAAATCCACGGATATGATTTATCATCTTTTAGCAATACATTATAACGTGGTTGCAGCTGTTTTATCAAATTGTTTTCCAACAGCAACGCATCGGTTTCTGTAGGTACTACAATATGCTTTATGGTTACAATTTTGCGAACTAAAACATTGGTTTTAGCATTATCGTGTATTTTATTAAAATAAGAGCCAACTCTCTTCTTCAAGTTTTTGGCTTTACCTACATACAATATCTTCCCGTCTTTATCAAAATATTGATAAACACCTGGTTGATTGGGCAAGGTTTGTATCTGTAAGGCTAAATCTTCGTTTACTTGCATTTTTTAATTCTTATTCTCTTGATTTTATGCTTTATTAAAATCGTATATTTTATTTGGTGTAACGCAATAATCTAGCTGAATATCTGTTTCTAAGACACCTTCTATATTTTGTTCTGCTTCAAAAAAACTAAGTCCTACTTTTACAACATCTTTTCTGCATTGACTTAAAAATTTGTCATAAAACCCTTTGCCATATCCTACTCTATTTCCTTGAATATCGAAAGCAAGAAGGGGCACAAAAACAACATCTATTTGATTGTCAGCTACCACAAAACCTTCTTCTGGCTCAGGAATACCATACGCATTTATTCTAAGTACAGTATTGTCAGTTAACAAATAATTTGTCATTAAATTAGTTGAGAAATCAGATTTTGAAAGAATTACATTTTTGTCTTTTCCTGCCAAAATTTGCAACAAATAAGTTGTATCTAATTCTTTTTTATTGGCGATAGAAAGAAACAAATGATAATTAGTTTTATGCCAAATAGGTAACTTCAAAGCTTGATTAGCAACATCTAAACTTAGATTATCAATAGCTTCTTCTGACAAATTTGTTCTTAAATCTTTATATTTTAATCTTAAACTTTTTTTATCCATGTGTTAATGTCTTTGATAAATGAAAAATAGCATCACCTTGATAAACAATTGGCGCTTCATTTACATTGATAACATATCCGCTATTTGGCGCTTTTATTGCTACATTTTCTTTTCCGTACGGATCAGAAATATACGCTAAAGCTTCTCCTTTTCGTACAAATGCTCCAACCGCAACCTGATCGTGCATTAAGCCAGAAATTTTTGCTCTAATCCAAATTGATTGTACAATAACCTCCATTTTATCTACTCGTTCTTCCGTTTCAAATTCATCTCTCAACATTCCAAAATGAGCCAAAAAACGCTTAGTCCCTTCAACTCCCATTTTTGAAACTTGTGGATTTATATCTAATGATTTTCCTCCTTCAAACAATAACATTTTAACGCCGCGCTTTGCGCAAGCATTTCTAAAAGAACCTGAAATTTGTGATGAATATAGTAAAAATGGCGCGTGAAAAATTTCTGCTAAAGGTTGTAATACATCCTTGTCATCTTCAGAAATACGCAATTGAGGTGCATTAAAACGACTTTGCCCACCTGCATGAAAATCGATGGCAAAATCAACATGGGGAATAATATACTCTAAAATATAATAAGCAAATCTACCTGCTAAAGATCCGGTTTTGCTTCCAGGAAAAACTCTATTAAGATCGCGTCCGTCTGGAAATTCACGTGTCTTATTAATAAATCCAAAGATATTAATAACAGGAATACAAATAATTGTTCCGCGTTTTGGAATATTAATTCCTTTGTGTACAAATTGACGTACGATATCTACTCCATTTAGCTCATCTCCATGTAAACCAGCTGATAACAAAACAGTTGGTCCTTCTTCTTTTGCTCTTGCTACTATAACAGGAATTTTAAGTTTTGTAGCTGTATGTAATCGTGCAATTTCTAAATGTAAGGTTTTACATTCACCAGAATGTATAACTTCGTCTAATATTCTCATACTCGGATTTTTATCTGTGAAGATAAAAAATCTTTTGTAGAAAAATCTTATTTAAACACAATTTTATGTGATAACTAAATATTTTTTAGTTAATTCTTAAATATTTTTTTATTCCAAACGATTAAAATACCAACTCCTATTGAGATGACTGTATCTGCAAAATTAAATATTGCATTAAAAAAAGTGAAATACTTTCCGCCCCAAATAGGCAACCACTCTGGTAATACACCTCTCCAAATAGGAAAATACAGCATATCTACCACTTTTCCGTGAAATAAAGTTCCGTATGGTTTATCAGAAAATAAAGTAGCTAATTGATGCGTGCTATCGTCAAAAATAACACCGTAAAAAACAGAATCTATAATATTCCCTACAGCACCTGCAAAAATAAGAGATATAGCAACAATTAGATAATTAGAAAGCTTCTTTTTAATAGAATCATTAAGCCACCATCCTATTCCAATAACAGCAATAATTCTAAACAATGTTAATGCAAGTTTACCATAGTTTCCTGGTAGGGCTACGCCCCATGCCATACCTTCATTTTCGATAAAATGTATTCTAAACCAATCGAATACAAAAACTTCTTCATCTAACAAAAAGTGTGTTTTGATATAAATCTTTGACCATTGGTCGATAATCAACAGTATAACTATTAAAAGATAAGCCTTTTTTAATGACATTTTCATTGTATTTACAGGCAAATGTAATTTATTTTAATAGATAAAAAAAACGCCCATTTAATTAAAAAGGGCGTTTTTAGTATTTATCGTTGTAAATTTTTTGCTTCAATACTCATCGTTGCATGAGGTACAAGTTTTAATCTATCTTTATTGATTAATTTACCTGTAACCTTACATAATCCGTAAGTTTTGTTTTCAATTCTTATCAAAGCATTTTTTAAATCTCTGATAAATTTTTCTTGACGAATAGCTAATTGAGAGTTTGCCTCTTTAGACATTGTTTCGCTACCTTCTTCAAATGCTTTAAACGTTGGCGACGTATCATCTGTACCATTATTTAAATCATTCATATAAGCGCTCTTTATCAATTCCAGATCAGCTTGTGCTTTTTCAATTTTTAAATTAATCAACTCTCTAAATTCTGCTAAGTCACTGTCAGAATAACGTACTAATTCACCGGTCTGATTCATAATTTTAACTATTTTAAAATTAACATTCGTGTTTTTAGCTCATCAAACTCTACATCTACCCCGTTTGTCAACTCGTCTACGAATTCTAATGTATGAGTTAATGTTTCAGACTTAATATAATCTTCATTTGCTAAAACAGCCTCTCTTATTTCTGCTAAATCTTGAATAGTAACTTTCACTTGATCAGTTACTTCAAAACCGCAATCTTTTCTAATATTTTGAATACGATTAACTAATTCTCTCGCAATTCCTTCTTTTTTCAATTGATCTGTCAATGTGATATCTAAAGCAACAGTTATTCCGTTATCATTAGCAACTAACCATCCTTCTATATCCTGAGAAGTAATTTCCACATCAGACAAGGTCAATATAACATTTTTTTCTGTTAAATTCACACTAATTTCACCATTTTTCTCAATTAATGCAATATCATCTTGGGTAAAATTCTGTATTTCCTTAGCAATCAGCCCCATATCTTTTCCAAAACGTGGTCCCAATGTTTTGAAATTAGGTTTTATTTGCTTCACTAATATACCAGAAGCATCATCTAACAGCTCAATTTCTTTTACATTTACCTCAGCCATAATCAAATCTGAAACAGCTTCGATCTCTAAACGTTGATTTTCATCCAATATTGGAATCATTATACGTTGTAACGGCTGGCGTACTTTTATCATTTCTTTTTTACGCAATGACAACACCAAAGATGAAATAATTTGTGCTTTGTGCATTCTACTTTCTAACGCAGCATCGACGAATGATTCGTCATATGTTGGAAAGTCAGCCAAATGTACTGATTCAAATTTCTCACTTGATGTAGCTAACGTTAAGTCTCTGTAAAGTTTATCCATGAAGAAAGGAGCAATTGGCGCACCTAACTTTGAAATTGTAACTAAACAAGTATATAATGTTTGGTAAGCCGCAATTTTATCTTGTGCATATTCTCCTTTCCAGAATCTTCTTCTGCATAAACGCACGTACCAATTACTTAAATTTTCTGTTACAAATTCTGTAATTGCTCTTGCTGCTTTTGTAGGTTCGTATTCTGCATAAAACTCATCTACTTTTTTAATCAACGTATGCAATTCTGAAAGAATCCAACGGTCAATTTCTGGTCTTTCTGTTAATGGCACTTCAGCTTCAGCATACTTAAATTCGTCAATATTAGCATATAAAGCAAAGAACGAATATGTATTATAAAGAGTTCCGAAGAATTTTCTTCTTACTTCTGTAATCCCTTCTAAATCAAACTTTAAGTTATCCCACGGATTTGCATTTGAAATCATGTACCAACGCGTAGCATCTGGCCCATGTTCTGTTAATGTTTCAAACGGATCAATTGTGTTACCTAAACTCTTAGACATTTTTAGTCCGTTTTTGTCTAATACTAAACCATTAGACATAACATTTTTATATGCTTTTGTATCAAATACTAATGTTGCTATTGCGTGTAATGTATAGAACCAACCTCTTGTTTGATCTACTCCTTCTGCAATAAAATCGGCTGGATAAGCCTTATTGTTATCAACCAATTCTTTATTTTCGAATGGATAGTGCCATTGCGCATAAGGCATTGCTCCAGAATCAAACCAAACGTCAATTAAATCTGATTCGCGATACATTCTTTTTCCTGAAGGAGAAACTAACACAACTTGATCAACCACATTTTTATGTAAGTCAATTAAATCATAGTTTTCTTCAGACATATCTCCTACAACAAATCCTTCGTATGGATTATTTTGTTGGAAACCAGCTTGGATCGATTTTTCAATTTCTCCTACTAACTGTTCTACAGAACCAATGATAATTTCTTCGCTTTTATCTTCTGTTCTCCAAATTGGCAATGGAATTCCCCAATAGCGTGAACGCGATAAGTTCCAATCATTAGCGTTTTTTAACCAATTTCCGAAACGACCTTCTCCAGTAGCTTTTGGCTTCCAGTTAATTTCTTCATTCAATTCAAACATACGTTCTTTTACTTCCGTAATTTTGATGAACCAAGAATCTAATGGATAGTATAAAATTGGTTTATTCGTTCTCCAACAATGTGGATAACTGTGTACGTATTTTTCAACCTTAAAGGCTTTATTTTCTTCTTTTAATTTAATTGCAATTTCAACGTCAACCGAACGCTCTGGTGCTTGTCCTTCGTCATAGTATTCGTTTTTCACGTATTTACCACCAAACTCTTCTCCCATTTCTTTTACAAAACGACCTTGCAAGTCTACCAATGGCACTGCATTTCCTTCTGCATCTAAAATTAACATAGCAGGCACTTCTGGTTTAGCTTCTTTTGCTACTTTAGCATCGTCCGCTCCAAAAGTTGGTGCTGTGTGCACAATACCTGTTCCGTCTTCTGTGGTAACAAAATCTCCAGCAATTACTCTAAATGCATTTTCTGGTGTTTGGTATGGTAAAGTGTATGGCAATAATTGCTCATATTTAATTCCTACTAAGTCTGCCCCAACAAAGCTCTTTACTACTAAGAAAGGGATTTTCTTATCTGAACTTTGGCAAGTAGCTAATTCTTCTTGAGAAGTTACCTCAGCATATTTTCCTGCAAATTGTTTTCCAACTAAAGCTTTTGCCAACACTACATTGATTGGTTCAAATGTATATTGGTTGTATGTTTTAACTAAAACGTATTCAATTTTTGGTCCAACTGTTAATGCTGTATTAGAAGGCAATGTCCACGGAGTTGTTGTCCAAGCTAAGAAATGAACAATTCCTTCGCCTTGTAAAAAGCTTGGCAAAGTATCTTCTACTGCTTTAAACTGCGCCACAACTGTTGTGTCAGTTACATCTTTGTAACAACCTGGCTGATTGATTTCGTGTGACGACAATCCTGTTCCTGCTTTTGGAGAATATGGTTGAATTGTGTAACCTTTATACAACAAATTTTTGTCGTAAATCTGTTTCAATAACCACCAAACTGATTCCATATATTTTGGTTTATAAGTAATATATGGATCTTCCATATCTACCCAATATCCCATTTTTTCAGTTAAATCATTCCATACATCTGTATAACGCATTACTGTGCGCTTACAAGCCTGATTGTATTCTTCAACTGTAATTTTTGTTCCAATATCTTCTTTAGTAATTCCTAATTCTTTCTCTGTACCAAGTTCTACTGGAAGACCGTGTGTATCCCATCCTGCTTTACGTTTTACTTGATATCCTTTTTGAGTTTTATAACGACAAAAAATATCTTTAATCGCACGAGCCATTACGTGGTGAATACCTGGTTTTCCATTAGCTGAAGGTGGTCCTTCAAAAAACACAAAAGGTTTATTATCATCCCTTGTGCTAATACTTTTCTCGAATATTGATTGTTCTTTCCAAAAATCAAGCACCTCTGATGCTACCCCCGACAAATCAAGACCTTTATATTCTTTAAAATTAGTGCTCATCGTGTAATAATTATAATATTTTATCAATTGGCGAATTTAAGCATTTTCATTTAATAACCATCGAAATAATTTTTGCTAAAAGCCACAAAAACAAACTATTTTTCTATTTATTTCAGCTTATTTACTTTTAAATTTCGTTTGTATCGCCAATCATTGTTTTGTGTTTTTTGTGTTTTTTGTGTTTCTTATCCTACAAAACAAGTTTTTACTTTTCCACTTATCGAAAAACTTCTTTTAAAATTTCTAATGATTTTGGTTTTCTAAATGCACTACTGTGTACTTCATAATACTTTATGAGCTGATCTAAAAGTGATTTTCTATCTTGAGAAGAGAATATTTTTTGATCTGAATTAAAACTCAGCTCTAACAATCGTTTCAACAAATAGCTTTCATTTATATCAAAGCAACTAGCCGAATGCACATTGGTAAATTCTGCTTCTTGCCAATCAAAATACATGTTATCGGTTGTAGAAATATCTGGATAGGTTCCGAGATATTTTGTTAGTTCCATTAATAATAATAAATGAAAATTTGCCACTTCATCATGCGTATCAAACCACAAAAGTGCTGCTTCAATAAATTCGTAAAATTGTTCATCTCTTTCTTGCTCGGTAACAATCATACTTAAAAATTCACTTACAAAAATGGCTATACTATTTTTGGCAAAATCATAATAAATGCTCTGATATACTTTATCTAATTTAATGTCTTTAAAATATTCCATCCCGCCCTTATCTTTGAATGTAAATGAAATATCCAACAGCATCAATGGCTGAAAATAAGCAATCTTTGAACTACTTTTTCCTTTAGCAAAAGCATTGCGTACAAAAAAAGTTTGCACGCCAACCTCTTTTGTTAGGCATTTTACCACTAAACTTTTGTCTTGAAACTTTACAGCACTAAGTACAATTGCTTTAGTTTGTATAATCATTATCGAATAATCATTAATTTTTTGACTTGTGTATCGGATTTTTCTACAGACGATACTAAAATTAAATACACTCCAGAACTTACTTTTTTGCCATTCATCGCATGTGTATCCCAAATAACCATTCCGCCGTTGCTTGTGGCTTCAAACATTAAGTTACCTTCAATATCAGTAATCTTTACTACCGATCGATCCATTAATCCAACAATTCTAACCTCTCCAGCATATTCTGGGCGCACTGGATTTGGATAGGCATAAAACCCTTTGTTGGTTTCTTCACCTTCTGTAGAATCGCTCAAAACAGAAACAACTCCCAAATCAGTAGCAAAAAACACTTCTCCTGTAATTGGATCAATCGCAATATCATTAATTGTATTGCTTGGCAAAGGCGAATTATCTGTAGTAAAATGACGAAGTACTTCTTTACCTGTTGACGACATCAAGAAAACTCCTGCATCTGCAAGAGCCACCCATTTTTTATTAGCGCCATCTACTGTAATAACAGTTATATATTGCTGATAAAACAATTCTTCTGCAATGCCATTTTCTTCAATAACAATATTAGTTGGAACGATGGTAACTGGCTGTAAAAATCGATCTACGTTTTGAATTACTCTCAATCCTTTATTAGTTCCAATCCAAAGAGAATTGGATTTATCTATTGCAACAGCGCTTACATTATTTGATGGTAAATTGCCCATATCTGCCGAAAATGTAGCAATTCTATTATTCTTGGTTTCATTAAAAGCCGTTAATCCATCTTCCAACGAAGGAATCCATTTTGTATTATTTTTATCAATTGTCAACCTTCCATAATTGCCTCGCTTATAATCCAACATTTCATTGGTTGAAGGATAAGATTGCCATTGGTTGGCTGCATCTCTAGATTTTAACGCATTGCGAACAAAATTATTGGTTACCCATAATTTGCCTTGCTTATCGAAAACAACTCCATTTACACGAATGGATACATAATCTTGCGGCAAACCAGGTACAGCTTCAATTTCTAAATTCTCTAAACCTTCATTGCCTGTATTATTTTGATTGTACAAGACTATTTCACTTTGAAATAAATTAGAAGGATTAATCTCTATTTTTAATAAACCTGAATGATACGAACCTAAAAAAAGTTCTCTATTATTTTTAGGATTTAGCGCAGCATAGGTTAAAGCATTAGCCCCTTTTAATTGTTGATGATTCAGAAATTCCCAACCTTTTTTCTTATTGAAATAACTTAAACCATAAGAAGATAGAAAAGGAATATACGGATTATAGGTTGTTTTATCGTATCCGCCGCTTATAAACCAAACACCTTCTTTGGTTGTTAATAAAGAAAATACTCGATTGGATTCTGGTCCTTGTGGCGACAATCCATTTTGTTGATTGCGATTATTTTGGGCATAAAATCCCTGTTTACTGGTAATAAAGTAATAATTTTCATTTACCTGAACGGCATCCAATAAATTAATCTGCTCAACAACTAAATGCAATTGCTGTGAAGTAGAATAACGCAACACTTCTTGATTTGTAATCAATAAAAGATTTTGTTGCGCATCTAAGTTTATAGCCACAAGTGACGAATGAACATCTACAACTTCTACCGCAGCACCTTGCTGTTGCAAGTGATAAAGCACGGACGAATCGTCTTTGATTAAATAAATGTTGTTATTTTGTGTAAGTCCTTTTTTCCAATCGTTGCCCGTGAGCCACAATTTCCATTGACGAAAATCTACTTTATTGGCATTAGCCCAAGCAATTTGCTTTATTCCTTCTTTGGTAAGAGCATAAAGGTTATCAGCATCGGCCACCACATCGTTTACTACACTGTTTTTTCCTTCATTGCCCAAAAAATAAGTATCGCCAAAACTATCATTATTCAAATTAAGTACACTAATACCGTAATTGGTTGCGATATACAATTGACTTTTTACTTCTAAAAAAGCATTGATCTTTTTTTCACCTATTTGTAGTGAAGGTTTATTTTTAATATCCGAAAGATTTTTAATGCGTTCGTTCTTCAAATCGAGCACGATCAAACTACCATCCGCATTACCCAAAATTACTTTTTGGTGCACTTCACTAAAATGAAGCGCTGTAATTTGTTGTGCCTTCAATCCATTGATAGAATTGTATACCTGAGTTTGTCCATTATGCACATTGTATTGAATCAATGCAGACGGTGTGGCTCCAAAAACCATATCTTTTCCTTTGGCCAAGGCCACCAACTCGGTATAAGAAAAATAGCTGCTCCATTGGTCAGCAGTTTGTGCCTGAAGTCCGCAGCAAATAAAAAATAGCCAATAAAGTAATCGATTCATTTTTTCGTTTATTATCAAACAAATATACTATTATAGAAAAGTAATTTATGGATTTTTTCTCAACAAAACTTTGTTGCATTTCTTGTGTTAACAATTAGCAGAAGAAAAGCACGTATCAATTCTTTTATCCTTATTTTTGTAATAAAGCGCAAGAAAAATGAAAAAAACAATCTTCTTTCTATTATTATTTATGTTGTTTATAGGATGCAACAATAAAAACAAATCAAACGAAATCTTAGAATTTGAGCAAGTAGAATTTGACGACAAAACTCCTATTGATTGTAAGGCTGACGATTGTACAACCATTAGTTTAAGTATTCCGTTTATTACCAACAAAGACAATGCTATTGCAGATAAAATTAATAGCAAAGTTTTGAGTACAATTGACAATATTGTAGAACTTGATGACAAAACAGCTATGAGCGCATCATATGAAGAATTGACTAAAAATTTTATTGATAACTACAATGAATTTCTAACAAAATATCCGGATGAAACACTTCCATGGAAAGCCGAAATTGATGGAGATATTACTTTTTTTAACGAAGATGTGCTATCTATTGCACTAGAGTATTATACCTTTGCAGGCGGCGCATATGGCTTTGAAAGTGAAATGGCTTTAAACTTTAATCCGAAAACAGGCGAATTGTATTCGATGCAAGATATAATTGGAAATTGGGAAGAGCTACAAAAGTTATTTGCTTTACAGTTAAAAAACAAAATGGATATTTGGTCAAGCAATCATCAATTAAATTATCCTGAAAGTATTTTTTTCTATGAAAATACAATTGCTTTTTTATACAATGCACTAGATGAAGATATGACTTACAACGGTCCAATAAAAATTGAATTACCTAAAGAAAACGTGATTCCATTTTTAAAGATCAACCTGTCAACAGCTGTTATCGCCAACTAATAATTGTAGTTTAGATTTTATACTGTGAGTGTTTACAAAAAAATTTTTCAGCAAACAGCCATCTATGGTTTAGCTGCTGTTGTACCACGTGTTATTGGATTTTTATTAGTTCCGTTTCACACTTCTTTTATGTCTAATTCATCTTACGGACAATACAGTGTTGTGTTTTCCATTATGATGTTTATGAATGTTATTTTAACTTTTGGAATGGAAACAGCCTTTTTCCGTTTTTACAACAAAAGAGATGATAAGAAAGAAGTAATTAATAATGCTACATTTTTTTTGTTATTTACCTCGCTTGCCTTTTTATTTGTTGCTGGCGGAAGCGGTAATTTTTGGTCTAATTTTTTAAATATTCCAAACAGCATTATCAATTATGTAATTGGCATATTAGTATTAGACGCTTTGGTAGCAATTCCGTTTGCACAACTAAGAGCCGATCAGCGTCCGATTATGTACAGCGCCATAAGAATAGGAAATGTATTGATTAATACTTTTTTTACTTTTTTCTTTTTGTTTGCGCTGCCTTTGTTTCACAAACATTATCCTGGAGGATTCTTTGATTATTTTTATATCAACAATTTTCAGGTCGAATATTTATTCATTGCTAATTTAATTGCAAGTCTTACTACCTTTCTTATTTTCATTCCACATTACTTTCGTATTAAATGGAAATTTAATTTGGATTTAGGAAAGCAGATGATGCAATATGGCGTTCCTATTATGATTGGCGGATTGGCTTTTGCTATTAATGAAGGCTTTGATAAAATTTTGCTGGAACGTTTATTACCAAGCGACATTGCTCTCTCCGAAGTAGGCAAATATTCGGCTTGTTATAAATTAGGCTTGTTTATGGTTTTATTTCGCCAAGCTTATACATTAGGAATTGAGCCTTTTTTCTTTAATTATGCCAAACACGATGATGCACCAACAAAATATGCCACAATAACAAAATATTTTGTGTTATGCGGTAGTTTTATTATGCTTGGTGTAATTGTTTTTGCCGATTTTTTGAAAATTCTTTTTGTTAGAAACGAATCTTATTGGGAAGCAATGAGTATTGTTCCACTAATTATCTTAGCTAATTTTTGTATGGGAATTTACACCAACTTATCTGTTTGGTACAAGCTAAAAGATAAAACAATGATGGGCGCATATATTTCTATTTTAGGAGCTGTTCTAACACTTGTTTTCAACTATCTTCTTATACCGATTATGGGTTATATGGGATCGGCAATTGCAACTTTAATAGCCTACGGCTCGATGATGGTTATTTCTTATGTTTTGGGGCAAAAATATTATCCTATTCCATATGATAAAAAAGCTATTGGATTATTTATGGGATTATCTACTTTGTTTTCTTACATCTATTTTTATCATTTTAGAGAAAACTATTTAGTAGGATTGGGCTTGATTGCTCTATTTTTTGGGTTTATTGTTTACCAAGAAAAACATATGGTTAAACGCTTTCTTAAAAAATAACAGAAGCTGTGTAAGTAAGTCAGCAAACCTTCTGAGATTTTAATATTTGCCGACCTATCCCACTGAGGATACAGGTAGAAATATAAAAGAGGCTGTCTTTTGAGACAGCCTCTTTTATATTTTTTCAATCTTTTTATCTTTATCCTTATTTAAGAACTGACTGTAAATTCTCTTGGTCATGGTTGATATTTAATCAAAATATTTTTTTATTAATTCATAAATAATAAAGATTGTTCCACCTATGAAAATAATTAAACAAAATAGCAAAGGTCTGTAATTGTACAAATTAAGTGTCCAATTTTTATAATCATTAAAACTCTTCATCTTGTTTTGTGAAAATTTCAAAAAGTACACAATATATCCTAAACACAAAACATAAGCTAAAATAAACTCAATATTCATAAGTTTTGACATTTTCACTGCTACGTTAATTATAAAGCATCCATAAATACACAATACTCCTCCTCAATTATCCAAATAAAAATTCAACAATATCTTCAATTTTTGTAACTAAAATCACTTTAATGCCCTTTCCTTTATAGCTGATTTTATTGTATTTAGAAATAAATATAGTGGAGAACCCTAACTTTTCTGCTTCCTGAATACGCTGATCTGCTCTATTTATTGGGCGAATTTCACCAGTAAGTCCAACTTCCCCTGCAAACGCAAAATCCTTTCCGATAGAAATATCCTGATCAGAAGATAAAATAGCAGCAACAACACCTAAATCAATCGCAGGATCATCTACCGAAAGACCACCTGTGATATTCAAGAAAACGTCTTTTTGACCCAAACGAAACCCTGCGCGTTTCTCTAAAACAGCCAAAATCATATTCAATCGTTTCAGGTTATAACCCGTAGCGCTTCGTTGTGGCGTTCCATACACGGCTGTGCTTACCAAAGCTTGTACTTCTACCATCAAAGGGCGCATCCCTTCTAAAGTAGCCGCAATGGCCGTTCCAGATAACTCTTCTTCTTTGTGAGAAATCAATATTTCAGACGGATTGGATACTTCGCGCAAACCACTGCCTACCATTTCATAAATACCCAATTCGGCCGTTGAACCAAATCGGTTTTTATTGGCGCGCAAAATGCGATATACGTGATTGCGATCACCTTCAAACTGCAATACAGTATCTACCATATGCTCTAACATTTTTGGCCCTGCAATACTTCCGTCTTTGGTAATATGTCCAATAATCAAAACGGGAGTTCCGGTTTCTTTGGCAAACTTTGTAAGCTCTGCTGTACATTCTTTTATTTGAGAAACCGTTCCGGCAGAAGATTCAATATAATCAGTATGTAAGGTTTGAATGGAATCAATAATTAACACATCGGGTTGAATGGCTTCAATCTGACGGAAGATATTTTGTGTATTGGTTTCAGTTAAAATATAACAGTTTTCATTGGCTGGATTGATCCGATCTGCACGCATTTTGATTTGCTTTTGACTTTCCTCACCAGATACATAAAGCACCTTAAAAGGCAATCGCAATGATATTTGCAACAACAGCGTACTTTTTCCAATTCCTGGTTCACCACCAAGCAATATCATCGATCCTGGTACGATGCCTCCACCCAAAACACGATTCAATTCTTCGTCCAACGTATTTAATCGGATTTCTTCGGCACTATCAATTTCTCTAATTTTTAAGGGTTTGGCTACCTTTGAGGATGTTGTGTTACCTGTTGCTACCTTCCAACTAATTTTCTCTTCTTTTTGTACTACTTCTTCTACAATGGTATTCCATTCTTTACAAGCGCTGCATTGTCCCATCCATTTTGGATATTGTGTACCACAACTCTGACAGAAAAAAGCGGTTTTAACTTTTGCCATACTTATATATTTATATCAAGCACTAATATACAAAACTAATTTTGCTCATATTTTTAATAAAAAAATATCTAATAAAAATTTATCTTGCGCCACCAAATAACTATTAAAAATGCCTTTACTAACAAAAACAAAATTTTACTGCGGTAGTATTTTATTATTACCAACTTTATTATTTGCCCAAGAAAATTCTTCGCTGTTAAACAGCAAATCTGAAGTAGGAATTGGATTATTAAATATGTATTACAACTATGAGCAAAAACTTTTTGATCCATTAACAGTGCAAATAAAAGCTAGCTACAACTTAGGGTTTAACATTAATCGGGATGCTAGCGAATTTTATACAAGTGTTGCCTTTACTGTTGAACCACGCTTATATTACAATATAAAAAGCAGAGCAAATAAAGGAAAAAATATTAAAAATAATGGAGCTAACTTCTTTTCGCTTCAATACAATTACATTCCAGGTTTTCTGGCAAATACTGCCCTTAGAGATAAACACGCAGAATTAGAATATGCATCTAACTATACTCCTGCTTTTTCTATTCGACGAAATATAAAAGAAACTAATTTTAACTATGAATTTCTATTTGGACTTGGATTTGAGACAATAAAATCAAAACATTCAGATACAAAAAATAATACATTTGTTGCATTTAATGCCAAACTTGCCTACAGTTTCTAAAAATAGAAATAATCAAAAAAGCCGTTTCATGCGATATGAAACGGCTTTTTTTTATTTTATTATTAACTAATTAGTTAGCTAATATAATGATTTTATTATCACTTAGCTCTACTGTACCAGAAGTAATTGGCAATACAAACGTATCATTACTTATTTTAGTAAATTTAGCGCTAAAAGCTTCTTTAATAGAAATGTTATTTCCTGTAAACTTCACATTTCCTTTTGTCAACAATGACACGATAGAAGCGTGATGGTTTAACATTTGAAACTCACCATTAACACCAGGCACAGCTACCGAAGTAACTTCTCCAGAGAATAATGTAGCTTCAGGTGATACAATTTCTAATTTCATATTGATCTATTTTAGTGATTATTAAACTTCAGCAAGCATTTTCTCTCCAGCTGCAATCGCTTCTTCGATTGAACCTTTTAAGTTGAAAGCTGCTTCAGGTAAATGGTCTAATTCACCATCAATAATCATATTAAATCCTTTGATTGTGTCTTTAATATCAACTAATACACCTGGGATACCTGTAAATTGCTCAGCTACGTGGAAAGGTTGAGATAAGAAACGTTGAACACGACGTGCTCTGTGTACCGCTAATTTATCTTCTTCTGATAACTCTTCCATACCTAAGATAGCAATGATATCTTGAAGTTCTTTATATTTTTGTAAAATTTCTTTTACTCGTTGTGCACAAGCATAATGTTCTTTTCCTAAAACTTCTGGAGATAAAATACGAGAAGTAGAATCTAATGGATCTACTGCAGGATAAATACCTAACTCAGCAATTTTACGAGACAATACTGTTGTTGCATCTAAGTGCGCAAACGTTGTAGCAGGCGCCGGGTCAGTTAAGTCATCCGCAGGAACGTAAACCGCCTGTACTGAAGTAATTGATCCTTTTGTTGTAGAAGTAATACGCTCTTGCATAGCACCCATTTCTGTTGCTAATGTAGGCTGATAACCTACCGCAGATGGCATACGACCTAATAATGCAGACACCTCAGAACCAGCTTGAGTAAAACGGAAGATGTTGTCTACGAAGAAAAGTACATCTTTTCCTTGATCGTCTCCAGCACCATCACGGAAAAACTCAGCAATCGTTAATCCTGATAAAGCAACACGTGCACGTGCTCCTGGTGGCTCATTCATCTGACCGAATACGAATGTAGCTTTAGAATCTAACATTCCACTTCTGTCAACTTTAGTTAAATCCCATCCTCCATTTTCCATAGAGTGCATGAAATCATCACCATATTTAATAATACCTGACTCTAACATCTCACGTAGTAAATCGTTTCCTTCACGTGTACGTTCTCCTACACCTGCGAATACTGATAAACCTCCGTGTCCTTTAGCGATATTGTTAATCAACTCCTGAATTAATACAGTTTTACCTACTCCAGCACCACCGAATAAACCAATTTTACCTCCTTTTGCATAAGGCTCAATTAAGTCAATTACTTTAATTCCTGTGAATAAAACCTCAGTTGCTGTTGATAAATCTTCGAATTTAGGAGCTGGTCTGTGAATTGGCAATCCGTTTGAACCGTCTTTTGGTAAATTACCAAGACCGTCAATAGCGTCACCAACAACATTAAACAATCTTCCAAATACCTCTTTTCCGATTGGAACTTGGATAGGAGATCCTGTAGCGACAACTTCATATCCTCTACTTAGTCCGTCTGTTGAGTCCATTGAAATTGTACGAACTGTATCTTCTCCAATGTGTGATTGTACTTCAAGTACTAATTTAGAACCATCTGGTTTAGTGATTTCTAATGAATCATAAATTCTTGGAAGTTCGGCATTCACAGTATTGAACATTACATCAACTACTGGTCCGATAACTTGCGCAACTTTTCCTGTAACTTTAGACATTGCTTATGTATTTATTTAACAGCTATTTACGTTTAATGAAAAAATCTACTTTTTCAGAGTGCAAAGATAGTTTTTTTCTCTTAATATGAAAATGATTAAAAATTTTATTTATATATAAAAAATGCGAGCCTTAAAAAGGTTCGCATTTCACATATTATTCTACAGTAACCGACTTCGCTAAATTACGTGGTTGATCTACATTACAGTTTCTTAAAACAGCAATATGATAAGATAACAATTGTAGAGGAATTGTTGTAAGAATTGGCGTTAAAGCTTCTGAAATTCCAGGAACTTCAATTACGTGATCTGCTAATTTTCTTACTTGTTTATCTCCTTTGGTAACCACAGCGATAATTTTTCCGCTACGTGCTTTTATCTCCTGAATATTACTTACAACTTTGTCATAATGCTCTTGACTTGGAGCTACAACAATTACTGGCATATGCTCATCTATTAAAGCAATTGGACCATGTTTCATTTCTGCAGCAGGATAACCTTCTGCATGAATGTAAGATATTTCTTTCAATTTTAAAGCGCCTTCCATTGCAACAGGATAATTATATCCTCTTCCTAAATATAAACAGTTTGTACTATTTTTATATACTTCTGCAATTTTAAACACTTCTTCATTCATTGTCAATGCCTCTTTTACACGCTCTGGAATCAATTCAAGCTCATGTAAATATTTTAGATATTCTGAGTTAGACAATGTTCCTTTTGCTTTTGCTAAACGCAATGCAATAAGTGTAAGTACGGTGATTTGTGTTGTAAATGCTTTTGTTGATGCAACCCCTATTTCTGGACCTGCATGTGTATATGCACCTGCGTGTGTTTCTCTAGAAATTGAAGAACCTACAACATTACAAACTCCAAATACGAAAGCACCTCGTTTTTTAGCCAATTTTATTGCTGCTAACGTATCTGCTGTTTCTCCTGACTGAGAGATTGCAATTAATATATCAGAGTCATTAATAATTGGGTTTCTATATCTGAATTCTGAAGCGTATTCTACTTCTACTGGAATACGTACAAATTCTTCAATAATATATTCTGCTACCAAACCTGCGTGCCACGAAGTACCACAAGCGACAATAATAATTCTTTTTGCATTTAGGAATTTATCGATATTATCTTCTATTCCTGCCATTTTTATTAATCCTTGATCAGCTAAAAGTCTTCCTCTAAAAGTATCACGGATAACTTCTGGTTGCTCATAGATTTCTTTCATCATAAAATGATCGTAACCATTTTTCTCAATTTGCTCTAAATTTAATTGAAGCTCTTGAACGTAATGATCTACTAAACTATCATCTTTGATTTTTCTTATTGTTAGAGGTTTGTGCAGGCGGATGATTGCCATTTCCTCATCTTCCAAATAAATAGCATTATTTGTATATTCGATAAAAGGAGAAGCGTCTGAAGTAATGAAATATTCATTTTCACCAATTCCAATTGCCAACGGACTTCCTAGTCTAGCTGCTACAATTTCATTTGGTTTTTTGATATCCATTACAGCTATTGCGTACGCACCTACCACTTGATTTAACGCAATTTGAACTGCTTTACCAAGTTTTACTTTATTTGTTTTTTGTATGTCTTCAATCAGATTAATCAATACTTCCGTATCTGTTTCTGAATGAAAAATGTATCCTCTATTAATTAATTCTTGTTTTAAAGAATCGTAGTTTTCAATAATACCATTGTGAATAATTACTAATTCTCCAGAATTAGAAAAATGTGGATGTGAATTTACATCATTCGGAACTCCGTGCGTTGCCCATCTTGTATGTCCAATACCTACAGTTCCTTTTTTGATTGTATCTGTAGATTTTGCTTCAAGATCAGCTACTTTTCCCTTTGTTTTACATAAATTGATTTTTTCTCCATCAAATACAGCTAATCCAGCACTATCGTACCCTCTGTATTCTAATCGAGTTAATCCTTTTATTATAACTGGGTATGCATCTCTATGCCCAATATATCCTACGATTCCACACATATATGTATATTATTTTTTTGTTTTTGTATAAAAGATTTGCAACGTCATTCTTTCTTTACCTGTTGTTTTTGTACCATGTAACACAGTACCTAATGGAAACATTGTTGAAATAGTTGGAACCGATTTTACGTCTTCTACATTATTTGGAATTGCCTCTTGTAGCTTGTTCATAACACCGTTAGAAACTGTCAACAACATTGCGTCTGTATAATTATTTGTAGCTGATATTGCTAATTTCGGACTCTTGTCTGTTTTATTTTTGATAAGAGCACGAATGTATTCTGCTATTCTAAATTTGTATGTATTACCAGCAATACCTGTTTCTGCATTTGCTGCTTGATAAATTCCACCAAAAGTTAGCTTACTGTATTCAGTGCTTACAGAACTGTCGTTTAAGAAATCTGAAAGCGGCAATCCGTTATCGTAATTATACAAGTATAAACGTTTTGGTATTTGATTTTTGTCCATTGCATTAACATCAACATGCACGGTTAATACAGCATCATTGATCATAACATTCATCTCTCTAAGTTTTTTCAACTCCTCGAAATCATTTGAACTTAATAAATCAATTACAGCAACACTTCCTTCTCCGCCTTTTACATAAACGCGTTCATCACCTTTTTCTTTGTCGCCTACTTTTTCTGACGGCAATGTCTTGGCATCTCCTTTAGAGTTTAAACTTACGTTGATGTATCTTGAATAACTATTTGTATCGCTAATATTTGAAAATGGCAACGTTATGCTATTATACACCGTTTTTTTAATTGATTCTCCTTCAGCATTAATATCATCTATTTCTTGCTTGTAACGAATAACCAATTTTCCATTTGTAAGGTTTACCATACCTAGCAATCCTTTTGTACTATTGTTAGATGCTTTAAAATATAAGCCTCTAAAATAATTGCTAAAATATGCAGGATCTTTGAAAGCTACTCTATTGGCAATGACATCAATTAGCATTCTTTGAAAAGGAGCTTTATCAAGATCTAACCATAAACCTGGCGCTAACGTTTCGGAAACCTCTGGTTTTTTAGTGTCTTCATTGATAATTGTATTCCCGTTTTTATCTTTTTTGTAAATGATAATATTTTTCTTCGTGAAAGTAACTTCACGACTTTGTTGAATACTATTTAAGTCATTTAATGGATTTGGTTTTTTATTAGCATCAAAAATAGAAGACCAGTTTGAGTAATAAGCTAGCGCTTGTCCTGTTCCTGGGTTTGCATTATTTAAATAATAATTATTTTGATAAACTTCCAAATTAAAACTTCCTTCTCCTGTTACGTTATCAAGTTTATAATACGTTACATCATCTTCTACTTTATCATAAGTAGAATAATATGGAACATACACGTAAACAGAATCAACTACAGCTGAAGTATTAATGCCGTCAAATGTTGTAGAACTAGAAAGTACCTGTGTAACAAAACTACTATTTACCCTTCCAAATTCACTATTATCTAATGAACCAAAGGGCATACTAATTAAATTCTTTGTTTCAACTACTCCGTAAGGTTGCGTATAAGAAACAATATCATTTACTTGATACGTTTCTATATTCAAATCATTGTCTCCAATAATTTCGCTTCCTATTTCACTAAAGTCCTTATCACATGACTGTAAACTAGCAATTGCTGTTACAGCCAATAGTGTTTTTATTATGCTTTTATACTTCATCTAAAATTGAAATAAGTATTCGTTTTAAAAAAATTTATTATAGAATGAAGTGTATGCTTCTGCAAACTCTTCTTTAGCAACGTAAGGTAAGAAAGGTTTATTAGAAGATTCTATAATATTTGTTAAATCTGGACTGATTTTTTCTGAAGCAATGATAACACCGTCTGAATTCTTCACTGCATTAACCATAACATTATGATAAGTTGCTTTTTCAAAATCTGCTACATCACTTGCAGGAAGCTCGTCAAATGCCACTTTTTCATGCATTGTTGCATTTAAAACACCATCAAAACCTTCTTCAAATACAGAAGTAATTATTTTTGTATCAGCAAAAATAGCTTCGTTTTTGTAATAGTTTTTCAAATAAGTTGGCAATAAAGATGCCATCCATCCCTGAACATGAATTACATCTGGAACCCAATTTAATTTCTTAATTGTTTCGATAACACCTTTTGTAAAAAATATAGCGCGCTCATCGTTATCTGGATACAACGTTCCATCTTCATCAGAAAACGTTGACTTTCTCTTAAAGTATTCGTCGTTATCAATAAAATAAACCTGAATCCTTTCTTTTGGAATAGAAGCTACCTTAATAATTAAAGGCATATCCATATCATTAACTACTAGATTCATCCCTGACAAACGAATAACTTCGTGCAATTGATGACGTCTCTCATTAATACTCCCGTATTTTGGCATAAATATCCTTATTTGCCCTCCTTGATCATTAATCATTTTTGGCGCATCATAAGACATCAATGAAACTTCATTTTCTGCTAAATAAGGTACCACTTCAGATGATACGTACAATATCCTCTTATCTTTCATCTTCAAAATAGTTTCTGTGAAATAAATAAACAGTGCAAATTTACGAATTTTTATGGAGTTATTTCCTTAATTAACTAATTTTGCCATTATTTAAAACATAGAGCAAATGTTTCTTCTTACAACAAAAGTCGAATTACAAGCTTATTTATCGACTTTTAAAAACAATAAGCAATCTATAGGTTTTGTACCTACAATGGGCGCTATACATGACGGACATCTTTTTTTAATGAAGCAATCATTAGAAGAAAATGACTGTACCGTAGTAAGTATTTTTGTAAATCCTACTCAGTTTAACAACCCTGAAGATTTAGAAAAATACCCACGTACTCTAGAGAGAGATACGTTAAAAATAAAATCTTTATCAGATAAAATTGTAATTTTTGCTCCTTCTATAAACGAAATTTACGACGGAAACACAATTGCAACAACTTTTGATTTTGATGGATTAGACCAACAAATGGAGGGAGCAAACAGACCAGGTCATTTTGATGGCGTTGGAACTGTTGTAAAAAAATTGTTTGAAATTGTACAACCAAACAATGCTTATTTTGGTGAAAAAGACTTTCAGCAACTTCAAATTATTAGAAAATTGGTAGAAAAACATCTTCTTCCAATTAACATTATTGGTGTACCTATTTACAGAGCAGAAAAAGGATTAGCCATGAGCTCTCGAAACGAACGCATTTCTGAAGAAGGATTAGAAAAATCTACCTTTTTGTATAAAGTTTTACTAGAAGCTAAGAAATTATTTGAAAATGAAGATATTGAAAAAGTTACCAACTTTGTAGAGTCACAATTTAAAAATAATCCTAACTTTGAACTCGAATATTTTACAATTGCAGACGAGGCAACTTTATTACCTGCCACACAAAAAGTAGAAGGTAAAAAATATAGAGGTTTTCTTGTAGCACACATTGAAAATGTTCGATTAATAGACAATTTATCTTTAAACTAAATTATCGCGAAATGCAAGTTGAAGTAGTAAAATCAAAAATTCATCGTGTAACGGTAACAGGTGCTGATTTACATTATATTGGAAGTATTACAATTGACGAAACGCTTTTAGAAGCTGCCAATATGATTGAAGGCGAAAAGGTTGCTATTGTAAATATAAACAATGGTGAGCGTTTTGAAACTTATGCTATTCCTGGTCCAAGAAATAGTGGAGAAATAACATTAAATGGTCCTGCTGCAAGAAAAGTACACAAAGGAGATATTATAATTATCATTTCTTATGGTATTATGGATTTTGAAGAAGCAAAAGCTTTCAAACCATCTATTGTGTTTCCAAACGAAGAAAACAACTCTTTAACTTAAGTTATTGAATTGAAAAAACGGATCAATAAAGCTATCAACATAATACTCCCACTAATACTGGGAGTTTTTTTGATTTATTATTCCTATAAACAGTTTACTCTCGAGCAATTAGACGAAATTATTACTCATTTTAAAGGAGCTAATTACAATTATATTGCTATTTCTTCCATTTTTTCTATCCTCAGCCTCTGGGCAAGATCTTATCGTTGGAAGTACGCTTTGCAATACATGGGACATCAATCGAGCACTACTGTTAACTTTATGGCTATCAATATTGGTTATATTATGAATTTAACCATTCCGAAATCCGGAGAAATATCTAGAGCAGTAGTTTTACAGAAATACAAGAAAATTCCCTTTGACAAAAGTTTCGGAAGCATTGTTTCAGAACGAATTATAGATCTGATTTGTTTACTAATTTGTGTATTCACATCTCTTTTTATACAATACGATGTTTTAAAAGATTTTTTATCTGCAAAAATTCCCTTAGAAAAATTAGCCCTATACACAAGCATCGCCATATGTATAGCAATTAGCAGTATTGTAATATTTATATATGCGAAATGGAAGTTTATACTGTTTATAAAGAAAAAATTAAAAGGATTAGTAGAAGGCATTGTAAGTCTTTATAAAATGCCTTATAAGATTCAATTTATCTTTTTTACATTATTAATTTGGGGAGGATACATTGCCACGTTTTACTTCGGCACACTTGCTCTTGCAGAAACTAGTAATCTTAGCTTTCCAATGGTCATGTCAGCTTTTGTAGCCGGAAGTTTTGCTGTTTCATTTACCAACGGTGGATTTGGCGCATTTCCATTAGTAATTTCAGAGTTATTATTGCTATATCACATTCCGGCAGTTGCAGGCACAGCATTTGGCTGGATCTTATGGTCTACCCAAACAGCAATTATTATCATTCTAGGCACATTATCGTTTCTTATACTTCCATTACTTTTTAAGAAGAAGTAATTTTCAAATCAATTTATCTTACTTTTTCTTGCCTTTCTTGCAATATCGGCACTTTTTTTGATGCCTTTATTTTGTAATTTAGTTTTAAGAAACAAACAATAAAAACACAAAAATCATGAAAAAACAAATTTTAATCAGCGCATTAGCTCTATTAGGAGCAACCATAGCGCAAGCACAAGAAAACACAGCAATAATTACTTCACAAGAAATTTCTATCTTACCAGAATCAGAAAATCAAGGAATTACTGAAATTTTAGATAAACAAGATTTAAAAGAGTTTAACCGAGAACAAACTCAAATACAAGCTGAGCGAAAAATAGAACTAAAACGTCAAAAAGAAATTGCTAAGCAAGAGAAAAATATTGTAAAACTTACCAAACGATTAGATAAAACTAAAAATAATTATTCAAAAAGAGATCAAAAGCTATCTAATCAATTAATAAAAGGAAAAGTAGCTCCCGTGCAAGAACTAAAAGAAAAACAGCGATTACACAAATTGCAAACACAAATTGTAAATCTTGAATTTCAACTAAAAACCGCACAAGCAAAATACGAAGCTTTAACAAAATAGTTAGCAAAACAATAAGAAAACTTCGATAAACTTCATAAAAAAAGCCTTACATTTCTGTAAGGCTTTTTATTTTGCTCCCCCTCTTGGGCTCGAACCAAGGACCCTCTGATTAACAGTCAGATGCTCTAACCAACTGAGCTAAGGAGGAAGGTATTATTACCAACCTAATAAGGTGTTACACATTTAAGCTATTGCTTTGCTCCCCCTCTTGGGCTCGAACCAAGGACCCTCTGATTAACAGTCAGATGCTCTAACCAACTGAGCTAAGGAGGAAGGTGTGTTACCTTTATTGCGATGCAAATATAGCGCGTTTTCCGTTTTTTACAAACATTTTATTTAAAAAAAAATCAAAAACTTATACTTCTCCTTTCAATGTTGGCAAGCCAAGCTTATAACGCGTTGCTACCAAACGCATTACAAAAACAAACGCAGCAGTAGAAACTTGAATAATTTTTGGATCAATACTTAAAGAATCTAGGAAATAATAAAATATAACACCAAAAATACATGCTAAAGCATACCACTCTTGTCTAAAAATAGCAGGGATTTCGTTTATCAAAACATCTCTAATCATTCCTCCAACAATACCAGTAATTGTTGCCATAATAACAACTACCCAAAAAGGATAGCCTAATGCAATAGTTTTTTCTGTTCCTACCACTACAAATAATCCTAATCCGATACTATCAAACCACAAAAACGTATTATTTAGCCGTATTAATTTTTTTGGGAAAGAAATAACCAACAACATTGAAATTGCGGTACACCAAATATAAACGCTTGTAAGCATCCAAAATGGTGTAACTCCTAATAATAAATCTCTTAGTGTACCTCCACCAATTGCGGTTACAAAACCAACCACAAAAGCCCCAAACCAATCTACATTTTTGGCTGATGCTAATCGAATACCCGAAATAGCAAAAGCTATTGTTCCTACAAATTCAATTATATCTACAAATACAATGTTATCCCAAAACTTTATAAATGTTGCTAATAAATCTCCCATATAATTATATGAATGTACAATTCTATTTTATTACCACTGTTTTTTTATTGACGAAAGAAAGAATTCCCTCCAACGACATTTCTCTACCAATACCTGAAAACTTATTTCCTCCAAATGGTACACGCGGATCTGAAATAACCATCTCATTAATAAAAACAGCTCCATCATCAAAAAGTGAAACTAACTTTTTCAATGTTTCAACTTCCTTTCCAAAAATAGAAACTCCTAATCCAAAACGAGAATTATTACTTAATTCTATCGCTTCTTCCACCGTATCAAACCCAACAAAAACAGCCAAAGGTCCAAATGTTTCTTGCTTAAAAACAGGCATTTGTGGTGTAACATCGGCTAAAACAGTTGGTTCAAACCATGTTTTATCACGCTTTCCTCCTACTAAGAGCGTTGCGCCCATTGCAATTGATTCATTCATTAACACTTCCAATTCTTCTGCCAAATCTTCTCTAGCCATCAGTCCAATTTTTGTAGCTGGATGATACAAATCTCCTTTTGTAAAAGCATTCATTTGAGTTATAAACTGCTGAATAAATTGCTCTTTTATACTGTTATGAATAAGAAAACGCTTTCCGGCAATACAACTTTGTCCTGTATTTTGAAAACGCGCATTAATGGCAATTGGCACTACTTCATTTAAATTAGCGTCTTCCAGCACAATAAATGCATTGCTACCTCCAAGCTCCAAAACAACAGGTTTAATTAATTCGCCTGCTTGCTTTGCTACTGCACTGCCTGCTGGCTCACTACCTGTTAAAGAAACTCCTTTTACAATAGGACTTTTCACTACATTTTCCACTTCTTTTCCGGGTAAAATAAGGTTATAATATACTTGCTCAAAACCTTCAATAAAGAAACAATCTTCAATTGCTTTTGCCGATAAAGGTACATTGCTTGCGTGTTTTACCACAACTGTATTTCCCGCTAAAATAGTTGGAATGGCAAATCGGAATACTTGCCAAAATGGAAAATTCCAAGGCATAACACCCAAAATTACTCCCAACGGATTATTTTCCGTATACGTTTCTGTCCATTCTGTTTTGATAAAACGACCTTGTAAAAGCGCTTCTCCTTCTTCAATATAATAATCAACTAACAAAGCACATTTTTTTACCTCAGCAATAGATTGTGCAATTGGCTTATACATATCGTCTGTAATTAGCTTGCCGTAATATTCTTTATTTTGCCATAGCTTTTCTCTTACTTTTTGCAGATAAACGATTCTTGTTTTGATATCTACTAACTTCCAGTTTTTAAAAGCATTATCTGCTTTTTGTAATATATTTTCAGTATCTCTCTTCATGCATTTATATCTTTTACAAAAATTATTACTTTGGTACACTTCGAATATTAAAATTAAGAAAAATATCTATTCTTCTTTCTTCAAAAGAAACTAATTATCTATGCATTTATTTTTCGTTTATTTTTAGCTGTATATTTGCTTTGTAAACAATTTATAATTACCATGGACAAAAATGTAAAACTTCTTTCGATTGGTTTATTAATCTTTGGATTTAGTATTATTTTAAGAGCGGCAAATGCAATAGATCAATTAATTAGTTCGATTGTGATGGTTATTGGTTTTATTTTTGTGATAATTCCTTTATATCGATTGGTTTTTAAAAAACTAAACAAATAAAAAAGGGCATTCTTATTATAGAACGCCCTTTTTTATTTAGTATCAATTACTTTTTTAGCACTTTTGATAAGTTTTCTAACATTACTTCGGTCATAGCAGCTAAATCGTATTTATGTTTCCATTGCCAATCTTGTTGTGCAGAAGAATCGTCAATACTTGCTGGCCAACTGTCTGCAATTGCTTGACGGAAATCTGATTCGTATTCAATTGTAAAATCTGGAATATGCTTTTTTATTTCTTTATAAATTTCTTCTGGTGTAAACGATATTCCACCTAAATTATATGATGATCTAATTTTTACTGATTCTCTTGGCGCTTGCATAATACCAACTGTAGCATTTAATGCATCGTCCATGTACATCATTGGCAATCCTGTTTTTTCTGACAAGAAACAATTATAATGTTTATCTTCAATTGCTTTATAAAAAATATCTACAGCATAATCAGTTGTTCCGCCGCCTGGAGGAGTTGTCCAAGAGATTAAGCCAGGATAACGAATACTGCGCACATCAACTCCAAATTTATTGTAATAATATTCACACCAACGCTCACCGGTTTGTTTAGAAATTCCGTACACCGTACTTGGTTCCATTACTGTATATTGAGGTGTGTTGATTCTTGGCGTTGTTGGTCCGAAAACGGCAATAGATGATGGCCAAAATATTTTTTTAATTTTTCCTTCTTTTGCTAAATTTAAGACGTGAAAAAGAGAATTCATGTTCAAATCCCAAGCGAAAGCAGGATTTTTTTCTGCTGTAGCTGATAATAACGCTGCCATTAGATAAACTTCGTCAATTTGGTGCTTTTCAATTGCATTTGCAACCGCATCAAATTCCATAGCATTGATAATTTCAAAAGGACCTGAACTCATAATTGCTTCGTTTCCTTCTCTAATATCAGAAGCTATAACATTTTCATTTCCATATATATTTCTAAGCTTCAAGGTTAGCTCCGAACCAATTTGTCCACAAGCTCCAATAATAAGTATTTTGGTTCCCATTTATTGTAATATTTAGTTGTACAAATATAACTTTTGCCTTATAATAAATCAATATTAGTAAAAAGTATTAACAAGAAAAAAAAATGACAATCTCAATTTGTTTTTTTTCAATATATTAGACAAAATTAGATGTAATTTATGCAGTTATTTTCCTTTCCTTAAAATTATATAACTAAAAAAGGCTTTCGACCTAAACCGAAAACCTTTTTAACTAATTCAATTTAAAATTTATAGTTCATCTATTTTTTTGTAATTATTTCAATTACGCTATTTTTTCCTTCTTCTCTTTTTACAACATTCATGCTTTCAATAGTATATGCATTAATATCTTTTATTTGACTTGGATCAACAATTTTTCCATCTACCTTCAAAACAAAAGAATCTGATGAAGAATTAATTGTTATAGATTTTGATATTTTACTTTTCTCTCCTTTAGCTGTTGAAGAATTCTTTATAACAACATCATTATTCCCACTTCTAGTTGTAAACACTAAATCTCCCTCGTTTATCGGAAAGACAGTTTTGTCATCAGCAGATTTTTGCATTGTTCCATTCTCATCTGTAGTATGTGTTACTGAATTTATAACAATTACACCACTTTTACCTTTTTCACCATATCTTTTCTTTCCTTCTGTTCCTGCCATTATGATATGTTTGGTTGGTGTATTAATTCCTAACTCTTCATCTGTTTTGCGCTCCATTTCTTCTGCTGTATATTCTTTGTCATTAATAATATACAAGAAGTTACTTACATTTTTATTGTTTTTATCAGCTTTGTTTTTCTTCTTATTTTTATCTTGATCTGTATTACTACTTTTTATCACTTCAATTTTTTTGGCTTCTTCAGCGGCTAATCTGCTTTCCTTAATTGCCTGTTCTGCTTCAGCATAAGCAATTTTAGCTTCTTCAGCAACTAATCTGCTTTCGTTAATTGCTTGTTCTGCTTCGGCATAAGCAATTTTAGCTTCTTCGTAAGCCAATTCTGCCTCTTTCATACCTGTTGATTCTTCTTGTATTTCTTCAACTATACGTTGAGAATTAGTAGCAGGCTTTACTTTATATTGTGCTTTTACTTCTACCTGAAACAGATAAAAGAAGCAACCAATAACTGGTGCAATACATACAAATTTTAATCGTTTCATATTTTTAGATTTT
>JASLED010000072.1 GCA_030151255.1 Flavobacterium sp.
TTTTGGATGGCACTTATACGTCAGGCAACTGTTGCAGGATACATTAGAAAAGACATTGAATTATACGGTATTGTAAAACTAATGTCTTTAGGCGAAGATTTTATCCAAAATCCTGTTTCATTTATGATAACAGAAGATCACGAATATACTGAAGTAGATGGAGCGCAAGAAGGAGCAATGCCAAAAGCAGACGCTGCTATTGATGAAATTTTAATTGGTATTCTGAAAGATCTTCGTAAAAAAGTTGCAAAAAAAGCAGAGGTTCCTCCATTTGTAGTGTTTCAAGACCCTTCTTTAGAAGAAATGTGTTTAAAATATCCTATCACATTAGAAGAGATGGCAAACATTATTGGAGTAAGTGAAGGAAAAGCAAAACGTTTTGGAAAAGACTTTGTAGATGTAATTAAAAACTATGTAGAAGAAAACGATATTATTCGTCCTGATGATTTAGTTGTAAAATCTACAGGTGCAAACTCTGCATTAAAACTTTTTATCATCCAAAGTATTGACAGAAAATTATCATTAGATGATATTGCAAAAGCAAAAGGTTTAGATACAGATGCTTTACTAAAAGAAATGGAACAAATTGTTTATTCTGGAACAAAACTAAATATTAGCTATTGGCTTGATGAAGTGCTTGATGAAGATCAACAAGATGAAATTTATGATTACTTCATGGATTCGGAAACAGACAACATTAAAATTGCCATGGACGAATTTGATGGCGAATATGACACTGACGACCTGCGTTTAATGCGCATTCAGTTTATTACTAAAGAAGCAAACTAAAAAATATAAAAAACCCTGAAAATAATTCAGGGTTTTTATTTTTGGTATAATTCTCCACGGTGAGGTTTTAATCTATCCCTTAAATCTATCATTTGCTGATCGTTTACCACCATATAAGCAATACAATAATTTTCGTTTATTTTTTGTTTTTCCACAATTGTAATAGGTAATTTTTCTATTGCTACAAATTCATTCAAATGAATAATATGATGATCGGCAATTTTTTCCGCATCCGGCCCTCTAAAATCCCAAATAAGCTTAATTAATCTTTCCATCAAATTTTGTTGTTTTTACAAAAGTAGTAAAATGTATTGGTATCAAACCATCATTTTTTCTTTTAAACTTTACTAGAAAAGAAAAAAACTATTATCCAAAAGCAAAACTATTAAAATAAAATTCTATTGAAATTATTGACTTATATTTGTGGTTTGAATGTTTAAAACCTCTATTTTAAGAGTTTTTAAATACTCAAAAAACATCGTTATTTATACAAAACATGAGCGCTTTAAAATCCTTAAACAAATACTTTTTAAAATACAAATACCGCTTTTTATTAGGAGTAATTATTACCATTGTAGCACAATTTTTTACGCTATATACTCCCAAATTAGTTGGAGATTCTATTCGTGTACTAGAACAATTAAACGAATTAGATAAAAAAGAAGTATCAGATCTTTTGCTATCAAATATATTTTGGATAGTTGTAACTACTTTAATTGCAGGTTTTTTAACTTTTTTGATGAGACAAACATTAATTGTTATGTCTAGACATATTGAATTTGACTTAAAAAATGATATTTTTCAGCATTACGAAATACTTACTCAAAGTTTCTACAAAAGAAATCGCACTGGCGATTTAATGAATAGAATTAGTGAAGATGTTGGAAAAGTACGCCAATATGTTGGCCCATCAGTAATGTATTCTATCAATACAATCATTCGTTTTATTGTAGTAATAGGTCAAATGTATATAATTTCTCCTGTTCTTACATTTTACTCTTTGGCACCACTTCCTATTCTTGGTTATTTAATTTTTAAACTGAGTAATCAAATCAATGAAAGAAGTAAAATTTTTCAACAAAATTTATCTACACTTTCAACTTTTACACAAGAAACCTATTCAGGAATGCGTGTAATAAAAGCACATGCCATAGAAGAAAATAAAACTACTGATTTTAAAACACTTACCGAAAGCAGCAAACACAAATCATTAAAATTGGCAAAAACAGGAGCATTAATTGGTCCATTAATGATTTTACTTATCGGAATTAGTAACTTAATTGTAATCACAATTGGTTCGTTAATGCACTTTAACGGAACAATTTCTGACATTGGTATTATAGCCCAATTTATTCTATACATCAACATGCTTACTTGGCCAGTAGCTTCGCTGGGTTGGGTTTCTACAATGGTGCAAGAAGCAGAAGCTTCACAAAAACGAATTAATGAATTTTTAGATGAAAAACCAGAAATTGTAAATACAAATCCTAATTCTACAATTATTTCCGGAAAGTTTGAATTTAAAAATGTTTCTTTTACTTATCCAGACACCGGAATTAAAGCGCTATCTAACATATCTTTTTCTTTAGAAAAAGGACAAAGTTTAGCTATTCTTGGAAAAACAGGTTCAGGAAAAAGCACTTTACTTTCGTTGTTAACTAGAATGTATAACATTGATTCGGGCAGCATTATAATTGATAATTTAAACATTGAAGACTGTAATTTATACGATTTAAGAAATGCAATGGCAATGGTTCCTCAAGACTCATTTTTATTTTCAGATACAATTAGCAACAATATTCGATTTGGAAAAGAAGATGCTTCAATTGAAGAAATTATTGAAGCTGCTAAAAAAGCCGTTGTTGATCATAATATTGAAGGATTTGAACACAAATACGACACAATTTTGGGTGAACGAGGTTTAACACTTTCTGGCGGACAAAAACAACGTGTTTCAATTGCAAGAGCCTTAATAAAAGATGCACCAGTACTTTTATTAGACGATGCATTATCTGCAGTAGATACAGAAACAGAAGAGCAAATATTAAGAAATTTACAAATTCACAGCAAAAACCTTACTTCGGTTATTGTTACTCATAGAATATCATCTGCAAAAAATGCAGATAAAATTATTGTATTAGATCAAGGAAGAATTGTTCAGCAAGGAACTCACGAAACTTTATTATCTGAAAAAGGATACTATTCGGACCTATATCAAAAGCAATTAAAAGAAAAAGAAATAGATTAAAAAGTTGGTTTATTAGGTTTTTTTTTAGACTTTTGAAAGCTATATATACAAATCAATTAATTGATAGAATGATTATGAGAGATAACGAAATGTTAGAGAAAGAGGAGATTTTCTCAAAAGTACTGAGAGCAGGCAGAAGAACTTATTTCTTTGATGTAAGATCTACAAAAGCTGATGATTATTACATTACTGTAACTGAAAGTAAAAAATTTACAGAAGATGATGGTTCTTTTCATTTCAAAAAACATAAAATCTATTTATACAAAGAAGATTTTGCTGCTTTTAAAGACATTTTGAATGAAATGACAGAGTATGTAGTAAACCATAAAGGTGAAGAAGTTATCTCTGAAAGACACCAAAAAGATTTCAAAAAAGAATACACTAAAGACGACGACGTTAATAGTTTTACTGATTTAGAATTTGATGATATTTAATAAAAAAAGTTCGACTTATTTAGTCGAACTTTTTTTATCTTTGTAATTCAATAGGCAATGATGTCTGCCTCGAACCGCAATAATGCTGATGACGTCTGTAATTTATAGTAATTCTATCTATATCTATTTATTATGGACATACGTGATCTAAATTTATCCTTCTACAAAAAAAACTTATCTTATTTTTTAAAATGGATTGTTATTAGTTTATTAATAAGCAGTTTAATTGGTTCGGCATCTTCTTTTTTTCTATTCTCTTTAGAATACGTTACCAACCTTAGAGAAAACAATAATTATCTTATTTTATTTCTGCCTATTGCAGGTTTAGCTATTGGTTTACTCTACCACTTTTGGGGAGAAAGATCCAATGAAGGCAATGATTTATTGATAAAAGAATATCATTCTCCAGAAAATAAAATACCTTTTAGAATGGCTCCTTTTGTACTAATTGGTACATTAACTACGCATTTATTTGGTGGCTCAGCCGGACGAGAAGGTACCGCAATGCAAATGGGTGGAGCAATTGCCGACCAATTTACATCGCTTTTTAAACTTACACCCTCAGAAAGACAAACCTTATTGTTAATGGGAATTGGCGGCGGGTTTGCTGCTGTATTTGGAACACCAATTGCAGGAACGCTATTTGCCCTTGAAATTATGTTTGTAGGAAAATACAAATACAACAACATTGCTCCAATTGCGCTTACAGCGATACTTTCAAACTATATTTGTTTACTTTGGGGCACAACACACACACAGTATCTTGTAGAAATAGTTCCTACATTTTCTATCATCTTATTTTTAAAAGTGATACTTATTAGCATATGCTTTGGTATGACTGCAGTATTATTCATTAAATCAACCCATTTTTTTAAAAAATACTTTACAAAATATATTCAGCTTGCTTACCTACGCCCTTTTATAGGTGGATTAATAATCATCTTATTGTTTTATCTTTTTAACGGAGAAAAATATCTAGGCTTAGGTGTTTCAACTATTTATGAATCATTTTTAATTTCGCAAGATTATTCTGTCTTTCTATTAAAAATACTTTTTACAGCTGTTACGCTAAGCGCTGGTTTTAAAGGCGGAGAAGTAACTCCTCTCTTTTTTATTGGAGCAACATTAGGAAGTTGTTTAGCCATTTACTTAAATATTCCGATAGGCTTTGCTGCTTCACTTGGATTTGTAGCTGTTTTTTCGGGCGCAACCAAAACACCATTTGCGTGTATATTTATGGGATTAGAATTATTTGATAGTAATTTATTAATTTATTTAGTAATTAGCTGTTTTATATCCTTTTATATAAGTAAGAAACACAGCATTTACAAATTTCAAAAATTTTCGTAATAGATACGCTTTAAAGCAGTTAGAAAACTAAAAAAATCAATTAAACAAAGCTTAATGATTATTCTATTCTTTTTTTACGATATTACTATTTTATAGGACAGATACTAACAAAATAATAATTATAAAAATGCTCAAAATTCAAAATCTTTACTAACTTTGCTAACAATATTCAGTAGCAATATCTTCTGTATTCTTCTACAAAAAATAGAATGAATAATTGAATGATATTATCTGGCTGAGGAGCTTATTATTCATAAACTAAACAACAAACAGATTGCTCTAAATTTTAGAATTTATGTTTCACAAAAAATTTTTTAACCGATTCACTTTTGGTCAAGTAACAGTTGCATTATCAGTTGTATATCTACTGTATTCAATCATAACACTTTTCCTATATCAATCAACAGGAAGTATAATAAATACCGTAATTTCTGGGTTTATTGCGTTTCTTGTTTTTTCGGATTTAGCACAAGACAAACATACAATTAGAAAAAACTATCCTTTGTTTGCTCGTTTTAGATATATGTTTGAAGCTATTCGTCCAGAAATGCGTCAATACTTCTGGGAAGGAGAATTAGACGGAAAACCTTTCAACCGTAGAGAACGTTCTATTGTTTACCAAAGAGCAAAAAATGAGAAACAAACTGTTTCTTTTGGTATGCAAGATGATCCTAATAGAATCGGATACGAATGGGCAGCTCACTCGGTTTACCCAAAACACGTAACTGATACAAATTTTAGAACTTTAATTGGTGGCGAAGATTGTAAACAACCTTACAATGCTAGTATTTATAACATTAGTGCAATGAGTTATGGTGCTTTGAGCAAAAAAGCAATTACAGCTTTAAATCAAGGTGCTAAAATTGGTGAATTTGCTCACAATACAGGCGAAGGTGGAATTAGTCAATATCACCGTTCTGGAGGAGATTTAATTTGGCAAATTGGTACAGGTTATTTTGGATGTAGAGACGAAAAAGGTTTCTTCAATGATGATTTATTCGAAGAAAGATCGAATTATCCAGAAGTAAAAATGATTGAGTTAAAATTATCTCAAGGAGCTAAACCTGGACATGGAGGATTATTACCAGCAGAAAAAAACACTGTAGAAATTGCAGCTATTCGTAGTATTACACCTCACACAACTGTTCACTCTCCATCTGGGCATACAGCATTCTCTAATCCTACAGAATTAGTTCACTTTTTAGCTAAATTGAGAAAATTATCTAATGGTAAACCAGTTGGATTTAAAATCTGTATTGGTAAAAAAGATGAATTCTTAGATATTATTCATGCTATTGTTCAATCAGGTATTACACCAGATTTTATTACAATTGATGGTGCTGAAGGAGGAACAGGAGCTGCTCCATTAGAGTTTATTGATTATATGGGAATGGCATTAAATGATGCTTTAGTTTTTGCTAACAAAACATTAATCGAAAACGGATTAAGACACAAAATTAGAATATTAGCTTCAGGTAGAATTATTTCTGCATTTGATATTGCTAAAACAATTGCTTTAGGAGCTGATGCTTGTTATAGTGCACGCGGAATGATGTTTGCTTTAGGATGTATCCAAGCATTACAATGTGATAGTGGTCACTGTCCTGTTGGTATTGCAACACAAGACGAAACACTTTACAAAGCATTAGATATTACAGATAAGAGAATGCGTGTAGCAAACTTCCATAGAAATACAATGAAAGCTTTAGGTGAATTTATCAGTGCTGTTGGTTATGAAAAGCCAAGTGAAATTGACCCAAGAACTTTCAACAAACGTACAGATCATGGAGTAAACAAAACTTTCCAAGAAATGTACTTTGGAGAACTTGATACAAGAAAAAAAGCATAATTACTTTCAATAAAAAAATGCCCTTATTACAAGGGCATTTTTGATTTTTATTATTTGATAAATATTATGGAATTAGAAAAAACACTTATTCATCACTTACAGCTAACTGAAGATGAAGTAAAAATAGTTCTAGATTATTTTAAATTATGTCATTTTCATAAAAATGACATAATAATAAACGAAGATAAAAAAGCCGATTACTTATATTTTATCACCGAAGGTTTTGTAAGAATTCACAAAAATTATCAAGATAAAGAAATTACGCAATGGATTAGTGCTCCAAACTACTTTGTAACCGATTTATCTTCATGGTTATTCGATTATTCAACACAATGGAATATTACTGCTTTAACCTCAATTACTGCTTTATCAATTTCAAAAAAGGAATACAAAAATTTAGAACAACTAATTCCTAATTGGCAAGAAAAAGAGCGCAACTTTATTGGGCATTGTTTTATACAAATGGAACAACGTATTTTTCATTTTCTGGCTTTGAACAGCCAAGAGCGTTATGCCTTTTTTTGCACTCAAATGGCCTTTTATTTCAATCATGTACCTCATCAATACATCGCTTCTTTACTCGGTATGACTCCAGAAACATTAAGTCGATTAAGACGCAATAAATAGCTTTTTGTTTTCTTGATCTATATCAAGAGTAATTTATTTTATAGTGTGCATATTTGCCGTAAATATTTTATTTATGGAAATACAAACTAAAATAATAATTCATGCATCTGCCGAAAAAATTTGGCAAATACTTACCGATTTTTCTAATTACAACAACTGGAATCCGTTTATTTACAATGCTAAAGGAACATTGGAATTAAACAAAAAACTATCCATTCAATTGCAACAAGCTAAATTTTCGCCAATTGTAAAAGCTGTAGACAAACCTTATTATTTTTCGTGGAAAGGAAAATTATTTTTTTCAGGATTATTTGATGGTTATCATTACTTTAAAATTGAACCGATTGCTGAAAACACTTGCGTTGTTATTCAGGGAGAAAAATTTAATGGAATTTTAGTTCCTTTTCTTCGCAATAAATTACAAACAGAAACAAAAAATGGATTTGAAGCAATGAACAACGCTTTAAAAAAAGTAGTAGAATCTATTTAAAATTACTTACTTTATTACATCCAAGCCTTATTTGTAGCTTCTATTTGATACAACCATTGATCTCTGAGCTTGCATATTTCAGAATAATTACTCGTGCTAAAATGCACCATTCCGCCTGCAGTATACATAATTACCGAACCAACATTTGCAGAGCGCTGCCAAAACAATTGAGACAATTTAATTTTCTGTATTTTATGCGGCTCTAAATAAAGATAAGAAATATCCCAAGCACCAGATTTAACAATAATAAAGTTAGACGTTAAAATTAATTGTCCATTTTTAAAATACAACCAAATAATAAATGTGCTAATTACAAAATACAAAATGCTGAAAATTATAGTTAAGAGCATTTCTAACCCTTCTTTTGCGAAAAAAACAAATACAACAACCGGCAACAAGGTTAAAAAGAAAAAACGAAAACCAAAATACCTGTAATTATGCTTTAAACTAAATAATTCTTTTTCTGTTGATTTTTTATAGATCATTTCAAAAAATTGATTCGATTCTTCTTCAGAACATCCAGGAATAGCCAAAGCTGTTTTTTTATCGAACGTCTCTTGTCCAGAAACTTGCTTAATCTGAAAATTTTTAATATTCCAAAGTTTTTGAAAATAGTTCTGAACAATTTTAACAAATTGCACTCGCGATGGACGAATTATTGTACTTTTTGTTTGAAATAATCCAAATGATAAGGAAAGAGTATTATTAAATAATACAATTTTGTAATTAAAATATTTTACAATGGTTCGGATAACATTTACAATCATTATCAAAACACTTAGCAGCAATGCAATATAAAGTCCGATAAAAAAAGTTAATTGCGAGTTTTCAATTGTTGTACCAACTTCTTCATATAAATCGTTTTCTAAAATTTTAGAACCTTCATACATTACAGAATTAATAAAAATCAATAAAATTCCTAATGTGTACAAATGATTGGATGTTATACCTACTTTTAATAATGTTTGAATACTTATTGTTTTTACAATTGCCTTTTCATCTACATTATCAATTGTTTCAACAGTTGATTCTTCGTTTTTAAAAGTTTCTTTTAAAGCTAATAATGTTTTTTTTAGTTCTTGTGCCAATTCATTCGATACGGACTGAATAATACCTTCTTTTACCTTACTTCCAGCAGAATCAATTTCGATAGAATAAACATTAAAAAGCCTGTTGATAAAACTCTGATTAATATTTACTTGTTGAATTTTTTGCAGTTGAATTACTGTTTTTGTTTTATTTAAAATACCTTTTTCAATAACAAATGATTCCGTTTCCTTATCAATATAAAACGTAAAAAAACGATAATTTAAAAAAGCAAGAAGAAAAAGTAATGGCAAAACCAACATATATTTTAAAATACTTGACCAATCAAAACTCCCTTCATTTGTATCTTTAAGAAAAAATATTAAAAACAATGGAGCAAATGCGCGAATAAGTTTTGCTACCGAATAAAGGAAATTAGTAACAATACCAATTACCGCCTGACGTTGTGGCTGATAAAAATTCATGTTAAGATCGATTATTCGTTTATAGTATTTTCTAGTTTTTCTGCCTCATTAATAGCATCTTTTTTTTCTTCCAAAGGTTTTACTTTAGATACAACAAATGCTTTAATTTGTTCGGCATTAGCTTTTGTTAGTCCAGGAATTCGCAAATTACCAAACGAACCGCCCGCGGTAAAAAACTCTAACTGACATAAACCAAACAATCGCAAAATTGCACCTTCATATGTTTCTATATGTTGCACTCGATTAAATGGAATTATGGTTTCTGTCTGATTAATTAATCCTGATTTATAGATGATATCATGCGTGCGCACAGCGTATCCTTTTTTGTTTACACCCAGCCATTGCATCACACAATATAAAATTCCAAAAAATACGATCGAAATACTGACAACAAGTTTACTATTATTCTCAAACTCTTCAATTTCGGAAAACATAATAAAAAAAGCTACAATAATCAATATCGTTAAGATAAGAATAGATCGAAACAAAACTACTTTTCGATATTTATTATTCAATGATTCAAAAACAATTGATTCTAAAGTTGGTAATTCTTTAAAATTGACTTGTTTATTAATAAATTCTGAGTTCATTTTAATGCTTTTTCCTTTAATTAAAAACAAATATAACTGATTAATGCAACTAAATAAAATGGCTTTTTTATAAATTCTATTATTATTTTTTTGTTTTTAGCTGTGATTTTCAATATGTTTGTTTCGATATGAAAATAAATAAGCTAAATATAAAACCAACAAATATAGGTAAGGTTGTTACTTTACTGCTATCGTTGTGGCTTATTTTATCTACTTGTTCTATGCAAAACAGTTTACATCATTTTGTAAATAGCAAATACCAAAGTACAGAACAATCTACCTCAACAACAAATACCAAGAAAAAACAAACAACTACAGTTACTGCAAAACAATGTGTAAAAATTGCAACGTCAGATAACGATACAATTGCTGCACAAAAAACAATGTTGGATTTATCCAATCCATATGTTGCTTTACTAATTTCTACAGTTGTTTTTTTATTTTTAGGCATATCAATTAATGTTCATTTAGAAGAACATCCTTTTTACTCCAATACTTCTCAGTTAAAGGGAAAATATCCGCTTTTTATTGAATTTCAGAATTTAAGAATTTGATTTTTTGAAAATGAAAAAACTAGCTCCAGCTATGCTTTTTAGTAATGGCTTGTAACGCTGTTTTTATACTTAAAATTTTCAATTAATCATTCGTCGTACTTACGACAAAAAAATCTATTTCAATGAAATTTACTTTTTGTTCAACTACATTTGTAGTTCTAATGTGCTATTCTATTTATGCACAAGAATCATCGCCTCCTACTTTACCACATCTTTGGCAAAAAGTAGAAAATAATTATCAGGGAATTTTAGCAGAAAACGATTTAATAGATGCTATTTCTCACGAAAAAAAAGTAGTAAAAAGTAAAATATTACCTCAAATAAAACTCCAAGCTCAAAATACTTTTGGAACATTTAAAGGAAGTAATGGCGCATTTTTTCCACAAGCTGGCTTTTTCAACGTAAGCGGAAATGCTATGTTAGAAGGCAGTAATCAAACCTTTAATAATTTTGCATCTGCCGTTGCAGAATGGGAATTTTACAACTTTGGCAAACAAAATCAAGACCTAAAAGCAATTAGCTCTAAGCAACAACAATATATTGCAAACAAAGAAATTTATCTTTTAGAGCTTAAAAAAGAACTAACCACCCGATATGTTAATAGCATTTATGCAGCTGTAAACCACGAATGGATTGCAAGAAATGCTACCCGATTACAAAATATCAATTCTCTTACAGCAAGTTTAACCTTATCTGGTATAAAACCTGCTGCGGATAGTTTGTTAACGTATTCGGCATTGCTACAAACATTGAGTAAACAAAATGCTTGGGAAGGACAACAGCAAGCCGCATTAATAAGTTTAGCTGAACTAACCAACGAATCAATGCTTCCTTCTGAAAATCATTTATCAAAATTTTTAGCTCCAACAATTCATTTTACAACTAATAATGAAATGATAAACAATCATCCAATGATTGAAAAATATACACAAGAAGCAAATTACCTCACTTACAACAGTCAGTCTTTACAAAAAGAAGCCTTACCAAGTCTTAAACTTATGGGCGGATATGCTTTTCGTGGCAGCGGAATAAATAACACAGAAGTTTCTAATCAATGGCAAGATGGATTTTCAAATACAGTTGACAATTATTTAATAGGAATTGGACTTACTTGGAATATTACTTCGCTGTATACCAACAATCAAAAGAAAAAGAATCTGACCAAACAAGCCGAAAGTATCAACAATAAATTAGAAACTTATATTCAATCATTAGCATCCAATTTAGCTGCCACAAAATCAAAATTACAGAAACAAGAATTGCAACTAAAACAAACTCAAGAAGCTATAAAAAATGCAAAAAAAGCCTATGAAATGTACGTTTCTAGATATAAAAGTGGATTAATTCCGTTAAGTGAATTATTACAAATTCAGCAATTGCTTGAGCAAGCAGAAAAAACACATATTGATTCCATATATACCTATTGGAATCAGCTAATAATAGAAGCTTCTATTACCACAAATTTTGATTATTTGTTTAACAATCTATAATAAAAACAACAATGAACCTTATAAGATTTGCCTTAAGAAAACCCATTGTAATACTAATTTTGGTATTTGCTTTAGGTTTCTTATCCATTCAATCGATAAAAAAAATAAATGTCGATATCTTTCCCGAAATAGAGCTCCCAACCATTTATATTGCTATGCCTTATGGCGGATTATCTCCAAGTTATATGGATGGATTTATGGCCAACGAATTTCAGAAAGTACTGTTATTTGTAGGCGGTGTACAAAATATTGATTTTAAAAGTGTACAAGGTTTAACACTAATGAAATTATCTTTTTATCCAGGCACAGATATGGCGCAAGCCGCTGCAGAAGTGTCTACACAAGTATCTAGAGCAATGGGGTTTTTACCTTCGGGCGCAGTACCGCCAATGGTAGTTCGGTTTGATGGAAGCTCATTGCCTGTAGGCCAATTGGTTTTTGAAAGCCCAAAACATAGCATTACCGAACTTCAAACAATGGTACAAACAAGAGTACGTCCGATGTTTGTACAAATTCCAGGAGTTACCGCACCTGCTCCTTTTGGTGGAAACGTTCGATCAATAATTGTTAACATTGATCCAGCAGCAATGCAATCCAACGGATTAAGTCCAGAAGATATTACAATAGCCATTACTCAAAATAGTTTGCCTTCTCCAGCTGGAAATATTAGAATTGGAGATGAAAACCTAATGGCTCCTCTAAATTCAATTGCTACAAATACAACAGAATTTTTAAATATTCCTGTTTTAAAAAATGAAAATAGAACTATTTACATAAAAGATGTTGCACAAGTTATTGATGCTGCCGATCAAACTACAGGCTATGCATTAATAAACGGAAAGCGATCTGTATACCTTCCAATCATTAAAAAAGCAGATGCATCAACAATAGAAGTGGTAAAAAACTTAAAAGCTTCATTGCCAATGCTGAAAAACACATTGCCTGAAGATGTTTCAATTCGTTATGAATTTGATCAATCCAAATACATCGAACGATCTTTATCAAATCTTATTCACGAAGGTATTTTAGGTGCATTATTTACTGGATTAATGATTTTCATTTTCTTGGGCGATACACGAGGAGCATTAATCGTAATATTAACTATTCCAATTGCTATTTTATCTGCTGTTGTAGCTCTTTATTTTATGGGGCAAACCATCAACATTATGACATTAAGTGGTTTGGCATTATCTATAGGTATCCTTGTTGATGAAGCCACTGTTACTATCGAAAATATACATCAACATTTTGAAATGTGTAAATCCAAAGCACGGGCAATTTTAGATGCTTTGTTAGAAATATCTATTCCTAAATTACTTATTCTATTGTGTATTTTGGCGGTACTTACTCCAGCATTTATCATGACAGGTATTCCACGCGATATGTTTATGCCATTGTCTTTAGCAGTTGCTTTTGCAATGATTTTTTCTTTTTTATCTTCTCAAACTTTTGTTCCAATTTTAGCCAATTGGATCATGAAAAATAAATACATACAACAAACTAACAACAAAACGAAAAGAGAACGCAAATTTTTTGAAAAGTTTAGAGTACGTTATACTCAAGTAATAAAACGTTGGCAATCTAAATCAAAAATATTGTTTGTAGCATATGGTGTAATTACAATTGGTATTACGGCTCTTTTTCTATCGTTAATTGGCACAGATATTATGCCTGTATCTAACAGTGGAGATTTTCAAATTAGAATAAATGCACCACAAGGAAGTAGAATTGAAAAAACTGAAAAAATTGTAAACGACATTATAACAGATATTGCTTCTTTAGTACCCGAAAATGGCATTTCTATTACTTCATCATATGTTGGTATACATCCATCAGGTACGCCTATCAATCCTATTTTCTTATTTACTAATTCATCTAGCGAAGCTGTTTTACAAGTAGCTATTGACCAAACTATTTACAAAGGTTCAATGCAAACGTTAAAAGAAGAAATTAGATCAAAAGTAAAAGCCACTTATCCAGATACTCAAATTAATTTTGAACCAATGGAATTAGTTGAAAAAATTATTGGCCAAGGTGCTATGACTCCAATTGAAGTAAAAGTAGGATCAAGACAAATAGCTATTGCCAATAAACACGCACAAAAAATAGAAAATGAATTAAAACAAATTCCTTTTTTGAGAGATGTACGAATTGCAGAACCATTAAATTATCCAACACTACAAATTGAAGTAAATAGAGATTTACTAAATCAATTTGGATTAACAATGAAAGATGTTACCCGAAGTGTAGCAACAGCAACTTCTTCAACTCGCTATACAGATAAAAACCTTTGGGTAGATCCAAATTCTGGATTGGTATTTCAGGTACAAGTACAAATACCCGAAGGAACAATTGATTCGATAGATAAGTTAAAAGCTTTGCCTTTAAAAAAAGGAAGTTTACGTCCAACATTAGAAGATGTAGCTTCTATTAAATCTGTGACAGATGCAGCACAAATTAACAGAAAAGGACCTAATAGATATGTAACAATCATTGCTAATATTCATGATAAAGATTTAGGCACTGCATCAACAGCTGTAAAAAAAGCAATTACATCTGTTGGAGAACCTCCAAAAGGAACAGTAGTTTGGACAGAAGGCACCATTAATCTTTTGGACGAAACGTTAAGCAATCTTATTCTGGGATTGGGAGTAGCTGTGTTAACAATTTATTTAATGTTGTCGGCATATTATCAATCCTTCAAATTGCCTTTAGTTATTCTTGCTGTGTTACCAGCTGTATTAATGGGAAGTTTACTCATTTTATATTTTAGCAACAGTACACTAAACCTACAATCCTATATGGGAATTGTAATGTCTATCGGAGTTTCGGTTTCAAATGCCGTTTTATTAATTAATCAAGCAGAATACTATAGAAAAGATTTAAAACTTCGCGCTGTTAATGCAGCAAGATTAGCCGCTTCTTCAAGACTTCGACCTGTATTAATGACCGCTGCTGCCATGATTGCAGGAATGTTGCCAATGTCTTTAGGTATGGGCGATGGTGGCGAACAAGTGGCTCCGTTAGCACAAGCTGTTATTGGAGGTTTAATTGCCTCTACAGTTACAATTTTATTATTGTTACCTCAGCTTTTTTCTTTGCTTATGAATAAATCAACTATTCAAGATCCATCTTTAGATCCTGATGATATCAATAGCAAATTCTATACTTCAACACCTTAATTTTAAATAGTCAAAAAAATGAAATATTCTTTTTATAATATACTGCTTCTTTCTGTCATAATTACTTTTACTAGTTGTAAAAAAGAAACACAACAATCAACAGAAAGTCCTTCAACTAAAATAAATACAGATGTAGAAAAAACCTCATTTCCTTTAGAAATGAATCCTACATATACAATTTCAGTTTCAGGAGAAATAAAACCTTTTGAACAAACTTTGTTGTATGCCAAAGTTTCTGGATTCATAAAACAAATTTATGTAGACAGAGGAAATGTGGTAAAAAAAGGACAATTATTAGCTGTTTTAGAAGCACCTGAAATGTATTCGAAATATTTGTCTGAAAAATCTAATCAGGATAAAAGTTACAGCGATTATTTATTGGCAAAACAAGTTTATGAACGTTTACAAGAAGCTTCTAAAACAGATGGCGCTATTGCAAAAATAGAATTAGACAGAGCGCTGAGCAACATGAATAGCGCAAAAGCAAATTTTGATTCTGCCAAAGCAAGTACGCAACAAACAATACAAATTCAGGATTATCTTAAAATTACTGCGCCATTCGATGGAATAATTACTGAGCGTTTTATATCAAATGGGGCACTTGTAGGCAATCCGAACGAACCATTATTTAAAATTGCACAAAACAATAAACTTCGATTAGTAACTGCTATACCTGAAAAACATGCTAATGCAATTTCAGAAAACACAATAGCAACTTATCAAATAAGTTCTTATCCGGGTAAAGATTTTGTAGCAAAACTCTCTAGAACTTCTGGTATTTTGAACGAATCTGATCGCTCATTAACTATTGAATTTGATATAGATAATACTTTAAAAGAACTACAAGGTGGCGATTATGCACAAATTCAACTCAATTTACAACGCAAACAACCAACTTTGTGGATAAATTCAAAAAATATATTACACACTCAATCGGGAACTTTTGTACAAACAAAAAATAAAACAGGAGAAATTAGCAACATTCCTATCAAACTAGGTGTTCAATTAGATACCATTATTGAAATATTTGGAGCACTTAATTCTACTACTCCGCTGCTTAATAAACCTATAGAATAATTTTAGTTATAACAATTGCTTATTATGATTTATAATAGGCAATTGTTTTACAGCTATTATCAACTTTTAGTTTCTATTAAAACAACTAACATTAAGTTTCAAAACTATATTTTAATTAAAAATAATATTACAACAATTCAAAAAAAATATCCAAAACATGAAATTAACACAAACAAAATATTCCACATATGCATTAATCTTAAAAATAAAACACAAATAACCATTAATTATCATTCATATCTATGTATATTCTTAAAAGTTTGAATAACTAATAAAATGACTGATTTTTACTGTTAAATCAAGTTTATGTTAATTTTTTGTTTATTTTAGCTACATACCAACTACGTAAAAACCATTGCAATTATGACTGTATTTTTTCTAATCCCGTTAATTATAGGTGCTATAGGATTTGTCAACTATTTCTTTCATTCAAAACAGAGAAATATGTTGGGATACAGAAGTCATTTTTCATTAAAGAACGATAGAATGTGGCGTCTTGCTCAAAAAACAAGTGGCACTTCTATGATGTCTGCAAGCAGTTTCATAATCTGTTTGAACTATTTATTTATTCAAATGGATTTTTCTTCAACTAATTTAACAGCCCTTTTACTAAGCGCATCTATTTTTTGTGTGTTATACACCATAGTTTATACAGAATTAATTTTAGAAAAAGCTTATGTAAAACCTGAATATAATAGAATCGATAGATAGTTTCAATTATTATTATTCGCCTCTTTCTTGACAAACTAATATACAAATAGCCAAAAACATTTGACTTTGCTTTAAAAATTAAACAGAAGTACAACATCAAGAAAGAGGTTTTTTTTAATTTGGGTGCCATATTTTTTTTAATTTGTTTAATAATGCTTAGGCCAACTTTACTAGTTGGCCTTTTTTATTTTTACACGTTTCTCAAAAGAAATAATATTTAATTATATTAAAAAACAATTAAATATTATTTATATTTGCTTTACAAAAACAAAATAAAATGTCAATTAAATATAAACTACCTACTCAATGTCCAAGTTGTGACGAACAATTAAATGTAGTTCAACTAGCTTGCCCTACTTGCAACACTACCGTTAATGGTAAATTTAGTTTACCTATCCTTTTACAGCTTTCATTAGAAGAACAAGAATTTATTTTGCAATTCTTTTTATATAGCGGCAGCCTAAAACAAATGGCACAACAAATGAATATCAGCTATCCTACTTTACGAAATAGATTAGATGACATTATTGAACGTATTCAAAAAAATCAAAACCAATAAACCATTATAAACCATGCTAAAAAACTATTTATTTAAACCATTTGAATTTGTTCAAGAAAAGACCTTGTTCTTAATTGGAATAAGTGTTTTAGTACTTACAACTATTGCACAAAAATTTACCTTTTCTAGAATTATCTCTTTTCTAAAAATGGCCGATTATGGAGAAAATCCTCAATGGTGGCAAGTTGGTCTGGATGCTGTTATTACAACGCTTTTATTAGCACTTGTTTTATTTGCTTTTGGTAGATTTATCAACACAAAAACAAGGTTTATTGATATTTTAAATACAGTACTTATTGCTCGTATTCCTATTTCGTTATTAGTTTTCACCGATATTAATGGTTATATGTCGTTAAAAACTCATGCCTTATTACAGGTAATAAACAATCCTGAAGCTTTAACAGAACAAACTGAAAACATAACTGCTGTTACTATTTTAGGCGTATTAGGCTTGTGTTTTTTAATACTGTTTGCTTATTATCTTTATCAAGGCTTTAAAACAGCTACACATTTTAAAAAAACAATACATATTGTGGTGCTAATTCTTTTGGTACTAATAACGGATGGTTTATCAAGATTTATAACTACACTTTACTAAAATGAAATATATTGTTTATTTACTAATTACATTAGTCACAATTATTAGCAGTTTTGCACAAGAAATTACCCCAAAAGAAATTGTTGTAAACAGCTTAATTACCGGCGATTTATATAGCGCTTCTCCACAAGGAAAAAAATTAGCTATTATTATACCTGGTTCTGGACCAACAAATAGAAATGGAAATAGCCACGTTGGACTAAAATGCGATTCTTATAAAATGCTAGCAACCACCTTGGCTGCAAATGGTATAAATGCTTTTACGTATGACAAACGCATAATTGCTTTGTTAAAAAAGAATATGGTAAAAGAAAAGGATTTAAACTTTGAACAAAATATTGAAGATGTAAACATAATCATCAATTATTTTAAAAATACATATCCCGAAATTATTTTAATAGGTCATAGCGAAGGCGCTTTAATTGCCAATATTGCTGCTATCGAAAATAAAAATGTAACTTCATTTATATCTCTTCAAGGTGCTGGAAAATCGGCTGATCAAATACTTTATGACCAAGTTACCAAGCAAGCTCCTTTTTTCTCAAAACAAGTAACAGAAATTCAAGATCAATTAAAAAAAGAACAAACAGTACAAAACGTACCACCAATGTTACAAGCATTATATAGACCTGACGTACAACCGTATTTAATTTCTTGGATGAAATATGATCCGGCAATAGAAATAAAAAAAGTAAAACAACCCATTTTAATTATTGATGGAACCAAAGATTTACAAGTAGACATAGAACAAGCAAATCTATTAGCAAAAGCTGCTCCTAAAGCCAAGAAAGTAACTCTTACTAATATGAATCATTTATTAAAAAAAATAGATAAAGACGAAGATAATTTAAAAAGTTACCAAGATCCAACTTTTACATTACATCCAGAATTGGTTACAACAATTGTCAATTTTATAACGAAACAATAATTTCATTTCAAAAAAAATGTCTGTTTAATAATTTAAACAGACATTTTTTTATAAAACTAATAACCCATAATCTCTTAATTGTTGTGCTGGTTTTGAAATCCAAAACAACTCAAAATCATCTGGGCAAACTGCTTCATAACTACTTTTCATATTTTGATACGTTGATGTTTGCAATGTGCTATTTGCTAATTCTTCTACAAAACTGCAAAACCAATCACCATCTTGTTTTTCCATATCTATATTTATGGTTTCACTTTTTGTATAAAACGTTAGCGTTACCATTTCTCTTTCTCTTCCTTTTTTCTTTTTTGTAAAATATTCTTGATAAGGAAATGTACCTAACCAAACTATTTTTTGATTGTTTTTGTATGTTGGATAAGCCTCATTTTCTAAACAATTAACTATATAATCAGGAGCCACTGTTGTACGCGGAACTTTAAAATCGAACCAATCGTTTAATGGCCAATCAAAGCACATTCCATGCATAAAATTAAACAACGATTTTTTCAATCCGAACGAAAACTTATCATGAATAGCTCCATTCAACTCAACATGAGGCACATCATTATTGGCAAAAGTACTATCTTCCTTTTTTAAGGCTTCTACTTTATATTCCTCTGGATTCATTCCAACTGGTGAATGTGCTGTCATGGCAAATTGATGCCAAAATCCTGATTGTAACACTCCAGATTCAAACATTTGACGCACCATTTCTAAGCTATCAATTGTTTCTTGAGCTGTTTGTGTTGGAAAACCATACATTAAATAAGCATGTACCAAAATTCCTGCTTCTGTAAAATTTCTATTTACTCTTGCAACTTGCTCTACAGTTACTCCTTTGTCAATTAACTTCAACAAACGATCTGATGCTACTTCTAGTCCTCCAGATACTGCAATACATCCAGATTCTTTTAAAAGTAAACACAAATCTCTTGTAAAACTTTTTTCGAAACGAATATTGGTCCACCAAGAAACTATTAATTTTCTTCGAATAATTTCTAAAGCAACTTCTCTCATCAACGCTGGTGGAGCTGCTTCGTCTACAAAATGAAAACCTGTTTCACCTGTTTGTTTTACCAGCGTTTCCATTCTATCTACAATTAATTTGGCTGCAATAGGTTCGTATACTCGAATATAATCTAAACTAATATCGCAAAACGTACATTTTCCCCAATAACATCCGTGTGCCATTGTAAGCTTATTCCAACGTCCATCACTCCACATTCGGTGCATTGGATTTACAATTTCAATTACTGAGATATAACTATCTAGCTTTAAATCAGAATAATCTGGAGTTCCTACATCGGCTTGCTTATAATCTTTTTTTAACGGATTGTTGATGTAAACTACTTCGTTATTTTTGCAAATTAATGTTCGTTTTAATTCTTGCTCATCCAACTTTCCTTCTACAAAACCAATTAAATTTTCTAACGGCGCTTCGCCATCATCTAAAGTAATAAAGTCAAAAAACTCAAAAACGCGAGTATCTTTCAATGATCGAAGTTCTGTATTTGGATAACCACCGCCCATTGTAATTTTAATTTCTGGATGATTGTGTTTAATCCATTGCGCACATCGAAAAGCGCTGTATAAATTACCTGGAAAAGGAACTGAGAAACCTACAATTCTAGGATTTGAATGTTGTATAATTTTTTGTAATAACTCAATGGTTATTTTATCAATATAACTCAATGGTTGTTGTAATGAATTATAAAGCTCGTCAAATGTATGTGCAGAACGTCCTAAACGTTCGGCATATCTACTAAAACCAAAATGCGAATCGGTTGTTGCTACAATAATATCTGCAATATCTTCTAAATAAAGCGTAGATAAATGTTTTGCTTTATCTTGAATTCCCATTGTACCAAATGCCCAATCTAATTCTTCTAATTGCTCAAAACGAGAAGCTCTTGGCAAAAAACCATCTTTTACAATTGCATGAGCTAATGTTGGATTTTTACCTTGCAGAAACTTAATTACAGTATCTATTGTTGCAATATAATCTTTTTCTAACGCTAACATTCTATGCGTATTGGCGTCTACCTCCTCGGTATGATTGTGAATATAATCGAATAAATCACTTAATCCTTCTTTGCTAAAAAGCTTGGTAATAACCTCAATACCTAAATCAGACTGAAAGCTGGATATATTAAGTGTATTTAAAAAACCTTTTATATACGCCGTTGCAGGATAAGGTGTATTTAACTGCGTAAATGGCGGTGTAATTAAAGTAATAGATGTTTTGCTCACTGCGACTTATTTATGCTACAAAATTACCAACTATTTTGGTATTAAAATAATTTGAAAAATATATCTATTAAAAAATGATGTTTAAAGAAAAAAATAATTTATTTTTAGCTATTATGTAATCATTAAGCAACTATATATGAGAATATTATTACTATTTATATCTCTTTTTTATTGTGCGTTTACTTTTGCTCAAAAGTTTGATCCTAATGATGCAAAATTAATTTGTTCGAATCAATTAGTAACTGGAAAAACTACACAAAGTATAAACTACACCAATTTAACAACTAGCTGTGGTCCAACTAGACCATTATCTAGTGCTTTGGCATTCTATTATGTAGAAATAGAATCTGGTACAACTTTTACATTTACTATCAATCCACAAGGCCCTTTAGATTATGATTTTGCTGCATGGATAAACCCTGATTTTTCTAATTTAGGTCCTTCAGATCGAGGTTCGCAAAATGACGGTGTTAATACAGGTTTATATGATACAGGTTTATCATTAACCGAAACAATGCTATGTGAAATTCCGAGTGCTATGCCTGGTGCAGGAGCTGCAAAAGTTCCTGGTTTTGTGCGTTATTTTGATGTACAACCTGGAGATGGAATACTAATAGCTGTTAATCGTTTTTCTATAATAGATGCCGGTTTTAATTTAACGTTTGGAGGCAATGCTATATTAAATTGTGATATTTTACCCAGAACATATGAAATTTGCGATGTTGACCACAAAAAGGAACAAAACTTTGATCTTGATGAAATTAAAAAAGAAATAAATAATTCTGCTAACACTTTTATTATTGATTTTTTTGATAATCCAGTTGATGCTTCAAATATAAATGCTACCAATACGTTACCTACTCCCTACACAGTAAGCATCTTAAATAGTCCTACTAAAATATATGCTAGATACACAAGAAGCAATGGTTTATTTGTAAAAAAGAGAGAAATAACATTAATGGTAAATGAAGTAGCTAAAGAACCAGAAAAACATTTACTATACAATGAATGTGCTATAAAAGAAGAAAACAATCAATTATTTGCATATTTTGATTTAACTAAATTTGAAAAAGGGATTCAAAAAGATCATCTCAACTTAATTAAATTTGATTACTTTGAGAATACAACTTTGGATTTTAATATAAAAATTCAAAATCCAAAAGATTTTTTATCATCCGATCAAATCATCAAAGTAATAATGACTATTGACAATAAATGTCCTGTTGAATTTCCTTTAGAATTAAAGGTTAATGAAGTAGCAAAAAAAACAAAAGAAGTTTTTATCTCAGAAATTTGTACAGAAAAAATTGAAAATAATAAACCAATTGCAATTTTTGATTTAACTATATATGAAATTGGAATTCAAAAAGAAAACAATTCAACTATTAATTTTAATTATTACAAAGGAAAAGTAGTTTCGGCAGAAACAAAAATTAACAATCCAAAAAGTTACTCAGCTAGCTCAGAAACTATTATTGTGGTAATGACAATAAAAGATTTGTGCCCAGTTGAATTTACAATAACATTAAAAGCTAATAAAATAGATATTGAATCTTCTGACATTACTTATTCGGAGTATTGTGCTAAAGAAGGTGAAACTGAACTAATTTACAATTTAGAAAATACGATCAGTACTTTATTACAAAACAAACAGAAGGCTCCTTATATCATAGATTTCTATTTATTGAAAAAAGACGCTGAAGACCAAGAAAACAAAATTAATAATCCAACAGAGTTTTCACTGGCTTATAATACAAGTCAAACTATTTATGTTAGAATAAGCGACGAGAATGAGTGTTATGTAATTTCTACTGTTCAACTACATTCTAAACCACGTTTTAGATTAGATAATCAAATAAACAATAAATGTGAACCATTTTTATTGCCTGAATTACCACCAGGATATAATTACTATACAGAACCTAATAAAAAAGGAAATAAAATTATTCTTTCAACCTTAGAATCAATTTTATATGGACCGAAAGAAATTTATATTTATGCAGAAGACAATTATGGATTACCAACATTAAATAATTGCTTTTTTGAAACCAGTTTTACAATTACAACAAACGGGTGTATGATTACTAGAGGTATTTCTCCAAATGGAGATAATATAAACGATTTTCTCGATTTAAAATCATACGGCGTCTCTAAAATAAGTATTTACAATAGATATGGTGCTGAAGTTTTCTCAAAATCAAATTATGTAAACGAATGGCACGGACAAGATAAAAGCAATAAATTATTACCTACCGGAACTTATTTTTATTCTTTTCAAAGTACAAAAGGACAGTTTACAGGCTGGATAGAATTAATGTATTAAGAAAACATATACTTTCCTTAAAATACTTTTAATGTTGTATTTTTATACAAACATTAAAAGTATTTTTGTTTTATAAAACACAGTATTATTTTATGGAAGTAAGTGAAATCACATTTCAAAATTCAGGATATTTTTCTAAGCTAATGAAAGATTATCTGAATCAAGAGCAATCGCTTCATTCGCTATATCATCGTTTTCCTACAATAGAAAATTTCAAGTTGCAGATAGAAGAAAAACAACATCATTTTTCTGCCGAAAAAAGACTTGTATTACACCAAGCCTTAAAAGATCAATATCAATCAATACAAGCGTCTGAAAATACCTTAATAAATATAGAAAATCTAAAAGAGTCTACTACTTTTACCATTACAACTGGCCATCAATTAAATTTATTTACTGGTCCGCTTTATTTTATCTACAAAATTATTTCTGTTGTAAATTTAACTAAGCAATTAAAAATACAATATCCAGAATACAACTTTATTCCTGTATATTGGATGGCAACAGAAGATCATGACTTTGATGAAATTAATCATTTCTATTACGATGATAAAAAAATATGTTGGGACAATCCAAGCAAAGGTCCAGTAGGAAGACTTTCAACACAAACCTTAAACAAAGTGTTAGATGTTTTTAAAGGGCAATTAAACAATGGAATAAATGCTACCTTTTTGAAACAACTTTTTGAACAAAGTTATTTACAACACAATAATTTGGCTGATGCTACCCGTTATTTAGTAAACGAATTATTTAAAGAAACTGGACTTGTAATTATTGACGGAGACAACAAAGCATTGAAACAACTATTTGCTCCATCAATTCAAGACGAATTATTGAAACAAAATTCAATTATTGAAGTAGAGAAATCGTATAAAATTTTAAATGATTATTTTATACAAGTTACGCCAAGAGAGATTAATTTGTTTTACATACAAAACAATTTAAGAGAACGTATTATTTTTGAAGACAATATATACAAAGTAAACAATACTTCAATTCAATTTACAAAGGAAGAAATTACGGCAGAATTACAAAAAAATCCAGAAAATTTTAGTCCCAATGTTATTCTTCGTCCATTATATCAAGAACAAATATTACCCAATCTTTGTTATATCGGCGGCGGCGGCGAATTAGCTTATTGGTTTGAGTTAAAACAAGTTTTTGAAGCTCATAAAACTCCTTTTCCGATTTTATTACTCAGAAATTCTGTTGTTTTGGTTTCAGAAAAACAAAATGAAAAGAGAAAAAAACTCAATTTATCTTGGCAAGATTTATTCTTAAAACAACAAAAATTAATCGATAAAAAAACATTAGAATTATCTAATAATTCATTTGATTTTGAAGAGCAAAAAAAGTTTCTTATCAATCAATTTAAAGCATTACAAGAACTAACTTTAAAAACTCATCCGTCTTTTATTGGTGCAGTAAATGCCCAAGAAAAAAAGCAAATTAAAGGTTTAGAAAATTTAGAAAAACGCTTTTTTATTGCCGAAAAAAAATTACATAAAGAGCAATTAGATCGAATAATAAACTTACAAAAAGAGCTTTTTCCTTCTCATACCTTACAAGAGCGTTATTGCAATTTTGCTCAATTCTACGAAGAATATGGACCTATAATGTGCAATAAATTATTTGAAAAATTAAAACCACTTAATCAAGATTTTGATATTGTTATTTTATAAAAAAAATGGCTTGTGTAATCACAAGCCATTTTTTTATTTATCTTCCTCCTCTTCAGGTGTATAATATTCGCTTTTAATTTTAATTTTAATCTTTTCTACTGAGTTTCTGTACATATTTAAAATTACTCCTTCGTAATAATTTAAATCTACTAAATCTCCTTCTTTTAGTTCTTCACTAGGAGATACTTCTGCAACCAATCCTGCTAAGGTATCATAATGTTCACTTTCATCAAACTTATAAGGCAATAATCTATTGATATCAGAAATATTATAATGTGCATTTACTAAATACTCACCTTCTCCGATAGACATTACAACTGGTTCTTCATTGTCATACTCATCTTGAATTTCTCCTACAAGCTCTTCAAGAATATCTTCCATTGTAATAATACCAGAAAATTCTCCTACTTCATTCGTTGCAATTGCCATTTGTAAATGTTTTGCCTGAAATTGTTTTAATACGTTTTTAATCAAGGCATTTTCAGAAATATAAATTGGCTCTCGCATTAATTCTGCAATTGTTGCACCTTCCTTATCTTGAATCATTGCTTTCATTAAATCTTTGGCATAAATTACACCTTTAATGTTATCTAATGACTCATCATAAACGGGATAACGAGAATATCCTTCCGAGATAACAAAATCAATTGCTTCTTTTACACTCGTGTTTATTTCAATAGCTGAAACATTTTTTCGAAGTGTTTGAATATTTATTACACGTCTATCGTCAAAATCAAAAACATTTTGCAATAGCAATCGTTCTGTTTCTTCAATTGCACCACCTACTTGGCTTTCTGTAATAATCATTTTAAGCTCTTCTTCTGTATGAATATCTGAGCCGTGTATTGGTTCAATTCCAAACATTTTTAGCATTCCGTTTGCTAATCCGTTCATCAACCAAATAATTGGTCTAAAAACAAAATAGAAAATTCTTAATGGAAGTGCTATCGAAAATGTTGTTTTAGTAGGAAAGTGGATGGCTAAAGATTTTGGTGCCAACTCTCCAAATACAATATGTAAAATAGTAATAATAGCAAATGCTAATGGAAAAGAAACATTTTTGGCAATGGTAAGCCATTCTGGACCTGTAAGTCCAACCAATTCAAATGTTTTCATAATTACTGGAGTCAACGAGCTCTCTCCAACCCAACCTAAACCTAAAGATGCTAGTGTAATTCCTAATTGGGTAGCAGCTAAATACGCATCTAAATTATTTACAATGCCTTTTGCTACGCCAGCTACTTTTGAATTTAATTCTTGGTGAACTTCAATTTGAGAAGTTCGTACCTTAACTATTGCGAATTCTGCCGCAACAAAGAAGCCGTTTAAAAAAACTAAAAATAGTGTAAGTAATAATTTACCTACTGAGATGTCTTCAGTAACAACATTAACGCCTGCCAATGTTGTTACGATCTGGGGGTATATTTCCATTTTAAAAATTAATTAGATCCTTTCTTCTATTTTATAAGGATCTTATGACGAAGTTCTAGTTTCATCGCCTATTATACCAAAATTAATAATTTATTTGATATAACATATATGTTTATCGTTGTTTTTATTGTTATTAACTATTTCTAATAGTTAATAAGGAATTAACTTCATAATTCATTCAGTATCTATTACATTGATGATGCATCAAAATGAAATGGCAATAAATTAATTAATGAAGAGGAATAACAAACAACTCCTTCTGCTCCCATAAAAAACATTTCTATTGGTTGCTTTTGCTTTGATTCATATTCTAAAATACTTTGTCGGCATGCTCCACATGGTGGAATTGGATGATTTGTTACCTTTAAATCTGAAGTGGCAGAAATAGCTATTTTTAGAATACGCATATCAGGATATAAAGCTCCTGCCTGAAAAATAGCTGTTCGTTCAGCGCATAACCCTGATGGAAATGCTGCATTTTCTTGATTAGAACCAAGTACAACTGTACCATCTTCTAGCAATAGCGCTGCACCAACTCTAAATTTAGAATAAGGTGCATAAGCTTTTTTTCTAATTTCGATGGCTTGTTGCATCAATTTCTTATCCTTGTCTTCTAATTCACTTATTGAAGCATATTCAATAAAAGAGGTAATTATTTCTACTTTCTTCATGTTGAAACTATTAGAGATAAAAAATCCAAACTCGTTTTTTTCTCAACGGTTTGGATTATTTTACAAATGTACTATTTTTTTTAACTTTTACTATACTTCTTTCTTCCTAAATCAAAAGTAAGAGAAAAACGCAATGTGTTTTCTAGAGGATTATTAATTTTAGAAGTTGAGAACAAGTAAGATAAATCTACTGTAATCATGCTATACTTAAATCCTGCTCCAATGGTTGCATACTGTCTTGCTCCTTTATATTTACTTTCATGGAAATATCCAGTACGAAAAGCAAAGGCATTATCATACCAATATTCCGCTCCTACTGACCATGCAATTTCTTTCATTTCTTCGCTAAATCCGCCTGGAGCATCTCCAAATGATTTAAATACACCTTTAAACCAACCAATGTCATTGTATTTTCTCATCTCCTCAGCATCTTTCATATTTTCTGGTGGAGTTGGAACTAATAATTTATTGAATTCTGTTGTAAGAGTAATTGTATTATAATCATCTAAAATAAAATCAAAACCTGCTCCTAATTTTAAATTTGCTGGAATAAAATCGCCATATTGTTCATCAGAATATTTAATCTTTGGTCCTAAATTTTGAAAATTAAAACCGAATCTCCAACGCCCGTCAAAATCAGTAAATGACATACGATTTGATTCATAAAAACCAGCAATATCTACTGCAAAAGTAGATGCACTTGAAGCATCATCACCGCCCATTTCTGGGTATTTTAAACTAGAATTGATAAAACGCCCTGTAACAGACATTGCATAATTATCACTCATTTTTAATGCATATGATCCGTCAATTGAAAACTCATTTGGCTTTCTGGTTGTTCCCATACTATTGTAATCATCTCTGAAAGTTACTTCTCCCATACCGAAATATCTAAAACCAACAGCAAAAGAACTCCTTTCATTAAAACGATTGTAGTAATTTAATTGCCCTAAAGACATGTCGCTAGTAATTTTTGACATGTATGGCGTATAGCTCAAAGCTAAACCTTGATCTTTATCAGCAAATGCGTATTTAGCAGCATTATATTGTTGTGAAAAAGCATCCGAAGAGGTTGCTACTCCCATATCTCCCATTCCTGCCGATCTTGCATCCGCAGCTATAGTTAAGAACGGTACACCTGTAGTAATAGGATGAATTTGAGTTTGAGCATACATACCTGTACCTCCAATCATTGCTAAAACTAATGCAGTTACATTTCTCATTAAATTTGTAATTAAAATTGTTTTTATTTAACAGCTTTCTAAAGTATAACTAATTTTTCTATTTTATCACTTTTTTTTCCAGACACTGAAGATTTAACTTGTAATCGATAAATATACACTCCTTTTGCCAATTTATCGCCAAAATCATCGCGTCCGTCCCATTGAATTGTTCTACATAGATTTCCTTCTGTTATAATTTGTTGATTAATTGTTTTAACAATACGCCCTGTAATTGTCATTATCTGCACTTGTACATCTAATGGTTCTAACGGACGATTGTGTGTAAACCAAAACTCGGTATAATTTACAAACGGATTAGGATAGTTTAATACCTTTTCAATCTTTAAATCCGCATCTTCTTGTACCAAGAAGTGAATTTCTGAGGTTGTCAAATTATTGTAAACATCCCAAACCTTGAATTGTATTGTGTGCATACCTGGTGCTAATTCATTTAGCGGATAAGTTATTTTTCCTTTTCTAAAACTATCAATATCCGTTTCATAATAATCATTTAAAACAATGCTTTGATCATTTTTATCATCAAGTATCATTACAATATCGTGCCCAATTCCGCTGGCTGTATTTATACCGCTTTCATCTTCAACAAACGCCATAAAAACAGGTTTATTGTTTGTAACTCCTCCTGAAACAAAAGATTCGTTATTCATATACAATTTTACAAGCGGTGGATTTACGTCTTTTGGTGCATTTTCATTAAAGCCTCCTATAATTATATCTGTATTACTTCCGGTAAATTCTTTTTTATCGTTTGCAGAATACAAACTTACTTTTCCGTTTGCTTCATTCAATCGAATATCTTTAGGCATAATAAAATCAAACGAAAACAAACCATCTTGCACACTAGCATTTCCTCTAAATACTACTTCGCCAAGCACTTTAAAATCCATAATCATCAATTCGCCATTGCTTGTAATATTATCATTACCCAATGTTTTTTTGTCTATAAACTTATCAAATACTTCGATTGCCAAGTTGCCCGAAAAACTTTCAATTACTTGATTACTTTCATCTTGGATTTCTCCGTTAAACTTTACGTAATCTAAGGCTTTAATTGGCGCTATATCAATTGCTATATCTTCGTTATTTTTCTTTGTTAAAACTATTTTCAACTGTGGCAAGGCTAATTTCAAGGCTGGATCACCAATAAAAGAAACCACATTTTTATCTCTATTTACTGATTGATTTTTTGCTTCACGAAGTGCATCAGCCACAGAATAATGTTCGGGCTGATTGAATAAAATTTCTGCAAAATTCTTATTTAATAATCTACCGCTCTCAATTCCTATTTCGCGTGTGGTTCCAACCAAGGCAATAGCTCCACCAATGGAATTTGTATACAAAGCTTCGCCGCCACTTAAATAATTAGGATCGTCAAATCGGCTAAATTCACAAGTGATGATAGAAAATACACTAAGCATGTTTTCGTTTTTCACATTTTTTGCATCTTCAATAGTAAAAACTCGTTCTTGTGTTAGTGCATCGCCGCCGCCGTGACCTAAATAATTGATAAATAAAGCTCCTTTATTTATTGATTCAATAAATTCTTTTCGCACTTGCGGGTATCTTTTTCCTCCTGCAGATGTTTCTTTTACATAAGCGTCTAAATAAATTTTCTTGCTGTTTAAGAATGGATTTTTTGTTGTAATGTGATTCATTATTTCATCAGAATCCTCTTGTAATACAAAATCGGATGCCTTTTCTACATCATCTGCCAAACCAACAATATTATTTTTCCATCTGCCTCTCGATTGACTTCCATAATAATTTATCACACGATCTACAGCTCTATTAGCTTCATCAATATTTTTTACCAACATACGGCCTACTGTTACATCGATTCCGAATGGCAATTGCGTCATATCTCCTTCGCCTTCATCCATTAATCCATAAAAATCATCAGACATAAAAGTAGTATACATCGAAAAATTTGAACTGCTATTCTGTGCTTTTTTTACATTACTCATACCATAATATAAAGGAACGATATTGGCATTATTGTTTATTCTATTTTTATAATCGTATGAACCCGAACCAAAAATATTGATGTATTTTAAAGGCTGGCCTTTTTGCAAAGAAACATTATAAACATAACGAACAAAATTGCGGACCGCTACTAAGTCTTGTTGTCCGTTGGAAAATTCATTGTAGATATCTTCAACACTAACTACAAAAGTTTTCAAACCTTGTTGTTGATGAAACTGTGCTAATTTATTTGCTACAGATTTAAAAGCATTATTGGTAATTAGCAAATAATCTATCCCTGCTTTTGCATTAACTTCGGCTTTTAGATCCTGATTTCTAATTTTATTATTTTCGGCAAAACTTGGCACAAAATAATCAGAAGAAATATCCATTACAAATTTGGCTTCGTTTTTTCCAACTGTTTTAAAACTGAAATTTGCAGCTTGATTTACCTCAAAAAAAGTAATCGAATTCATGTTTGAAACATCCCATATTTTACTAATATTATTTGTTTCGTTCACATTCCACTGTACAATGCCCGATGCATTGGTAACTTCTTTATTGGAAAACAGATATTGTTTATTTCCACCAATTAAATTTCCTACATAGGCAATTTCTATATAATCCAAATATCCAACCGAAGTTGGTACACCTCCATTTTGATAATTCAACGAAACTTGCACGTTTGAAGAACCTAAATATTCTGAAGAACCAAAAAAGGTTTCGTAAGCCTTAGTTGTTGCATTTCGAACAGGAAAAAAAGATACTCCTCCTATATTTCTTTGGTTTACACTAAAATAAAAACCAGCATTACCAAAAGAACTCGAGGCAGTATTTATACCGATAGTAACAGGAAAGCTTGTATTAAAATGCATTAAATTAAATGAAAAACTACGCTCATTTACAATTCCAAACTCTTCTCCAAACCATTTTCTACCAACTTTTGCAATATTTGTAAGGTCTTTTTCATGAAAAACTAATCCATCAAATGTAGAAATTGTTGTAGATGCAATGCCTTGAGGTTGAACAGAAGGTTGAATTCTCAATCCGTTTTGATTGCCATAAGTAAGATAATAAATAGCTTTATCTGTAAATAAATTATTAAAGGTTAAACTTTCACTGTTCCACTGATCTGTACCTTGTCCATAAAACAAAATATAATCATTAGTATCAAAATGTCCATCTTGTTCACCAAAAACATAAATACTATTTTCGATAGGATCTGTCATAAAATCAACAGAATTAATGATCGATAACATGGCTCCTCCCTGTCCGAAAATCTGTATTGTACGCGGATCTACATTATCAGGAACACCTAGTTTTTGTAAAAATTCTTTATCTATTTTATAAATTCCGGATCTATCGATAGCAAACTGAAACCAATTTCCTGTTCTTAATACTGAGCTAGAAATCGAAACATTATTTATATTGTTATTAAGTATTGTATTTGTTATTGAAATATCATTATTATCGAATTCAAATTCAATACTTTTTACCTTTTTCACCCTATTATTTTGTAAAATAACTGGAGTAAAGTTCAGATAAGTTTGTTGTATTCCATTTGTTTTCACATCACTAATTTTCAATTCTATTTCGTTTGATAAACTATTTTTCAGTGCATCATCGATAAAAAAGTCACCTAAATCGTCGTAAGACACTTGTTTTATTTTTGCATTTTTAACAAAAAAACCAAATTCTGATTCAATCTTATAAATGTAATTTAACTTTTTATTAACATTTACAAATGTTAAATTTTTATCTATTTCTACCGGGTCAAAATCCCCCAAAGTCAAGCACTGTTTCAGTCTATCATTGTTCCAATCTAAACTAATTTTTTTTGTCTGCGAAAAAACAGCAAAGCAAGTAAAAATCAGTAGTGTAATAATAATTTTTTTCATATATATTTGTTCGCAGAAGAATTTTATGAAGACAAAAATACTTATTTTTATCTTACACAATACTCTTCAAAAAAATACGTTATTTAGTCGATTGAAAAGTATATCGAAATAAAAATTTAAGTTTTTTTTAAATTATTATCTCATTAGATATTGCTAATTAATCGTTAATTCATATATTGCGTCAAATTATTTACCCGTTTTTAACATGAAGATTAATAGACTTATGACTTTACAACTGCTTGCTGGTTTAGTAGCTTCAGTTGGCTTAACAAGTTGCAGTAACACTAATAATGGAGTTTCTTCTGCAACCGGTTGGAAAATAAATGATAAAAAAGGAGGCTTTCAGTACAACACTAATTTTGAACAGCATACTCCTAAGGGTATGGTATCTATTGAAGGAGGTGCCTTTACAATGGGAAGAGTCCAAGAAGACATTATGGGAGATTGGAACAACAACCCTAAACAACAATACGTACAATCATTCTATTTAGATGAGGCGGAAACAACAAACATTATGTATAACGAATATTTATATTGGTTAAAAAGTGTTTTCCCTCCAACAAACGAAGTATACGCAGAAATCTATAAAAGTGCATTACCTGATACAACTGTATGGAGAAGTGCAACAGGTTTCAATGAAACATTGATATCTAGTTATTTAAGACATCCTGCTTATGCTAATTATCCTGTTGTAGGTGTTACTTGGTTACAGGCTAACGACTATGCTAAATGGAGAACAGATAGAGTTAATGAATTAACTCTTGAAAAAGCTGGTTATTTAAAGAAAAATGCTAAAATTGTCGAAGCTTATGCTGACGCTCATTTTAGTACAGAAGCTTACTTAGCTAATCCTGAGTCGGTATACGGAGGAAACAGTAATATTGTTTATCGTGGTGTAGACAATAAAGCGAAAGATGGAAATAAAAACGTGTATGCTACAATGAACTACGGTTTATTTACAGCAGAATACAGACTTCCTACTGAAGCAGAATGGGAATATGCAGCTATTGGTATGGCTGGAAATAGAGAATACAACAACTACCAAGGTAGAAATACATATACATGGGATCAACCAGCTAAGAAGAGAAATGGTCGTACAAACATCCTAAAATCTCAATATGCTAACTTTAAACAAGGTCGTGGAGATTATGGAGGAATTGCTGGATGGGCTACAGATAATGCAGATATTACAAATGCTGTAAGATCTTATCCACCAAACAATTTCGGATTACATGACATGGCTGGTAACGTTGCAGAATGGGTTGCTGATGTTTATGATCCTCAATTAGATCAAATCGAAACAGATTTCAATTTCTTCAAAGGAAATATTTATTACAAAAATCAAATAGGTCCTGACGGAAAAGTTGCAATTGTAACAGATCAAACTGTTAAATTTGATACTCTATCTACAGGTCGTTTAAGATTAAGAAACTTGCCAGGTCAAGTAGCTCAATTAGAATATGATGCTGATACAAACCAAGCTGGTCAATCATTAGTTGATGAAGAATTGCCAATAAACAATTCTAAAAAAGATAAAAAAGGTCCAAAATTATACGATGAAAAAAGCCGCGTAATTAAAGGTGGATCTTGGAAAGACAGAGCTTATTGGTTAGATCCTGCAACAAGAAGATTCTATCCAGAAGACAAAGCTACGGATTACATCGGATTCCGTTTAGCAATGACGAAAGTTGGTTTAAAAGAAAATGCTCGCAAAACAAAAAATTAATTCTATTTTAAAATAGATATTCATAGAAAAGTCCTAATTTCATTAGGACTTTTTTTTTATTTTTGACCTCATGAATATACAAGAATTATATAGCTGCTTTTTACAATGTAGCGGCGTTTCTACAGATACCCGAAACATCATTCCTAATAGTTTATTCTTTGCATTAAAAGGAGATAATTTTGATGCCAACGAATTTGCACAAGAAGCCATCAATAAAGGCGCTTTATTTGCTATTATAGATAATCCAAAATATCTGACTGATAAAGACATTTTTTTTTTAGTAGACAATACTTTAGAAGCGCTACAGCAATTAGGTAATTATCATCGTAAGCAATTAGGTTTACCTATTATTGCCATTACTGGCAGCAACGGAAAAACTACTACAAAAGAATTAATCAAAACAGTTTTATCGCAAAAATACAATGTAAAAGCTACCATTGGCAATTACAATAATCATATCGGAGTACCATTAACATTATTACAATTTGATGATGAAACTGATATTGGAATTGTAGAAATGGGAGCGAATCATTTAAATGAAATTGCACAACTTTGCTCGATTGCCCAACCTGATTATGGTTATATTACCAATTTTGGAAAAGCTCATCTTGAAGGTTTTGGCGGATTTGAAGGTGTTATTAAAGGAAAAAGCGAACTGTATGATTACTTAGAAGATAATCATAAAATTGCATTTGCAAATCTTGATGATCCACGTCAGGATGCAAAAACAATAACCTTTTCTCGCTTTACGTTTGGTGCAGAAGACAATCAACCTGATGTAGCAATTGCTATTAACACACAATCAGAAAATGCCTCAATTACTGTAAAAGATTATAAAATTCACTCAAATCTAACAGGAATTTACAATAGCCATAATATTTCTGTTGCTGTTACAATTGGTTTGTATTTCGGAATTACTATTGACGAAATAAAACAAGCTATAGAAAGCTATATTCCTGCAAACAATCGTTCTCAGTGGATTAAAAAAGACAAATACACCATATTATTAGATGCATATAATGCCAATCCATCGAGTATGGAAGCAGCTATTAACAACTTTAATTTGCTTGAAACCAATCAGCCAAAAGTATATATTCTGGGTGATATGTTTGAACTCGGTAAAGAAAGTCAAAAAGAACACAGAGCAATTATAGAGCTTGTAGAAGCAACCAATTTTGACAAAGTATATTTTATTGGGAAAGAATTTTTTAAAGCTAAAAAAGACGTTAACAGCCAAATCATTTACCATACTGACGTTGAATCATTCTTAAACAATAACAAGAATTTAACGCAAGACTTAGAAAATCATTCCATATTAATAAAAGGATCTAGAGGAATGGCTTTAGAACAATTATTAGAACAATTACAATAAAAAAATAAGCGTTTATCAATTTGAGATAAACGCTTATTTTATATTTCAGGCACTGTCTCTTAAAGTGTGTAAGTTCAAAAATAAAGCTTGGGTTAGGTTTTACATTAAAGTCTAACCCTTTCTTGATATAGGATTAAGAATTGATCAATAATCACACCCCAGTTTCTCACTGGCATTGACCATTTCT
>JASLED010000106.1 GCA_030151255.1 Flavobacterium sp.
GTAATACAAAAAAGTATCGAACGAAGGTGATGAACTTGACTTTCATAGTGTTTGTGTTTTGATGATATTCAAAGCTACAAACAGATAAATCCTAAAACAATACGTGAAATCACCTAAAAATCATCTGTTTTTTGCTCAAAACGACACTTTTTTAAAAACTAACGGATTATTTGAGGGTAAAATCAAGAACTTGTTTAGATGTTTAGATGTAAAAATGTAAAAATGTGAAACTGTGAAGATGTGAACTTGTCTGTACGCGTATTATTTAGTTGTACAAACCTTATTCCTGAAACTGTGAAACTGTGAAACTGCTAAACTTAGATTCTGTTAATCAGTTCGCTTTCGTTTCTTAAATTTATAAGTTCCTAAAACCACTTGTTGTTTATTACTAGATTTTAACTCATTACTGATCACCCTTTACTTTTAAACCCAATAAACAAACATCCTCTGTTCAATTTTACAGATTAGTTTAAATCATTTTCTGATATATAGTGATTTAATAAAGCAAAAATAATAACTCCAATAAAGTTATTTGAGTTTGTTTTTTGCATAAGGATTTCCTTGTGTTTTTCAATGGTACGAAAGCTTAGGTGAAGTTTTTCAGCTATTTCTCGACCGTTATACTGCTGGGCAAATAGTTTAATAATTTCTATTTCTTTATTGGTGAGTATTGCTCCTAGATTATATTCGAGGTTTTCTAAATATTGGACGATTCTCTTAATTTGACTATCGTAATAAACGCCACCATTAAAAACGGAATGAATTGCTTTTTTTAATTGATTTATAGAACAACTTTTGGTAAGATATCCAGAAACATTATATTTAAGTATACGTGAGATACTATGAGGGTCATTAAAGCTACTTAGTACTATAATATTTAAATAAGGATGGGTTTCTTGTAGTATTTCAGCTACTTGAAAACCATTTAATACAGGCATTTGTATATCTAAAAATAAAATATCAATAGCGGTAAGTTTAGTTGATTGTAGCAAATCATGTGCGTTAGAATATTGAAAAAGTACTTTTGTGTTTTCCAAGTGGGTTAGAAGTAAGGCGAAGCTTTGTCTAAAAAGTACGTGGTCGTCGAGAATTCCTATTTTGATTTTCATTTGGCTTTTGTATTTTTAATTCGATGAGATTGTGTTTTTCTTTTGAAACATGCACAAAATCAGCTTTTATTTGTTGTATTCGTGTTTTTATACTTGCAAGACCTAATCCTACATTTTGTTTTTTTAATTCGGTATCAAAGTCATACCAGATACCATTATCTTTTATTGTAAGTGTCATGTAGTCTGTTTCCCATTGTAGATAAACATTGACATAACTAGATTTGCTGTGTTTGATAATATTTTGAATTAATTCTTGTACAATCCTGAATAATTCAAATCTTGGAGTTTCATTTAGTTGAAAGGTTTGTGGGGTTGATTTATATGAAAAAACTATTGGTGTAGCTTTTGAAATTCGATATAAGTAAGTGTTTATAAGTAAGTTAATTGGATTGTCCTTGATAAGAAGTGGCGAAAGATTATAGCTAATTCGAAGTGCTTCATCGTGGCATTGAGATACTCTTTGAATAATGTCTGAAATTGATGAGGTTATTAGTTTTGGATCTTGATTTAATTCAAGTATTGTGGCATAATTTTTTAATGTGGCTAAATCTCCACATAGACTATCATGCAATTCTGCCGCGATTCTTTCACGCTCTCGATGCTCAACAGCTAACACTAATTGTAAGTCATGTTCGGCCTGATTCTGTTTGTATTTGTGCATTTTTTTTTGATAAAGCAATACAACAATGATAACCATCAAGGAAAGGATGAACATAATGCAGGTGCCTAACCAGAAAAATAACTTTATTTCATTTTCCATATGCCTAGTATTAATAGTATTCGTAATAGTAATGTTGAAAGAATATTGATGAACCAAAATTCATAGAAGTTTAAGGTGCTATTATAGATAAGGTTGCCAAGTAGGAATAATAAAATGGTATTTCCATAGTATAGGAAAAAACCAGATACGTAATAAAAAGAGCTATGTTGCCATAAGTTTGGAATTTTTTGTTGTTTAAAAATGATCTTGATCCAAAGCATTACCCCATAAAGAACGAAAAATGTGAGTGTAGTTTTATTTAATCCGTTGGATATTAAATAAAAATCGGAGTACCAATGAGAAAACGATAAAAGATAGGACAGGATGAGAAAAAAGAGACCTAATTGTAATGATCTGCGATTAAAAGGAGCTAGTAATCGATAAAAGAAATAGAATAGGGCTAGTATTTCCAACAACGAATATAGTTGAAACCAATAGGCAGTATTTACACTAAAGCATAGAGTGCCAATACCCTCATAAATTGAAGCAAATGTAGTGAGTATAATAAAAGGGGTAACTTCTGTATTGATACCGTTTGAAATGCGCTTGAACAATAAAAGGGGTAAAGGCACTATACCTAAAATTAGAGTGACAACTAAAAGTAGCTGATAGATCATCTAAAATTTCATTAGTTGACTTTTTTTAGGACACATTGATGGACATACTACTAGATTCTCTAGAATAACACCGTTAGTCATATCCTCGTTGTACTCATCCACTCCAACAAGGACGAGATTCTCTTTTTGTGTTTGGGAGTTGTATCCCATGTAGATGCGCATTCCCATACATCCCTCTTGGTTTAAGAGTTGCTCTAATTTGCTTTTTCCTACATAATAGGATTTATGCGAATCTGGGTGTAGACTTTGATAGTCATGTGTGTACTGTGTGGCTTCATTCAATGGAATGATAGAACCACTTTGATTGGTGTTTGTCATAAGTAAATAGTTATAGTTAATGTTTTAGTAAGGTAGCTATTAATTAAAGTGTTGTCAATACGTGAAAACACCTAAAATTTATTTGACCTTGATTTGGATGTTTCTTTTTTAGAGATTTTTATAGTCAATATCAAAAGATTTGATGATTATGGGCTATACCTTGATCAATCGCATATGACGACATTGAATAGGGTTTGGAGCATTTTTCTGAATTCAACACCGTATCGATTTTCAATTTCAGTAGGGGTTAGATTCGTGGTGATATGCAGTTTTGGGGTCAGAGAGGTATGTTGCTGTTCAT
>JASLED010000012.1 GCA_030151255.1 Flavobacterium sp.
TATAGTGATCCTATATCTCAAAGATTACAGCAATCAAGCCGAAAAAGAACTTAAAGATTAATTGTTAATAATTGACAGTTTTTTATCTTATTATTTTTTTTGTAAATATTGATTTTTTATTATTAATAAATATTTTTATTGTGTATTTGTTTGTTATCTAAGGTTTTAACAGTTGTTTGTCTTGTGGAAATAAATTAATCTATATCTTTATTGTGATTTTATAAACATAATTTACACAAATATTTATGAAAAAGCTATTACTATTTTTAATGTTATCTATTTCGATTACTCTTATCACAGCTTGTAGCAGTGATGATAATAAAAGTGATACTTCTGAAAAACAACTTATTGTTTTTTCGGATGCAACGGGCTATTTTACAGAACAAGGATCAAGTGTTACTTTTACTGCGTTAGTCAAGGAGAACGGAGATCTAGTTGAGATAGAGTCTGGCGTAAGTTTTTACGTAGACGGAATTGAATCAGAAAATCCTTATACTTTTGATAGAGTTGGGGAGTTTAAGGTTGTAGCCAATAAAAAAGGTTATAAGGAAAGTGAGCCCTTAATTATTAAAGTTAAAGGACAAGAGGCTAAAACAATTGAATTGACAGTAGTGACTAATCCGAATGAAATTTATGTCCACGAAAATATCGATTTGCGTATTAAAGATGGCAATGGTGTGCCAATTAATGGAGCGCTATTGTACTTGGATGGTGTTGCTACAGAAATAAGATCAATTGATGGAAAGTACGGAATTGTATTGCGAAAATTGGGTTCTTTCGAATTGAAAGTGGTACATGAAGGACTTACAAGTAATGTAGTGAATGTTGAGGTCAAACGTAATCCGTCTAATGAAAATTTCGGAAATTTTACGTTTGCTAGTCAAAGATTTGAAATAGTAGAAAGTGTTTTGGGACTAACAGGAATATATTATACAGATGCGACACGATCAAAACTCGTTGCTACTTGGCAATTAGAAGCATTATCTGAAGAAGATATTATTGCAGTTATTGTGTTTCAGACACCAGCTAAATCGACAGGAGGTGGAAATTATTCTTTCGAAAAACCTACTTTTACTAATACTACGGTTACTGGAATAGTTATATTTTCAAATATGACGATAGTTGGGAGTTCTGTAAAAAACTTATCGTTTGAGTTTAATGCAATTCCAACAAGTAATACTATATATAAAGGAGAATATGCCGCTAGTGCGCCTGATGTTGGTGTTAGTCCTTTTAATATGTATTATGATGGAATTACGATTTATATTGATCGCAGCAATGAAGGAAATATTGCTTCTGCTGCTAAAATCATTCCGACGAATAATAATACTATAAAGGTTAATCATATCAGAACTATAGATGCTGATAGTATGTTTAAATTGATGAATAATAGAAGATAATTTAAATACGTTTATAAGTAAGCAACTGTTTTTGTTGAATAACTTCTGAATGGGGAAGATTAAAAAAGAGAGAATCTATTTAGATTCTCTCTTTTTTAATCTTCGGAAACTACAGTTTTTTGTGTTGATTAAAAATAGGGATATATAAAATATACTCCCTCATGTCATCCTAATTTGCATAGTACAGTTGAATTAATGTATTAAGCTAGATATAAGAGAATAGCTTGGATTACACTAACTGAGTTATAAAGTCAGTTAACTTATTTAGTTTTTCTTGATTTAGATGGAGTGTTTTTAAACTTTCCAGTAATTCAGTGTACTTCTTCGTTTCTTTGGTAGATTGTAATTCTAACTTAATTTTTAGAACCTGCATTTCCGTTTTGATTGCCCGCTCTTCAGTTAAAGCATATTCTCCGTCTGCTTAACAGAGTATTGGTCTAACATTTCTTTGACTACGTGAATCGGTACATCATTGCCAAGAGTTACTGTACTTCCAAAGGTTCTTCTTACTTTGAGAGTGTTTAACTCACTGATTTCACAAACACACGCAATTTCCTTTAGGTATTCGTTCATCTTTTGATTAGAGCGAACAGGAAGAACGATTTCTTTATCTAAGCAATTTGGATGATTTTCATACATCGCTAATATCTCAACAGCTTTGGGAAGCAGAAGAATTGTAATATTTGCATCTGTTTTTGTCTATTGATTCTAATCCACAAATTGCCTTCTTCATCTTTTTTCGTTATGATCCCAGGTTTTCGTTATGATCCGTTCCCTTGTGAGGGAGGCAGTTCATAAAAACCCCCGCTGGTGCGCGAGTATTAAAAATGTCCGGATACGCTACCGCGCGAGTCCTCTCGCGTGGTCTATAATAAACACAAAACGCTCAATCATGTTGAGCGTTTTGTATTTACAAAGGCAGTTTATTGATAAAAGCATGTGTTTTAATTTTGGTAAATTAGAAATAGGTTTCTTTGTATATTAGATGAATTTTAAAAGAGGAATATTAGTATACTAAATTTGCCACACGAAAGGATTCGTGCGGCAGCGGGGGTTTTTTCCGCAGATATCTTGTATTCTACAAACATGGATTCATTTAAGTGTTTGTAATTCTTTTTTGGTCGTTGATGGCGGTGATCAGATCGCATCAAATTTATGTTTATTGCTAATACCGATATGCCTTTTAGATAATAGAATTAATCAATGGAAAATTGGGAGGCCAATTGCTAATCTAAGGACAGAAATTATTAACGTCTTTTGTTGTATTTACTATATTTTAATATCGTTGCAAGTTGCCGTTATTTACCTCCATGCTGCAATTGGCAAATTATATAGCGAAGAATGGAGGCAAGGAACGAGTCTGTATTTTTGGTTAAGTCACAATGTATTTGGCCCACCAATCTGGTTGCAAAATATTTATAATATTGTTATGCTTAGTAATTTTGTTCCTGTTGTTAGCTGGTTCGTGATTATTGTAGAATTAGGTTTATTTGCCGCAATTTTAGTAACAGAAAAAAAAATTAAAAAGTGTTTTTTATTTATTGGCTTAACTCTACACTTTTTAATTGCTATAAATCATGGTTTGTTAAGTTTCTTTTTCTCTATGGCAGGTGCGTTGATACTTTATTTAGACGGAGAGAATATCATTTGTTATTTTTTTGTTTTTAAACTTAAGAGAAATGGGACAGAATAAGAAAGACAGATATGAGGAATGGAATAATGATCCATCTAATTGGAAATGGTTTGTTTTTTACTATAATCCAAAGGATACGAGAGTTTTTGTTCCTAAAAGAACCAAGTTAGGATGGACTATTAATTTTGCAAATGCAAAATCTGTTATCGTAATTGTAGGATTAATTATTTTATTTCTGATCTTATCAGAAGTATTAGTTTTAATCTAAGTTTTATTGATTCTACGTTTTCTATATTGAAATAAATAAAAATTGTTAATTAGCAATAATCTATAGGTTGCAGTAATAGAAAGGATTTAGGTTTATAGAGAAAAAGAATGGAGTTACTTCTGTGTAGTGAGGGTGATTCTAAGCAGGAGAGTAGTTCTTTTCTATCGCAGTGATTTATATTT
>JASLED010000022.1 GCA_030151255.1 Flavobacterium sp.
AACAGTATTCGTAATGTTTTCGATGATTTGATTTAATACATTTTCGTTTTGAATGATTTCTTCAAAATTATTGATTACATCTCCTGGAACATCAATAGTTGTTATAGTGCCATCTTCACTAGTGTAAGTATAAGTTCCATCGCCATTATCAACTAATGTTGTGATAATATTTATATCAATTAACGGAATGTCAGCAACGTTACCAAAAACATCTGTAAATACTAACTTTGAATCTATTACTTCTAGAACAATTGGATTTTTAGAAGAATTTACAAGATCTTCTAAATCTGCTGAATGAGCAATTCTCAACCATCTGTTATCGTACCAGTAATAGTATCCAGGCTCAATTTCATTATTCTTTGTAGTATTAAATACTAAAAGAGAATTGACATTTTTTGGTGTAATAGTAGTTGTATCTGTTTGAGATTTTAAAGCTATTTGCGGGATAAGAAGTCCTTTATCACTTGCTTTTATCTCTAATTGAGATGAATCATTAGGGTTTAATGTACCTACCCCAACCTGAGCTATTGCAGAGCTCCCTAATAGAACACTTGACAGTAATAATAATTTTTTTTTCATAACTTCTAACTTAATTTTTTAATGTATAATTCGATTATTAATTATATTCTAAAAAACACTACTATTCAAATCATTAGAAACATAAAACCATCTAGTTCCACCCTCTTAATTGATATAAATAAACTGATAAATATATCTCTGATTCATAGCTAACTATTAATTCTATATACATGTTAACATCGCCAATATCTACCAGATAAAATCTATTATTGACAACATAGATTATATTCCTCTTTTACTAAATTGAAAGCTTTCATTTTGTGATGCAACATCAATAAAATTTTATAGTTTCAAGGACAATAGTTTAATATTACTTTCTTTTAAATATTACTACTATTTTAAACTAAATTAACATATAATGATAATTAAAAAAAAAAAACATTGAATTAAACTAAAAACAATAAAAACAATAAAATAAAACACAATAAATAAATTATTACATATTATTAAAACAAAAAAATAAAATAAAGTAAAAAATAGTGAATTATCAACTGAGTTAAATTTAGTATTTATTTTTAAATAGACACATAGAAATAACAATACGAGCCATGAAACTTAAATCAATGGTTCAAACATAAAAAACAAAAAACTCAATAAATTAAAGAGATTATAAGCTTTTTTTAAGCTCTTTTTTATAATAAAGTTTAACTAATATTTAACATAAAGTATCCTTAAAAACACCCTTTATTTTGAAAAATTTGATATAAAAAATAAGATTATTTTTGTTAAAAACATCAACAATTAAGATTAAACAATAAAAATAATCGTCAGATAAAATCTGAAAAGGATATTCTAAGGATAAAATAATTATTAATTACGACACTTAAAGTTGTGGAGTTATTCACTTTAAATAAATAAAAAGAAGTTTTATTTTAAGTATGTATCTTTGTAGGATTCTACATACAAAAATACATGTTATAGAATAAAGTCTAAAACTATATAATTAAGGAAATCAGAATAAAATATAAACATTTAATGCCTATTAATTTATATAAACGAAAGTAAGTTAGATGTTTTTTACAATAAAAACGCATCGAAGAACATTACAATGGTCAAAATTAATTGACCATTGATAATTATAAAAAACTTGTTTTTTTCATTAGTTAAAAAAGTACAATATACTTGTGATAAGCTTAGAAATAAGCTAAAATATTTAAAGTATAAATAGAAAATAAAACGCAAACCAGCAATCAAAAAAACATTATGCATAACGTTTCTTTGCAAATTACTTTATCACTCCACAAAAATCCAATACTTGTTTGTAGGTTGGTATAACTAAATCTTTAAATTCATTATGTGCTACTAGAAACACAATAATATCTGCTTTTTCAATCGCTACTTTATAATCTGTTAGTTTAAATATTTTATGATCATGAACATTAGGCTCAACGATATACAAATCGGCATTGCCTGAATCTTGTAAAATACGCTCTGCTATATAAATAGCTGGCGATTCACGTAAATCGTCAATATTTGGTTTAAATGCCAATCCCATAATAGCAATAGAGGGCTCTCTTCCTTCTTTTAATTCAAACTCTAAACGAGCTGATTTTAGTTTTTCTGCTACCCAAAAAGGCTTGTAATTATTGGTTAATCTTGCTTGTGCAATCATACGCGATTCCATCGGAAAATCGGCAGTAATAAAATACGGATCTACTGCAATACAATGTCCACCTACTCCACACCCCGGCTGTAAAATATTTACACGTGGATGTTTATTTGCTAGTGCGATCAATTCCCAAACATTAATACCTACTTTATCACATATTAAAGATAACTCATTGGCAAAAGCAATTTGCACGTCGCGAGAAGAGTTTTCCGTTAATTTACACATTTCTGCTGTGCGTGCATTTGTAGGATGTAATGTTCCTTGTACAAATTGACGATAGAAATCCATTGCCTTTTGGGTTGATGCCTCATTTACTCCACCAATTACTCTATCATTGTGTACTAATTCGTACATCACATTACCTGGTAATACACGTTCTGGACAATAGGCTAAAAATAATTTTCCTTCTAACTCAGGACGCTCGTTAAAAATATAATCCATCATCTTCTCTGTTGTTCCAACTGGTGATGTAGATTCAATAATATACAAATCTCCTTTTTTCAATAAAGGTAAAATAGCAGTTGTAGCGGCTTTTACATAAGAAATATCAGGTTCATGATTACCCTTAAAAGGTGTAGGTACAACCACTAAATATGTACTTGCTTCAACAGGTATTGTGGCAGCTTTTAGGTATCCTGATTGTACTGCCTCTGCTACAGCTTTATCCAAATCTGGTTCTACAATATGTATTTTACCCGCATTAATCGTATCTACTACATGCTGTGAAATATCTACTCCATGAACTGCAATTTTATTTTGTGCAATTAATGCAGATGTAGGTAATCCAATATATCCTAAACCTATTGTTACAACTTGTATATTCATTTTATTGCTGATTATTTTTGTGTACTTACTTTTTTAAAATTAGTTGAATAAAAGAGAAAAAGTGTATTTGACAATATACTTTTCTATTCTTTACATCAAATTTAATGCTAACTATACGCTATGTTATACCGAAATATATTTTTATTTACTATTTCTTCAGTAGCATAGAGCAAAAAATGCTTTTATAACAATTCTCCAATAAAAGCTACTATACGTTTACAAGCTTTTCCATCGCCATACGGATTGTGTAAAGTAGTCATCTTAGTATAACGTACCTCATCAGTCAACAAGCTATTAGTTTCGCTTACAATTTTCGCTTTATCTGTACCTACCAAAATAACGGTTCCTGCTGTTACAGCTTCTGGCCGTTCGGTAGTATTTCGCATTACCAATACAGGTTTTCCTAAACTTGGAGCCTCTTCTTGCACGCCTCCACTATCGGTAATTATTAAATAACTCTGATTCATTAACCATACAAAAGCAGGATAAGCTAAAGGATCTATTAATTTAATGTTATTGATATCGGATAGAATATCATATACAGGCTTCGTTACATTTGGATTTAAGTGTACCGGATAAATAATCTGTACATCTGCGTGTGTTAATGCAATTTCTTTTAATGCTTCGCAAATGTTTATAAATCCTTCTCCGTGGTTTTCACGTCGGTGACCTGTAACTAAAATTAATCTTTTATCTGGATCTATAATTTGTTTTAATTGATTGATTTCTTCATTGTGCAAATCTTCTACTCGATCAACGCTTTCCAATAATGCGTCAATTACTGTGTTGCCTGTAACAAGGATATCTTGTGGAGCTATATTCTCTTTTAATAAGTTTGCTTGAGAAGCGGTAGTTGGCGCAAAATGATAATCGGCAATTCTACCCGTAATTTGACGATTAATTTCTTCTGGAAATGGAGCTCTTTTATTATAGGTACGCAATCCTGCCTCAACATGGCATATTTTTGCACCGCTGTAAAAAGCTGCAATACTAGCTGCCATTGTTGTAGTTGTATCGCCGTGTACATAAACGTAATCTGGCTGAAAGTCTTCTAAAATTTCTTTTAATCCTGTAATAATATCGGCAGTTAAAGAATATAAATTCTGATTTGGGCGCATTAAGTTTAAATCATACTCAGGTACAATATCAAAGAAATTTAAAACCTGATCTAGCATTTCTCTATGTTGAGCAGTAACACAAACTCTAGTATCAAACTCTAAATTGTGTTTTTTAAACTCTTTTACCAAAGGAGCCATTTTGATTGCTTCTGGTCTTGTGCCAAATACGATTAAATTTTTTTTCATTGAAATTGTTTGATTTTCTTTTATTTATTCAACATATTGTGTTGAATTTTATTTTCGCATTCCCCTTTAACTGGTGTGCTTACTAGCTTATATTTTTTACGAAGTTAACCATTTATTGAGTATTTGCTATTATAAACCATTGTACTTTTGTTATTGGCTACGTGTTGAAAACGTACTAAATAATTAGATTATTGCGAGATGTGATGTATATTTTTTGAAATGAAAAATGCAAAACACTAAAAATAATGTATGAAATATTTTATACCAAAAGCGCTACAAAAACTTATTTACCTACAAAATCTGAATCGCTAAGTGTTTTCATAAAAGCAATTAAATCTTCTTTTTCTTGTTCGGTTAATGGAATTCTATTTCCATTTTGTTGTAAAACAGGATCTAGGTTTTTGGATGGAATAACTCCTTTATCTAAATAATCTAATACATCTTTTAACGTTGCAAATTGTCCAAAACTTCCATAAGGTGCTGTGTATTCAACATTTCGCAAAGTAGGTACTCTAAATTTTAAATAATCTGATTCATCTCCTGTTACTCTTGCCCTGCCCGCTTCTTCTTTATTGGGATTGATTGGAAAACCTATGTTTCTGAAACTTTGATCTGTGAATAATGCAGTATTGTGGCAACTAACGCATTTTTGTTGAAAAGTAATATAACCACGGTTTTCGGCTACTGTAAATGTTGCTCTATTTTGTTGCACTTTATCGTATTTGCTATTGGCAGAAACGAGGGTGTATTCATATTGAGCAATGCTTCTGTAAATGCGTTCGCCAATTATATTTTCGTCGCCAAATGTTTTTTTGAAAAGATTTTTATATTCAGGATCATCTTTTATTTTTTCGATTACTTCTAAAATAGAGGAATTCATTTCTTCGTGCGTAATAATTGGAACTATAGGTTGACTTTCTAAAGTAAATTTATTGCCATCCCAATTGTATTGATTGATGAATGCCAAATTTTGAATAGGTGGAGTATTGCGCATACCTATTCTGTTTTTTATTCCAACGGCTGATGAATGATTGTCAGCAAAGGCAAATTCTTGCATATGGCAACTTGCGCAAGATATTGTATTATCTGCACTCAACCGTTTATCATGAAAAAGCTTTTCGCCCAAAGCAACTCCATATTTTGTTGGTGTATTAGCATAATATGCTTTGTTTAGCGCTGGAAAATAATTAGGATATTCGATTTGCAATTCTAAATTATCATTAGGTATTTCATCATAATTGATACTATTACAAGATGTTAATAGCATTATGATTCCTAAAAAACAAATAAACTGTTTCATTACTGTAATTTAAAAAAGCCATCATTGTTTTATGATGGCTTTTATATTGGTATTAATTATTTACACTCATAATAGAAAACATACCTGTAGTATCATTTGTACCGTTTCCGCCCAAATTATCTACATATTTAGTCATGTTTACTGCTGTGTGAACATTTGGCATTGCATTTTCTTCATCTAATTTGATGGTATAAATTTTACCACTCAATAATTTGTCAAAATCAGCTTTAATACGAATTATTGGTTTTGCATTTCCTACTGTAGCAATAGAAGGTAAGTTTAATACAATTTCTCTATATGCATTTACACCTTGCACAAGTACTGTTTCGTCATTTTTTGATTTTTCTAACGTACTGCCGGTATGAATAGACAACGTTTTATTATCTGCATCGTAATATCCTTCTATTTTAGTAAAACGATAGCCTGTGCCCCATTCCCACATCATACTTGTATCGTTTGCTCCAGCAAGTGCATAAAAATTAGGAAAACGCTCTTGATCTAATGTATTTAGCTCTGGTTTTACTCCTAAACCGAATTTAATTTGCTTATAATCTCCGGCAGGAATATTTTGTAAAACATAGTTTAACGTTTCTGGCTTTGATTGATTGATTACTGCCGCACCAGTATCTAAATTATTGATGTTATAAGGCACTTCTTGCCCGTCTGTTTTTACCAATCGGATATTACTCACTACATATTTTAATTCGGCAAAATGATGTACTTGCCCTTCGGCAGATGTATTTGTTGTTGCATTGGTTGAATTAGCAGTGCCTAATACAATGGTTGTATCTTTAAAGGTATTATTAAATTCTAATACAACATCGTTGGCAACGCTATCGTTATTTGAACAAGATACTATTACTGAAGAAAGTACTAATAACAGTACTGTTTTTTTTAAAATTTTCATTTTGGTTTAAGTTTAAAAATTAATTTTTAGAGACGTAAATACATTGCGTCCCATTCTGGGGATATTTCCCCAATCAGCATAAGTGCTGTAGTATTCATTCAGCAAATTCTCAGCGCCTATTTGGGCTACTGCTTTAAAATTTTTGATGTAAAAAGTATAATCAACAGAAGCATTCCAAACAGCATAAGCTGCTGTAGGTTGCTCTCCGTATATAGGACTAAAATCTTGGTGTTTAAAATCGCCATACACTGAAGTTTGGATACTCCAAGTATGATGCAACATATAATGCAAAGCTGTTTGATAACTAAGCGGGCGAATAAAAGGCAGGTTAACTTTTTTATTATCTACTCCTCTGGCATAGGTAACTCCTCCCTTCCAATGCAAATGCTCTAGAATATCGTAAGTAGCATTGAACGAAAAATTAAACAACGTAGCATAATCTAAAGAAGTATATCCTTTTACACCAACCGATTGATAATTCATCGGGCTGCCCATACTCAAAATCTTTCCAACAATATAATTTTCAATATAAAAGAAATTTGCTTTTGCCTGAGCACTCCATCTTTGCTTTGTATATTTTGCACTTGCATTGAATTCGTACGAAATTTCATTTTTTAAATTTGGATTACCAATATAATCATATCGATCATAACTATTATAAATATAATAACCATAACCTTCTGAAACTGATGGCGCACGATGCCCATAACCCAAACCAGCCGTAAAGCTTACATCTTTTATTTCTACCTGATAATTGGCAAAAATACTGGGCAATACTCTTGTTTTTGATTGAGGTGCATCGGGATAAAAAATCCAATTAAATTCAATGTATTTTGAATAATTGTAATTTATAGCAAGGCTACCGCCAAAGCGAACTTCGCTATTATCGTTTAATTCCAAAGCATTGTTGATCGACAATCCGGCATAAGAAGTAGTTACCCAAGGCCAGGTATAAGCAAACATAGAACGCTCTTTTCTATCTTGTGGATACATTCTCATTTCTGCAATAGAAAGATTGTTGTACGCGTTTAACTGAATATCAGCGTAATAATTGCCTTTTTTAATATCTATTTTTGACAATAATCCGTATGTGGTACTCCACCCTGGCATATCCATGTGTACTTTATTTTCTGGGCGAGTAGTATCGTCCATATAATGTTCTATTGCATTGAAATACAATTTTGTATCCCAAAACTTTATAGCTCCTTCTGTAAATAATTGCTTATAAGCTGCCGATGTAATAATAGCGCGAGACAACCACAAATCCATCGGAAGTGCAGGAAAACCTACATTATTAGTTTGATCGAAAATAGCATCTACTCTCACCGAAGACAATTCGCTCGTTTTATAAGCAAATCCTACTGATGAATTGAGTTTAGCATATTGAGAATGTTTTACCTCTTTGTTTTTTCCGTCAAAATAATTGCCTGCTTTTCGATAAGCAATACTTCCGTCCGCTGTAAACTTCTGACTAGAAAAAGAAACATTTCCTAAATTGTAAAACTGCTTATTGTTCCATTCTACTCCTGTTTGATAACCAATGTTCCATTCATTGTTTAAACCAAAGGCTGTTGCTTTCTTTCTCAAATCAATATTCCCAGCTAAAGTAGAACCGTTCATTGCTCCTTCTTGTCCTGATTTAATATCAATTCCTGAAAGATTATTTGTTTCTACATAAGATGTTACAGGATCCATTTTATCGGTACAAGCCCCAAAAATATGCATTCCATCAATAGTTATACTCGAGCGTTCTGTGCTCATATTATTTAGCAAAGGTTCCCAAGCATAAGCGCCTCTTTTTATAAAACTAATTTGCTCTGAAGATGCCAAATACTCATCCACCGAAACAGCCATTTTTAGCTCTGTTTCTAGTTTTTTCTTTGCATTTACTGTCATTGCAATTTCATTTAACACAATGGGTAAACTATCTGATTTTATCTCAGGTGGTTGCGCCATAACTATATTATAGCTTATAAACGCTACAAACCAATTTACTTTCATGCTGCCTAAAATAAAATATCAATATACAATTCGCTCTTTACCCCTTCTACTCCCGGTGTAAAATCTGTTGGCACTTGGGTTCCTTTTACAATTCTACCATAGTTGTTTTCTAGAATAAAATTCAGTGTCCAATTACCTGTCATTGTATAATTTACCACGCCATAATAAAACTTGTTGGCTGCTTGTAATAAATCTTTATTATTAGGTGAGGAGTGATTGCCCATAGATGGTTCTGGCATGCGTGGATCGAGTAAAAGCTTGCAATTATCTGCTGTACTATATGCATCAAACAACGGATTATAATTGTTTGTTGTAACAGTAAATAAATTATTTTTTTTATAGATACAAGCTACTAATTCATTCTCTGCTACTTTTGGCGTTATAGGCGCTACTAGCGCTATAATATATTCTACCTCATCGTATCCCATAAAAGTAGTTATATTAAGATTTTTATTAGGTTGGGTTTCTACCTTTACATTGGATTGGAAAATAATTTCTTGTGTACCAATGGCAATACGAAATAACAAACTCCATTGATTTTCATTACTTTCTTGTGTAAAAACAACATGCCCTTCATAATACTTTTTTGTAACCAAATAAGGCAGACTAGTTGTAGCTGGACAAGTGGTTGTATTGCCCTCTTTTGTTTGAAGCAGCGGCAACATTTCTACCTGAGCACCTTCTACTTCTTTTGATGTATGGGTGTTTTGTATTTTTACCCTAAGTTCATTATATCCCTTATGTAACTTTGCATTGATAGATTCGATACTGATAACATACCCTGAATGATTGGTTTGCAAAACTTCTTCAAACCTCATCTCTTTAGGTACTTCTGTAGTTATTTCTGATTCGTAATCTGTTTTTTCTATAGTACAAGCCGTAGCAAATAATGCTATTGCTACAAAATAATAAAAGCTTTTCATTTTCCTATTTAATTATCATTGTAACAGCTATCCTACACTAATTTGAAGCAAAAAAGTGAGGAATAACAGCTTTGGTATTAGCACATACTCTCTACACAAGTTGCAAGTATAATGCCACTTATGACGATGAGAATCGACTAATAAACACAATGATGGATGAAACCCTTGAGATAACTCTCAACAGTCAACTAATTTTAAAGTAATTTGCTAAATGGAAATTGCGTAGTATGCAGATACACCTAACCTCACCACATTTAATAAAATGCAATAACAATAGTTGTGTAGGTATACACGCAATAAATGAAATTACAAAACGGGAGGTTTAAAAAGACTTATAGCAAACGTAAATTTGTATGAATTGCTATAATTAGAGAAAACTTCTGTAAGGTATTTTGGAACAGCTAGGAAAGCTACTTCTTCCAAAACATTCTGAAAGAAAATAATTTGCATTTGTGCCGAAGCAAAATTGCTCTTTGCTTTATCTTTTCCAGAATCGGAAGCATTTGCCAGCTCTTTGGCAAGATGACACTTTCCGTTACACCCAATTGACGGTTTATCTTTATTTACACAAAGCTCATTCTTTATATAATCATAAAAAACCACATACTCCACCACTGGAAGCACTGGCTTAAATAACATGAATAAAGATAATATGAGTGTAACTAGTTTCACGCTGCAAATATCTACCTTTTTAACGGAGAATCAAAGGGGATAACTTATTTTAGAGGTTTTATAAGAGTATGCTTAATATTTCATATTCTGTATTAGAAAAGCAGTTATTTTAGTAAAACTTCATATCCAAAACGACAAATAGCAATAAACATAATAAATAAGAAAACATATCGCACCCATTGCTGTCCTTTTAAAATAGCCATTTTGGCACCGCAATAACCTCCTGCTCCGTTGCAAACAGCCATTGGAATAGCGATAGACCATAAAATTTTGCCTTGTAAAAGAAACAAAACAATACTTCCTAAATTAGTCATCAAATTAATCATTTTTGCATAAGCAGATGCTTTAAAGAAATCGTATCCCAACAAGAATATAAATGCCATAATGAAAAAAGTACCTGTTGCTGGACCTATAAATCCGTCGTAAAACCCAACAATTAAAGCAGTTAAAACACCATAGATATAACGTTTTTTTGTAGTAATATCTTCTAGGTTTTTTCGAGTAAAATCTTTTTTAAAGTAGGTGAAAATCCACAGTAATACAAGGATAAGCAACAACAATGGTTTCATAAAGCTATTGTCTACAATAGTTAACACATAAGATCCGAAAAACGCGCTGCTAAAAGACAAAACCGCTAATACTAAAAAGAAAGACCATTGCACCTGTGTTTGCTTTAAATACTGACGTACTGCCATTGCTGTACCCAAAAAAGCAGGCACCTTTAAAGATCCAATAACCGTAGCTACTGGATAAGCTGGTAATAATGCTAAACTAAGCGGTGTTTGAATAAGTCCGCCTCCACCGGCAATTGCATCGATAAAACCTGCGCAAAACGCAATAACACACAGATAAAAGATAATATCTAAAGCCATAAAAAAGAAACAAAGTTATAGCTATTAAATCAATCGATGCTACAATAACGTAGAAAAAGTAACTAAATACTAACTTTAAAAAAGAATTATTTTTTACGTTATATCATTTTTGGCACGTTATTTGAATTTAAACAATTAACAAAAATAAACTAATTTATTACTAACAATAAAAGCTGAGATACATTTTAAATAAAACAAAAAAATATATTTTAACAATATAACTTATTATAATGTTATTTTTATTTACTCTTTTATTTAGATGTGTTTTAAAAAATTACCCATTTAAATTACTTCAAAACAACAAACAAAAACCCCTGAATAGCCTTCTAGATAGAAGGCTATTTTTTTAGTTATATCATTTTATAAAATACAAAAGTAGTTACATTTAGTAGCTGCATTATTTATTTCCTTGATAAACTATCTTTTATCTCCCAAAATAATAAGGATAAAAGCAATAGAAAAAAGAATACCTGTACACAAACTTTTATTGGCAGATAGATTGCTCAAGAATGACTTTTTTTTATTCCATAAATGTTTTCTTCTACGTATTGTAACAACTGCAAAAATGCTTATTAATAAAAACACATATGCTATAACTATAGTATTCATATTTAATTTTTTTAAAAAGCCAAAATAACAATAATTTATGTTATTTTACCTAAAAAACAATTTACTGTTTATTGCAAAATTATAAATCGTTTAAGCATGGAAGAAATTAAATTAAATAATCAGTTAAGCAAACTATTGAATAATCCTTTTTACAGTAACGTACAATTACTTGTACAACTAAATCTAAAAAACGATTTAACAACTACTCCTACTTACAGAACTTATACTAATACAACACTACAGCCTGAAATAATTATAACCTGCGCTATAGATACAAACCAAACTGTACTCTTAAATACTAAAACCAATAAATCGTACTTAGAAAACGGAGTTACAAAATGGGAAAAAGAAGCAAAAGAAAGAGGCGAGAAATATAATATAAAAGCTATTAGAGCCGAAGTTTTATCCGATATTAATGGAGCCGAAATAAATGCTTTTCTTTACAATCGTTTTATCAACACTTCAATTATTGATTTAGAAACAAAAATTTGCAATTATATAGAAGCTGTTTTAGCCATTCAAAAAATAGCACAATATATTTGGGAAGAAGGAAAACTACCTGAAAGTGTTTGGCACAGCAAACATACAGATTTTGCCAAATGGCCACAATATATACATATTTATCCGGCAGTTGCAGGCTTTTTAGATGGCATTATTGATGAAATAAAAGGTATTCCTTTAGCTATTTTCGGATTATATGATATGATAACAAACGAAGAAGTAAAACAGAGTTTAATTGATAAATTTTCTAGTCAACATTATCAAAATTTATACAATGGTTTAATAGAAGATAATGCTCAAAAATATAGCGATAGCGATAAAACAAAACACTTTTTAGGACAATCTTCAGTAATCGCAACTTCAATGCTAAAGGGAAATGATTCTTTTCTATAAAAAACAAAGCCTTATAAAATAGATTATAAGGCTTTTATAAATTTATATTCTAATTCTTATCTTCCTCTTCTTCCTTCAAATAGTCTGCAATAATAGTTTGCATTTCTTCTACAGTTACCACTTGCACATCTGGATGTTGTAAAAGCCAAGCAGCGTTCAGTGCCAAAAGATCTTCATTTATTGCCTTAAAACTATCATCAGCCAAAAGCGCAGCCGTTGCAGCATCTTTACCTAATGGAGCGTCTAAAAACTTATTCAACTTTATTTTGCTAAACAACTTCATTCTTCTCATCTGTTTTTCAAAATAGTCTAAATGTTCTGTGGCTTGCATCGCTTGTAATCCTGCGTGAACAATTTCTACAATATCCTCATCCCATTTTGTTTTGTGCACAAATGCAGCCAATCCTTCTTTTTTCAAAGTATTATAATAATAATCTACACAATAGCTTGCAAAAGCATCAGGATGCAATTCGTCATCGGCTACTTCCGAATTTCTTAAATAATTTATTACTGATATATTAGAATTTATTACTACTTGTACTTCTTTGCTTTCTGCAGCAGTTGTAGATAACAAAACGATCGAAAAATCTTTCATACTTACTGAATTTTTCACAAAGTTAAAATTTATTTCTGTCATAAAGAGAAATAAAAGCGAACTCAAATCCACCTAGCTCTATAATACAAATCAAATTATAAAAACGAAAAAACATTCAAAAATCAAAAAATAATAACATAACTAATATGCAAGCATATAAAATATTTTAGTATATTTGAGTTATGACCTTATTATAATGAAAGATAAAACAATTGACTATACACTTAGAGCAACATGGCAAGCGGTATCTAGAATGTACAATGAAGAAGCATCAAAGTATGATACCACAATGTCAGTTGCTTTTGCCCTTTTGAGCATAGATAAAGACGGAACTCCATCTACTCTTTTAGGACCAAATATGGGAATGGAAGCTACAAGCCTTACACGTACTTTAAAACGAATGGAAGAGAAAGAATTGATTACCAAAGAAAAAAATCCGAATGATGGCAGAGGAGTAATCATAAAACTAACTGAATTAGGTTTAGAAAAAAGAAACCTATCGAAAGAAAAGGTTTTCAAATTTAACGAAACAATTAAAAAACATTTATCCCAAGAAGAAATAAACAACTTTCTTCATGTGGCAGAGGTAATCAACCAACTCATTGTAGAAAAAAATATTTTTGACAAAAAAAAATAAGTATTAACCAAAGGAATAAATTTACGTATGAAAAGAAGAATTAAAAAGGTGGCAGTAATCGGTTCTGGTGTGATGGGATCAGCAATTGCATGTCACTTTGCCAATATTGGCTTAGAAGTATTGTTAATGGATATTCTTCCATCTTCCCTTACTCCTGAAGAGGAAAAAAAAGGGTTGACGCTTAACAATCCTCTGGTAAGAAACAAAGTGGCTCAAGGACATTTGGCAAATGCGCTAAAATCCAAACCCTCTCCTATTTACACGCAGCAATTTGCTGATCGTATTACGGTTGGAAACTTAGAAGATGACTTAGCGAAGATAAAAAACGCCGATTGGATTATTGAAGTAGTTATTGAACGACTAGATATTAAAAAATCGGTTTTTGAAAATATTGAAAAGTATCGCAAACCAAGCACCTTAATTACTTCTAATACATCTGGTATTCCGATGAAATTATTGATCGAAGGGCGCTCGGAAGATTTCCAACAACATTTTTGCGGTACACACTTCTTCAATCCACCAAGATATTTACCTTTATTTGAAATTATTCCCTCAACCAAAACATCTTCAGAGGTTATAGATTTCTTCAAAAAATACGCAAGTTTATACTTAGGCAAAACACCTGTTATTTGTAAAGACACTCCAGGTTTTATAGGAAACCGAATTGGTGTTTACTCTATGGCAATGGTAATGCAATTGGCTCAAGAAATTGGATTAACTATTGAAGAAACTGATACACTTACTGGTTCAATTCTAGGTCGTCCGAAAACAGGAACGTTCAAACTCGGCGATTTAGTTGGTTTAGACACTGCTTTTAATGTAACAATGGGCTTAAAACAAAACTGCCCTACAGATGAAATGATTCAGGCTTTAAAAGACAGCAAACCATTAAAATTCTTAATCGAAAATAAATTCTTAGGCGATAAATCTCGCAAAGGATTCTACTACAAAGAAATAAACAAAGACGGAAGCACCAATCGTTTTGCTCTTGACTTAGAAACACTTACGTATCGTCCACTTTCTCGTGCAAAACTTGCAGCTATAGAAACAGCTAATCAGGCAGGAAGCACAAAAGCAAAATGGGCAGTTTTATTAGCCGATACAGGCAAGGCAGGAGAATTAATTCGCAAGCATTTTGCTTCTTTATTCGCTTACGTATCTCAGCGTGTTCCTGAAATTACAGACCATTTTTATGCCATAGACGATGCTATGCGTGCTGGATATGCTTGGAAATACGGTCCGTTTGAAACTTGGGACATGATTGGTCTGGCAAAAGGAATTGAGCTTACCGAAAAAGAGGGTTTTACCGTAGCTAATTGGGTAAAAGAATTGGCAGCTTCTGGCGCTAAGAGCTTCTATAAATTAGAAAACAACAAAAAACTTTATTATAATATTGATGCAAAAACGTTTGATATAATTCCTGGTCAAGATGCCTTTATTATTTTAAACAATATTCGCGCAACCAACAAAATTTGGGGCAATAGCGAAGCATCGTTAATTGATTTAGGTGATGGAATTGTAAACTTAGAATTCCATTCTAAAATGAACACCATTGGAGGCGGTGTTTTAGCTGGACTGAATAAAGCTGTTGAAATTGCAGAAAACGAATACCAAGGATTAGTGGTTGGTAATCAAGGAACAAACTTTTCGGTTGGAGCCAACTTAATGATGATTTTTATGATGGCTGCCGAACAAGATTGGGATGAATTAAACATCGCTATTAAAATGTTTCAAGATACTATGATGAAAATGCGCTACTCAGCTATTCCAATCATTGCAGCACCACACGGAATGACCTTTGGAGGCGGATGTGAATTAAGTTTGCATGCAGACAAAGTAGTTGCTGCTGCCGAAACCTATATTGGTTTGGTAGAATTTGGTGTTGGGTTACTTCCTGGTGGAGGTGGTACAAAAGAAATGACATTAAGAGCTTCTGATCTTTATCGAAAAAATGACGTTCGTTTAAATACACTGCAAGAGCATTTTATGACAATTGCTATGGCAAAAGTAGCAACTTCTGCGTACGAAGCATATGATACTAATATTCTTCAAAAAGGAAAAGACCTTGTTGTTGTAAATAAAGACTTACAAATAGCACAAGCAAAACGAGAAGCTTTAGTTTTGGCAGAAAACGGCTATACACAACCTGTAAAACGAAAAGATATTATGGTATTAGGTCGTCAGGCGTTGGGTATGTTTTATGTAGGTACAGACAGCATGATGGCAGGACATTACATTTCTGAGCACGATCGTAAAATTGCCAACAAATTAGCTTATGTAATGGCTGGTGGAGATTTATCTGAACCAACTTTAGTTACCGAGCAATATTTATTAGACCTTGAAAGAGAGGCTTTCCTTTCGCTTTGTGGAGAACGCAAAACACTAGAGCGTATTCAATATATGCTAAAAACAGGAAAACCGCTGAGAAACTAATTAACCATTAATTAAAATTTTGTATGAAAACCGCATATATAGTAAAAGGATATAGAACCGCTGTAGGAAAAGCACCACGTGGCGTATTCCGTTTTAAACGTCCAGACGAGTTGGCTGCCGAAACCATCGAATACTTAATGAATGCATTACCTGAATTTGACAAAGCTCGCATTGACGATGTTATGGTAGGAAATGCAATGCCAGAAGCAGAACAAGGATTAAATATGGGACGTTTAATCTCTTTAATGGGATTAAAAATTGACGATGTACCTGGTGTTACTGTAAACAGATATTGTGCTTCAGGCATTGAAACAATTGGTATGGCTGTAGCAAAAATACAAGCAGGTATGGCAGACTGTATTATTGCTGGTGGTGTAGAAAGCATGAGTTATATTCCGATGGGAGGATATAAACCTACCCCGGATTATGGCGTAGCAAAAGAAGGCCACGAAGATTACTATTGGGGCATGGGATTAACGGCTGAGGCTGTAGCAAAACAATTCTTTATTTCAAGAGAAGATCAAGATGAATTTGCTTATCAATCACACTTAAAAGCATTAAAAGCACAAGCAGAAGGAAAATTTGTTGATCAGATTGTTCCTATAACCGTTGATGAGGTATTTGTAAATGAAAAAGGTAAAAAAGACAGCAAATCATATGTAGTAACACAAGACGAAGGTCCGCGTGCTGGTACATCAATAGAAGCATTAAGCAAACTAAAACCTGTGTTTGCAGCAGATGGTTCTGTTACAGCTGGTAACTCTTCTCAAATGAGTGATGGTGCAGCTTTTGTAATGATCATGTCGGAAGAAATGGTGAAAGAACTTAATATTGAACCTATTGCCCGCATGGTAAATTACGCTGCCGCAGGTGTAGAACCACGCATTATGGGTATTGGGCCAGTAAAAGCAATTCCGAAAGCATTAAAACAAGCTGGTTTACAGTTGAAAGATATCGATTTAATAGAATTAAACGAAGCATTTGCCTCTCAATCACTAGCAGTTATTAGAGAATTAGGTATCAACCCAGATATTGTAAACGTAAATGGCGGAGCTATTGCTTTAGGCCATCCGCTTGGTTGTACAGGCGCAAAACTATCAGTTCAACTATTTGATGAAATGAAACGCAGAGGCTCAAAATACGGAATGGTAACCATGTGTGTAGGTACCGGACAAGGAGCAGCCGGAATTTACGAATTATTATAAAAAGCGATTAACCATAAAAAAAATATTATGAATACAGATATAATAAGAGGTGGGCAATACCTTATAAAAGAAACAAATAGCGAAACAATTTTTACACCTGAAAATTTTACAGAAGAGCAAGTAATGATGCGCGATTCTGTAAAAGAATTCATTGATAAAGAAATTTGGCCAAACAAAGAGCGCTTCGAAAAGAAAGATTATGCTTTTACAGAAGAGTGCATGAAAAAAGCTGGAGAATTAGGCTTATTAGGTGTTGCTGTTCCTGAAGCATATGGTGGTTTAGAAATGGGATTTGTATCTACAATGTTGGTATGTGATTACATTTCAGGCGCAACAGGGTCTTTCTCTACTGCATTTGGTGCGCATACAGGTATTGGTACTATGCCAATTAACTTATACGGAAACGAAGAACAAAAAAACAAATACTTACCAAAATTGGCTAGCGGCGAATGGTTTGGTGCATACTGTTTAACAGAACCAGATGCTGGCTCTGATGCAAATTCAGGAAAAACAAAAGCCGTTCTTTCTGCCGATGGTAGCCACTACTCTATTACAGGACAAAAAATGTGGATATCAAACGCAGGTTTTTGTAATTTATTCATTGTTTTTGCTCGTATTGAAGACGATAAAAATATTACAGGTTTTATTGTAGAAAACGATCCTTCAAACGGAATTTCATTAGGAGAAGAAGAACACAAATTAGGTATTAGAGCTTCATCTACTCGTCAAGTATTTTTCAACGACACCAAAGTTCCGGTAGAAAATATGCTTTCTGAGCGTGGCAATGGCTTTAAAATTGCCATGAATGCTTTAAATGTTGGTCGTATAAAATTAGCGGCAGCTTGTTTAGATTCTCAAAGAAGATTAATTACTACAGCAGTGCGTTATGCAAATGAACGCGTACAATTTAAAGTACCTATTTCTACTTTTGGTGCTATCCGTACAAAAATTGCAGAAATGGCTACAAATGCGTATGTGGGCGAATCTGCGTCTTATCGTGCAGCTGGTAGTATTGAGCAACGCATTAATCAGCGTATTGCTGAAGGAAATTCGCACCAAGAAGCCGAATTAAAAGGTGTTGAAGAATTTGCTATCGAATGTTCTATTCTAAAAGTTGCTGTATCTGAAGATGTACAACATTGTACAGATGAAGGAATTCAGATTTTTGGAGGAATGGGCTTTTCTGAAGATACACCAATGGAAAGCGCTTGGAGAGATGCGCGTATTTCGCGTATTTACGAAGGAACAAATGAAATTAATAGAATGCTTGCCGTGGGTATGTTGATTAAAAAAGCAATGAAAGGCCATGTTGATTTATTAACACCTGCTATGCAAGTAGCAGATGAACTAATGAGCATTCCTAGCTTTGATACGCCCGATTACAGCGAATTATTTGCCGAAGAAAAGGAAATGATTGAAAAACTAAAAAAAGCCTTTTTAATGGTTGCAGGTAGCGCTGTTCAGAAATTTGGACCAGAACTAGAAAAACACCAAGCACTAATGATGGCAGCAGCCGATATGATGATTGAAATTTATATGGCTGAAAGTGCTGTTTTAAGAACTGAAAAATTAGCCAAAGAAAAAGGACAAGATAAAATAAAAGAGCAAATTGCAATGACTCAATTATACCTTTATCATGCTGTAGATATTATAGGCACAAAAGGAAAAGAAGGAATTGCCTCATTCGCAGATGGCGATGAACAAAGAATTATGTTAATGGGATTAAGACGATTTACAAAATACAATAATCTCCCTAATGTAAATGCTTTAAGAGAGATAATTGCTTCTAAAGTGATTGAATCTAACGAATATTCTTTCTAAAACAAGAGTTAATTCATATCGGATTAAATTTCAAAAGGTGACTTTTTTCTAAAATAAGGTCACCTTTTTTATTTTAAACCATCTTTTCAATTTTCACAATCTTGTATAAATTTCTACATTATGCGATTTTTATTGAAAATTATTCATGTATTTACAGAAATCATTTAAAAATAAACCACTAACACATATAAATCAGCAAAAAACAATTAATATCATACATTATTCATAAAATATATAATAAAATCAATACCTTTAACCTAACTTAAAGTTGTAAAAGAGATTGATAATGGAAAAGTATAATTTTAATAGTTGTGGGCTGGTAGATTTAAGCGGAAAGAAACAAGATTTCATGATCGTAGAGTTAGAATATGCATTGCAATTAAAAAATGCATATGAAATAACTCCGCATAAACATGACTTTTTCCAAATTATTTATATTACTAAAGGTGGTGGAATGCATAGCATAGATTTAAAAACCTATGAAGCAAAACGGGATGATATCTTTTTTATCAATTCCTGGCAACAACACCAATGGTCTTTCACGCCAGAAGTAGAAGGATATATTATTAACTTTAAACACACTTTTTTAACCCAATTTGTTGCAGATCACTTATTTATTCATGATTTGCCATTTTTTAAACGATTTACGTCACAGAATCACATTAATACAAAACCCTTTAATGCGATAATACACACAGCTATTTATCGAATGAGAGAAGAATTAAAATCGGAAGTAGTTTGTCTGGATTTGATAAGGGCTTATTTAATAGAACTGTTATTGGTGTGTAAGAAAGCCATCCGAATTGATGATGATAGAGAATATTATCCTAATGGCTTAATTAAACAATTTGAAATGTTGATTGACACTCATTTCAATGAATATAAATTTCCGAAACAATACGCAAAAATATTAAACGTAACGCCAAATTATTTGAATGCGATTTGCCAAAAGGTAAAAGGAAAATCTGCTGGTGATTTAATTCGTATGCGTATTTTAACCGAAAGTAAGAGATTATTACTCAATACAAACTTATCAGCAAGTGATATTGCTTATCGATTAAATTTTAAGGATAATTCTTATTTTTCGCGATTTTTTAAAAAATCAATTGGAATTAGTCCTGACGAATTTAGAAAGAAATAAAACTTACATTATTACATTTTGTTTAAATTTGGTTATGAAAGGGTGTTTTAGCTTTAAAAACACTCTTTTTTTTTATAAAAAACATTTTGATTTTATTCTTTTAAAAATATAAGAAATTCTTTTTTATTCAAAGTAAAAGACTGAGTTTTTATACTTTTTCCCTTAGAATCAATAATAACAAAAAAAGGTTGACTATTACTGTTAAATTGCTCCAATTGTATTTGCTGATAAAAATAGCCATAGACACTCATCAACTTACCTGTAGTAGCATTAGTTTTCTGTTTTTCTTTTGGGACATCTTTTTTAGAATCCACAAAAAAAGTAAGCACTTCATACTTCGAGGTCAGTAAATCTTGTATTTCTCCTTTTGTATAAAAGAAAGCATCTTCCATTTTACGTGAGTTTACATCAGCATAAGAAGTAAAATATAACAACAAAGGCTTATTTGTAGCTAACCCTTTATTTATAACCTCTTCATAATCTACTATCTCTACATCTGTATAAAAATTAACGTTATTTATTTCTTCTTCGACTACCGGAACTTGGACTTGCTTCTTTTGTTTTTCTAACTCATTAATCATAGTTGCATAACTATCATATTGTATAGTATTTTTTCTAAGCAATTTATCTATTTCCTTAATAATTTCTTTATCATTATAAAACATTAAAATTACTTTGCGATCCGTTGACCAACTCTTTATATTCGGTTTTTTCTGCAACATTTCTTTCCATTTTTTCTCGAACTCTTTATAAATATAATAATCAGGAGAAGATTTTATCTTTACTACTTCGTTAAATAACATTTGATAAGTAACGGAAGAACTACTCTCCTTAATCTTAGTAAATAGTAACGCACCGAGAATACTAGATGATCCAAAGAGAGAAATGTCTTCCTCGTCTAGTCCGCAATCTGTGAGTTTTGAGAAATTAGCTACTATTTTTTGGATTGATTGTTCGTTATTATTGTTGTCCCAAGTAATTTCTTTTGCCAATAGCTCGACACAATTAGTTTGCGCATTTACATTTGAAATAAATACAAAAAGTAGAATTGGTATAATTTTAAATTTCATGGTTAATTTTATTTATAGAAGATGTAACCTACAAAATATTAATTATTATTCGGTATAATATGGAGAAATTTATTTTTGTGGAGAAAAAAGGAACTGTCTCGCAAAACAATTCCTTTCTCTAGTTTTTATTATTAATTTTCTCCCCAACTCAGTGTTGGATCGTACCATAAGGCACCATTTTTCACCGTTAAAGGAGAATCTATATTATTGATATACAACGCTCCAGTACCTAACCCTTGTGGCATTGGGCTATTTAGCGTAAAAGTCCATTGTGCAATGGCATTTAATCCAATATTACTTTCTAAGGCTGAGGTAATCCACCAACCGATATTTAGTTCTTCTGCTAGATCAATCCATTCTTGGCTGCCTTTTATTCCACCAACCAAACTTGGTTTTAGAATAATATATTGTGGTTTTATTTTTTCTAACAACGCTCGCTTATTTGCATAATGAGTAATTCCGATTAATTCCTCATCCAAAGCAATCGGCAAAGGAGTTAATTGACACAATTTTGCCATTTCATCTTCTTGATGCTGTTTAATAGGCTGCTCAATGCTATGCAATTCGAATTCTGCTAATTTAGTCAATCGATCGAAGGCATTTTCTGGAGAAAAACCACCATTAGCATCTACACGCAATTCTATTTGACTGGCATCATAATGCGAACGAATATAAGCCAACAAATCTATTTCTGCCTGAAAGTCAATCGCGCCGATTTTTAGTTTTACACAAGAAAAACCTGCGCTCAACTTTTCGTCAATTTGCTCTTTCATAAATGCCTTATCCCCCATCCAAATCAATCCATTAATTGGAATAGACTTTTTCCCTGTTGTAAAATCCGACGGAAAAAGCAAATAAGGATTATCACTTGCCAACGATAAAAATGCTTGTTCTACCCCAAATTGAATCGAAGGCCAATCGCGCAAAGCTTCCCAAAGCGCCTCTTTGCCCAAATGAATATTGGCTACCACCCATTGCAATTGAGCTTCATAAGAATCTCTATCATCAAAACTAAGAGAGCGCAGTAATCCGCACTCTCCTATTCCAATTTTATTGTTTTCTTCAATCGTAAGCAACCAAGTTTCCTTTTCCTTTAATATACCTCTCGAAGTACCTGAAGGTCGCTTAAATTGAAGCATATGCTTTTTATAGCTTGCTTTCATCGCTTATAACGTTAGACTTTCTCCAATGTTCAACAACATCAAATCTTTTCCTTTTTCAAAAAATTTGCGCTTAGCTTCTTCGTGGTCAATTTCAATGTATCCGAACGTATCAAAATGATAGCCCAACACTTTATCACAAGCCACAAAATCGGATGCAATGACTGCTTCGTCCACTCCCATTGTAAAATTGCTTCCAATAGGCAAAATGGCTAAATCTAACTGATGAAACATTGGGATTAATTTCATATCCATCGTCAAACTCGTGTCCCCAGCGATATAAATCGTTTTATTTTTACTTGCAATCACAAATCCTCCCGGCTGTCCGCCATAGCTTCCGTCAGGAAAAGAACTCGAGTGAATGGCTGGAGTATATTTTACTTCACCAAAATCAAACTGCCAAGATCCTCCGTGATTCATTGGATGACTCGCAAATCCTTTGTTGCCATAATGCGTAGCTATTTCTGCATTTGAAACAATTGTAGCTTCAGGATTATTCAGCATAATAGCTTCCACATCCGCAATATGATCGCCGTGTGCGTGTGTAATCAAAATATAATTTGCTTTGATTGTATTGATATCAATTGATTTTGCAGCTTCTAATGGATTTCCTGTAATAAAAGGATCCACAACAATGTTTATTCCATCAATATCTAAACCAAGACAAGCGTGTCCGTAATATGTAATTTTCATAATTTCTATTTTATAAAATTAAAGCTAAGGAAAAAACCACAGATAGCAAAAAAGTATTTAGCGCTACAATTTTCATTTGTGAATCTAATAATTTTGGAGCTGTGTTTTTCTGTACAAAAAACAAATGTTTAAGCAACGGCAAATAAACTATCACAAACAAATAGTGAATAGCGTTTAATTGTATGTGCCAACCGTAAATAACAAAAGCAGCAAGAGCAAACAGAATAATAAAATAATGATAGCGCTTTGCATTTGCTCTACCCAACTTCACAGCCAACGTATTTTTTTCCACTAATTTATCGGCATCTAAATCGCGCATATTATTAATATTCAAAACGGCGATACTCAAATTTCCAATGGCTATTGCTGGTAAAATTACCCAAGTATCTAACGTTTGTCCGTACAAATAATATGAACCTAATACGCTTACTAAACCAAAAAATATAAATACAAATACATCGCCTAAACCTCTATAACCATAAGCTGATTTGCCGACAGTATATTTTATGGCTGCGGCAACGCAACTAATTCCTAAAACAAAAAAGAAAAGCGAGGTAAAGAAATGATCTTTTCCAAAAGACAAATAAATCAAAAGCAACGAAGAAATCAAGGATAAAATAGACGTTACAATGATTCCATTTTTCATTTCTTCTTTGGTTAATATTCCACTTTGAATTGCACGTTGAGGTCCTATTCTATTTTCGTTGTCGGTTCCCTTTACTCCATCGCCATAATCGTTTGCAAAATTGGATAAGATTTGAAACAACAATGTAGTTAGAATAGCAAAACCAAAAATGCTATAAAAATTAGGATGTGTTGAAAAAGAAGGATAGGCACAAGCTGTTCCAACGATAATACCAGAAATAGACAAAGGCAAAGTTCGCAATCTTGCCGCCGATATCCATGCTTTAGTTTTTGACATAAAAGGATTCTTTCGATAATTAAATGCATTGAATAATGCGATACAAAATTAAGGATAAAACCTTTCTAAACCCAAGCTAAAAAATAGAGGATTACAGATAACACCACATATAAATACTTATAATAAAATTAAACTATTAAGACATATAAGAATAAACCACAAAACACCTTGAGGTAAAAACAAAGCATTTGAAGCAATCTTTTTAGATTCTTATTTTTTTAAAACCCTGTATTAAAACAATTGAAAAGGGTTAATCTAAAAATTAGAATAAAATAATTTTAAAAACTGTAACTTTTTAATTGAAAAACAAAATAAAGAGTTTAAATTAAATTAAAAATGATTAAAATCAATAAAAACAACCCATAACTTAAAGTTATTATTTTTTTTACTAAAAACTAAAATATTTATTTTCAACATATTATATATAATTATATAAACAATAAGTTTACTATAATAATTTTTACTTTAACAGTTATATATTCCGATTATTTTCAACTAACATTTCTTTTAAAGACAAAAAAATATATAATTACATTACTTTAATTAAAGTTATAGTTTAATTAAAAAAAACATTTAATTAATATTTCATTTATTAGAACTAATAAAAACATTTTTATAAATTACTATCTATTTAAACTTTAAATAGATTTTAAAACAGTTTTATAAAATATAATTTTAAGACATTATTTTTTTACACATTAATTGATACAAAACAACTATTATTTCTACTCCATTATATTTGACAGACATTTTATCATTTTTACAGTCAGAAACTTTGTAGTTTTTTCAGTGTTTTAAATCGCCAATAACGGCTGATTTTTGAATTAGAAAATTCTATTGAGCATAAAAAAAAGGATTAAAAACACAATTGTCTTTAACCCTTCTATTTCTAAAAATAGCTCTAAAATTATTACGTAATCGAATAGCTTTTTTTTACAAAATACCTCCAGAAATTGTACTTATACACCTCTTTTCAATCTTCTCTTTTTTCTAAAATAATTATCTTTTTTATCAATACAGTACTTCATAGAAAACAAAAAGCTTATTATTTGAGTACTTATACTACTACTCTATCTAACATATTTCTCGATGCATGTTATCTATATTCTAATTACATTTAATTCATACCAATTACAAGTTATTTTAGCCTTATTAGAAGCTTTTATTTTATATTGGAAACTATTGAGCTTTTTTAACCAAAACTTCATTAAAATCAACTATTTAGCTCTACAGGATAAAGCAATTACTGAGATACAAACAAATAAAACCAACAGCACAATAATCACTGCTACCATCATGGTTAAAACGGATAAAAACTTAATTCTCATTCTTTTAAACATTTTTTTATTCGAATTTAATGCTTTTAAAAATTATTATTAAATAAAAAAAGGATTGAAGAAATATATCTCCAATCCTTTTAGTATTAAGAAAACCAAAAAAATTATTGTTTTGCTAAACGATATTTGTCCGCTAAAGGTCCTTCAATTACATTACCTTCCTGATCTAATAGCAATAATGCATTTTCTTGAACTGCAATTTGTACCTTTTCACCCTCTGCAGGAATTAAAGTCATCTTATTTCCAGTAGCATCCCACTCAAAAGTTCCCGTTTGCTCAAAATGTCCATCTTTTTTATCTTGGTAATGTTGTACCAATTTAAAAGTACCATCACTATTTAATTCAATTGTTTCGTCAATACCAGGACAATCAGCACAAGGCGTAGTTCCTTTATAAATACCAGCCCAGTCTAAACTCGTTTTTGCATTTGATTCATCTGCTTGTTCTGGTGTTACTGTTTGTTCTGTTGTAGTTTCTTCAGTTGATTTTTGATCTTTTTTACAACTTGCTAAAGTAACTACAGCTAAAGCAGCTACAGCTACTATTGATAAAAATTTTCTTTTCATTTTTTGTTCACTTAATTGTTTGATCAAATTTACTGATTATTAATCAAACATTTGTACAAAAAACAAAATATTTATCATTTTATTTTGAAATAGTAGTTTTTATAATTTTATTTAATTAATCATTATTTTATTGAGCTATTTTATCGAAAATTTAAAAAAATATTTTATTCTGTCTTAAATTTTTAATTTATTATATAAATCTATTTTTTATCTTTAATTAATTTTCTATCCTTATCAAAAAGCCCAACTAAAACGCTATTTCCTTTATCATCTACTCTTAATCCTCCGTATTTGGCTTCTTCAAACTGTGGAGCTTGTCCTTCTTGAAAAAAATAACTTTCTGCACCAATCGAAACATTCCATCTATTAGCATTAAAATATTTTACTGCAATTAAGCTATCCTTGCTATTATCTGAAGGCAAATCATCACTTTTACTTATAAAATGCCCCACATTTAGGCTATCTAGCTTTAAAAAGAGATATCCTCTTGTAGTTTTGGGATACATTTCTTCATTATCCCTTATACTATCGTTTATTTTATAATTGAGTTGCATATAATCTCCCTGCATCAAAGAACGAGGATCAACTGGAGCTAGTTCTAACAAAACCAATTTTCCGTCTGAAAGTGTTTTTTCTTTTTCAATAACTGCCTTAAAGAAGAAAGCTAAAAACAATATTAGCGTAATTAATATTACTCCATTTCTAGTATTTTTTTCCATCTAATTTTCTATTCAGGTTATACAATATTAAAAACACAACTCCCATTGTCATCAACATTATTGATTTTATCAACAAAGTAGTATTTAAACTGTAATAAAAACTAATTACAGCAACAATAAGAAACAACAATGTTATTATTATTCCTCGTTTTAATCGATGTTCGAAAAAACAGATTAAAAGGATTGTTCCTACCAAAAAATTTGTGAGCGAACTCATGTTGAACCACAAAATAAATAACGTAACCAAAATTGTTCCTATCAATACGCTATTTGCATAAACAGATTTTAAATTTGTTGTAAATAACATTATAGTTTTAAACATTAAATACAAAGGAATAATGAATGATATGCTGCTTGCGAGGATTAATTGAATATTAGCATCTTTACCAAGTTTAAAAATACTTAGCAAATGTATTTCTGTAGAAAAAAAGGTGATATTTAATTGAGCAAAACCAATCAAAATAATACAACTAAGCGCCCTAATTGTACTTGCATAACGGATTCTAACAAATTCTGAATGAGTTCGTAAAAACCATTCATTTTTTAAAATTTTATATAGCACAAAAAATAACAACCATAAAATAGCTGTATTCCAATAAGATATATTTTCGGTAAATAACCAATATGTACCGATTCCGTATATCATAATTAAGGCAACAAATTGAGTTATTTTGCTTTTATAATATAAATAACCAAAAATATTTAAAGTTATTAGCAAAAGATAAATCCATCCGTTTAAATCATTAAACCACAAAAACATAGCGGAAGACAAACTGCAAAAACCACCAATATAAGTAGCAACATAAATTCCCTCTCTTAATGCTATTGACTGCTGATAATTACCTAAAACACATATTGCCCATTGCAAAATAGCTAATACAAACAACAAAGTTCCTGTTACTTTGTATTCAAAAAAACCATATAAAAATGAATAAAAAAAACCTACAGCCAACACTCCGCCGATAATAGATACAACTTTTACAATTGTAGATTTTAATGAAGATTCTTCTTCTATTACATCCCAAATCAATGGATTTACCTCAACATTTGATGTTCCTAAATCCTCTATAATTTCATTTATTGTATTATGCTTCATAACTCCATTTCTTTTTAATTTTTCCTAAAACTTTTATTACAAAATAAACAGCTACAAGCACATACAACATATAAAAAAGTGATGCTCCATAAGAATAATCAAACAGTTTTATAAAAAACATTAATATTGTTGTAATAACAATTAACAAAACACAGCTAAAAACAGACATATCTTTCTTTTTAAAAGAAAAATATGCTCCACCAACAATAAGAATAACGCTAAAAACAGAAAAGATTGTAAAAGCCAACTCAGGACTACTTTCTGAATATTTTAAATAATTAAACAACGAATACCAAATACCATTTAAAACAGCTATAGATAATACAAATAATTGTGTTTGCTTATAAAAAGTTAGCGCATTAATGTGTTGCTTTCGAATGATTATATAAGGAAGAAAAAGTAACGTTACGTTAATCAACAATTCGATATTGATTAATTTGAATGTAGAATATATGCCAACTACTTGATTAAAATATAAAAATACAGTGGTATTTACCAAAATACTCAAACCCAACCATTGATAAACCGCTTGACTAACCAGCGTTAAAGGCAACACTGCCAAACTCCAAACCAAAAACAAATCGTAGGCATTGGCTCCTGTTTGATACACTTGTCCAAAAACAGCCAACAAAACACCAATTAATACTGATGTTATTACTAAAGCTATTTGATTAATAAGTTTTGAATATTTATTGCTAACGGAAAAAAAAGTACTAACTAACAAGCCTATTACAACAATAGAAAACTTAAAAAAACTTGAAAGTTCATTCCAATTAAATGCAAAGAAGAATACAACGCCAGAAACAAATAATCCAACTCCTGCTATCAATAAAAAATAATGTAAGAAACTGCGTTTTTCGGCTATTGTATAGCTTCCGTATTCGTTGTATAATTGCTTTAATTGAGCATCATCAATTGATGTATAATCTTTTAACAAAAAGAGTTCATCATTGTTTATTTTGGTTGGTTTTGAATTTGTCATATACAAAAGAAGTTTAGTTATAAAAAAATAAGGAGAGTTTTTCAAACTCTCCTTTTCTACTATAATTCCAAAATCTGAGCAGCGTGATCTTTTGTTTTTACTTTTGTAATAATATTACTAATTACTCCATTTTCATTAATAACAAACGTTGTTCGATGAATTCCATCATAAGTTCTGCCCATAAATTTCTTTGGTCCCCAAACACCAAAAGCATTTAAAACTTCCTTATTTTCATCTGCTAACAAAGGAAAAGGCAAGCTATTTTTATCAATAAACTTTTGTTGTTTATCAGCTGCATCAGCACTTACTCCCAATAAAGCATATCCTTTTTCTTTCAGAATCGAATAATTATCTCTCAAATTACAAGCTTCTGCTGTACAGCCAGGTGTACTAGCTTTTGGATAAAAAAATACGATTAATTTTTGTCCTTGATAATCGCTCAATTGATGAGTTTTTCCTGCCTGATCTAATCCTGAAAAATTTGGGGCTTTATCTCCTATATTTAAGTGCATCATATCCTATGAGTTTATTGTTATATCAATCAAATTTACAATTAATTATTAATTATTGATGCGATACTTCTTTATAAACAATTCTCTACATAATAGAAATAATTAACTCGCTAATGCTTTTTTTACTGCCGGAGCAACTTTAGTTCCTAAAATCTCGATAGATTTCATTATTTGTTTGTGATCTGGAGCACCTAAATCGATGTGCATTAACCAACGCGTAAGCCCAAACATTTCTTGATGATATAAAATCTTATCTGTAATTTGATTTGCATCGCCAATAAATAATGCTCCATCTTTTGTTCTTCCCCCTTCATACTGCTCATATGTATATGGTTGCCATCCTCTTGATGCGCCAATTCTATCCATTTGATCTTTATAAGTACCAAAATATTCTTTTGCCAATGCTGTACCATTTTCACCAATTAAACCATGAGAATGTGTTGCAATTTGCATTTTTGCTACATCATGTCCTGCTTGTATATATTCGGCTTTGTAATAATCAAAAAATGGTTTGTATTGTTCGGGCATTCCTCCAATTATTGCAAAAACTAACGGCAATCCAAGTTTTGCGGCTCTAAGTACCGATTCTGGTGTGCCACCAGCGGCAATCCAAACAGGCATAGGCTGTTCACTTCTAGGAAAAACGTGTTGTTCTTTCAATGACGGTCTATGTTTTCCTGTCCAAGTCAATGGTTCGTTAGATGCATTTATATTTAGCAATAAATTTAATTTTTCAGTAAACAATTCACTATAATCATTTAAGTCATAACCAAACAAAGGAAATGATTCTATAAAACTTCCTCTACCTACAGTAATTTCTGCTCTGCCTTGGGTTATTAAATCTATAGTTGAAAATGCCTGATACAACCTTACAGGATCTTCTGAGCTTAATACACTTACTGCACTTGTTAGTTTAATATTTTGAGTAATTGTTGCTGCTGCCGCCAAAATGGTTTCGGGAGATGAAACTGCGTAATCTGCTCTATGGTGCTCTCCTATTCCGAATACATCCAAGCCCACTTGATCCATCAGTTTTATTTCCTCCATCATTTCGATTAATCGTTGTTTTGGCGACTGATATTGTTGTGTTTGTTTGTTGAATTTTAAATCTCCAAACATGCTAATTCCTATTTCCATAATTGTGTTTTTTTATTTATGTAAAGTTAGCCTTTATTCAATTTTTATTACTTAACCTAAATTAAGAAGTAAATCAATAAAAAAACTCCTTTCTAAATTATTAGAAAAGAGCTTAGAAACATAAACAATAAAAAATAAGTTTTTATGAAGGCTTAGAATTGTGATTTTTTGCCATCTGTTTTAATAATGCCCATTGTTTTAGCGCATTTTTAGCCTCCACTGCTGGATATCCTAAAACTGTTTTGCCCGCTTCTACATCAGAAGTTACACCAGAACCCGCACCAACTACAGCTGCATCGCCAATTGTAACATGATCTTTTATAGATGCGCTTCCTCCAATTACAACAAAATTACCTAATGTAACAGAACCTGCTAAACCACTATTTCCTGCCATAATACAATAATTACCTAAAACACAATTATGTCCGATTTGTACTAAATTGTCAATTTTACAGCCATCTCCAATAATAGTTGCGCTAAATTTTCCACGATCTACACAAGAATTAGCTCCAATTTCTACATTATTTCCAATAATAACATTACCTATTTGTGGCATTTTTACCAATCCTTTTCCTGCTAATGGAAAATAACCAAAACCATCTGCTCCAATTACAACATTTGAATGTAAAATAGTATCTTTTCCAACGAAACAACGCTCGCGAATAATTGCTCCAGACCAAATAACTGAATTATCGCCAATGTTTACTTCATCTAGAATTGTAACATTTGGATATAACGTTACATTTTTGCCAATTACTACATTTTTACCAACATAACAGCCTGCTCCAATTTTTGATCCTTCTCCAATCTTTGCTGTTTCATCAACTACAGCTGTTGGATGAATACAAAAATCCATAACGGGCAAGTTTGGCGCAAACATTGTTAATAATTGTGCCATTGCTAAATCAACATTATCAACCATAATAAACGCACGATTATCGCCTGGTAATATTTTAATATCTTTTTGAACAATAGCAATGCTCGCCTTTGATTTTTCCCAAAGATTTTCATATTTTTTGCTACCGATAAAAGAGATTTGTTTATCTAAAGCTCGCTCTAACTGCTCAGCAGAATCGATAAGATTTGATGTATTACCTATAATAACACCTTGAAGTACGTTATTGATATCTTCTAGTGAATACGTTTTCATAATTAGTCAATTTTGATTTCTATAAATATAACGCAGTTTTTGTAACAATTATTGCATTTAATATTAAATTTTACAATCAATAATATTGAAAATATAAATATTTTTTATTAAAATTTCAACAATAAACATAAAGAAACATACTTATTAAAAATGCTTTTAGATAATATGGCAAAAAGTAATAATTCTTTTAGCTAAAAAACTAATTTATATTTATTTACAAAACACATTGTATTGAATACCAATATATTAAAAATCAAAATAAACAATAACACAAGTAATTAACTCATAAAAAATACATAAATAATATTTTTAACTAAAAAACAACAGTAAAACATTAAAAACACACAATCAATAATTTTAAAAAAAATATTAATAAATACGATTCAAAAGAAAAAAAGTCTAAAAAACTTATTTTTATTAAATTAAAAACACGAAATAAGTCTTATTTGTAAGTGTTTTTAATTTTAGATATTAGCTTATTGTGTAAAAAAACGCAATGTAAAGAGAGAAATGTAGTTTTTATTCAATAATGTAGATGTATGCTAAAGCTAATAAAATTGTTTAATTTTTTCAATATTGCATGTTATGTAACAATTGTTGCGCTTTACTATTATTTTTATGATGAATTTTGCTCTAGCAATTAAACAACACATAAAAACACAATTCAACATTACTTTATTATGGATAAGAATTATTGGAATACTAAATGGGTAAATGCCGAAACAAAATGGGATATTGGATATCCTTCACCTCCTATTACACAATATTGTGATAAAATTGAAAATAAATCACTAGCCATTTTAATTCCTGGTTGTGGCAACGCTTATGAAGCAGAATATTTGTTAGCTAATGGCTTTACTAATATTACATTGATAGATATTGCTCCTTTGGCAGTTGAAAATTTGCAAGATAAATTTAAAGATAACCCATCTATAAAGATACTTTGTGAAGATTTTTTTGAACATGATGGGCAATATGATTTAATAATTGAACAAACCTTTTTTTGCGCATTACCTATTGCTAAAAGAAAAGATTATGTGATAAAAATGCAAAAGCTACTAAAAATAAATGCTTCACTTATTGGTATATTATTTAATAAAGAATTTAATAATTCATTTCCTCCATTTGGTGGAAGCTCAAGTGAATACAATGCGCTTTTTGCACCATATTTTAAAATTGATAAGCTAGATGAATGCTATAATAGTATTGAACCTAGATTGGGAAGCGAAATTTTTGTAAAATTTAGAAAAGAATAAAAAATGAAAAATTGGTTAAGCCACTGGAATACCATGCGAATTATTCGTTTTGCAATGGGTTTATTTATTGTTTTTCAAGGCATTGAACTCAATAATTGGTTGTTTATTGTTTTAGGAGTGCTGTTTGCATTATTAGCTGTTTTAAACTTAAGCACATGTACTTCGGGTAGTTGCAGAACAAACTTTAGCAATAAAAAAAGTTAATTATCTCAATCAACTCAAATATAAAACGCTAATTTAGTTCTACTTACCGAATATTGATCTATTAAAAACCGCAAACAATTTACTACAACTATTTGCGGTTTTTTATTTTTATCAACTCAATATTATTAATCAATAATAAGAAATACTTGTTGTATTCTTGGCATATATTGTTCCAGATTCATGAAGAATTTAATGTTTTTACTGATTAAAATAACTAATATTTAAAATCTTCTTGTTTTAGTTTATACCAATTATGCTCAGTGCCTTCATATATAAACGTTTCAATAAATTGCATTCCTAATTTTTTCAAAATAGTATTTGAACCTTCATTATTACAATCAGCAATAGCGTATATTTCTTTTATATTTAAAGTAGTAAAAGCATATTTAATTGAAGCAATTGCGCTTTCGGTTGCAATTCCTTTTCCCCAATATTTTTGCTTTAATCTATAACCTATATCATAATAGTTTTTTTTATTATTGATCAATTCTGTTATATATTTTAGACCAGTCCATCCAACAAAATCGCCGCTTACTTTATCTATAATAGCCCAACGACCAATGCCATTATCAATATATTGTTGTTGAATAAAGGCTATATTATTTGCAGCTTGTTCTTTATTTTTTATGGGATTGTTTCCTAAATATTTATGAACCTCTGGATTGGCATCTAATTCAAACATTCCATCAACATCGGTTGGCAATAGTTCTCTAATAATTAACCTATCGGTTTCGGCAAATATCTTCATTTTACGTTGTGCGTTTAACTAATTACTATAAATTTAGTTTTCTATTCTTTATGTTGCTTACTCCACTTGTTTAAATCGTCAATAAATTCATTAACTTTCTGCTCATCTGTTGCCCAAGAAGTGATTAATCGTATTGCTGAGTGATTTTCATCTATTACTTTCCACTCGTAAAACAAGTATTTTGTAGCCAATTGCTCAATAATTTGTTTGGGCAAAATAGGAAATATTTGATTTGTGGTAGATTGCGTTAAAAATGAAAATCCATTTACTTTTACAGCATCGGCAATTTTCATTGCCATTGTATTGGCATGTTTTGCTAATTCAAAATACAAATTGTTTGTAAAAAGCTCTAGAAACTGAATACCCAATAAACGACCTTTGGCTAGCAATGCTCCTTTTTGTTTTAAAACATAATCAAACTCAGGTGCTAAACTTGCATTATTAAATATAATTGCCTCACCTAATAAAGCGCCATTTTTGGTTCCACCGATATAAAATACATCTGTAAGTTTGGCTATATCTTCAAGCGTTAGATCATTATTTTGAGCCATCAATGCATGCCCAAGACGAGCGCCATCCATAAACAACAAAAGTTTTTTTGATTTACAAAATGCATATAATTCTGTTAATTCTGCTTTGCTGTAAATAGTTCCTATTTCAGTAGAATTAGAAATATATACCATTCTTGGTTTTACCATATGAGGACGCAATGAGTATTCGTCCAACTTACTTTGAATATCTAAAGTAGTTAGTTTTCCATTTGTTGTATTTGCAGTAATTACCCTGTGTCCTATTGCTTCTATAGCACCTGTTTCGTGCACAAAAATATGACCTGTATTAGCACTTATTACCGCTTCGTGAATTTGTAATAAAGTAGCAATAACCAACAAATTGGTTTGTGTGCCACCTGATACAAAATATATAGCTGCTTCAGAATTATTTATTTTCTGTTTTAACACAGACTTGGCTGATGTGGAATATTCGTCCTCGCCATAACCTAAATGCTGTATTAAATTTGTTTCTATTAATTTGTTTAAAATAGCGGGATGTCCACCTTCTGTATAATCGTTTTTAAAATTGTACATAGTTTGCTTTGTATAATGAATAGCTAATAGCTTGGCTTTTTTAATTGCTGTTAATTTTAGTCATAAAGCCGAGCTTATTTAGCTACTCCTAAATTAATAAAAAACCTCGCTATCGCGAGGTTTTGTTCTTTATCTTTTACTAATTATTTTATCTATTTTCTTTCTTGCATTTTCAAATGATTTTCCACTCCAAGTACTTTCAAACCCATTCCAGAATAGTTTTATTAAATAACTTCCTCCTACATTTGTTATTACAACATCAATGTCTTGATACGAAAAATAAATATTACTTTCGGTTTTTTTTAAGGTGAATTTTGCTTTTTTGTCAATCTGAGCACTTATTCTGTCAAGAAGCGCAAAAGCATCTTCTTTACTTAAATTTTTAAAACCATATTCTAAAAATTTAATCCCCGAATCACTCCAAAAATTTCGGGTAAAAGCCAATACAATTCCTTCCTTTTTTTCATCTGGTGCAGTGTAATATAACAAAGTCCACTCGGTTTCTATACCCGATGCAATGGGCGATATTTCTATTGTTTTTGCCCAACTCGATTTATCTAATACATTACTTACCAAAAAATATTTTGCTTTTACTTCGGCAGTTTCGTGATTGTATTCTTTATCAGTACAATAAAAATTATTCACTCCTTTCTTTTCTATTTGTGCATTAACACCAATAGCAATTATAAAAAACAGTATACAATATATTTTCCTCATTACACAAATATAATTTATTTGATTGTACTTACTACACAATCTTGTAAACTATAAGGTAAAAACCATGTTTACTGATGTACAAAACTTTCTAATTCGGTATAAATAACTTGACTAGATTCGTTTTTAGATGTATAATAAATTGTTTCGTGAGTTTGTGTTGTAATGCAGATAATGGGTGTATTGACAGAATTGATATATAACTTTACCAACTTACCATCAGCAGTTTTAAAAGTACCTTTTTGTATGTTTTCTAAAGCAAATCCATTTTGCTTATTAATAATCTCAGGTAACTCATTTACTAGCGTTATTGACAAAATATCTGCCTTATTTATCTCCATGCCATAATTGCCTGTAATGGTTATCTTGTTAGCTTCTATCAATAATTTATTGTCTGCTAAAGTAAAATAAAACATAGTTAATACACCTATAAAAATAACAGCCAATAGAAGTATTACTGCTGTACTTGTTCGCTTTTGTTTTGCACTAAGTTGTGTCCAATATGCATTACTTTGCCACATAAAGCACATGTAAGCAAGCAAGGGATAAGCAGTCATAAAAACACCACTCCAACTGGGATCTACATAATAATAGAGCACTACACCTACAATAAACAATGATACACCTAAAAAAACATGAAAACGTCTAAAATAAGCAACATAAGCAATTAGATTAAAGTTTTTTTGTTCGGCTTCAGGAAGTGTGTTGTAACCCGATAGTAAAAAACCTGCATTGTTGGTGTTTATTACAAATCCTATACCTATAAATAAAAGACTTAGTATACCTATTGCTATTATCATATTTATTCTCAAAAATAGTTTAGTTAATTAAAAAAAGTAGCCAAGATGAATGCGTGCATCAATAAATTTATTAACCCTCCTCTTACTTCGTTCAAAATAATGAATATTCTTCAGCAATCATCAAACCTTTTTTACGACTCAAATTACTTTCAAATTTATATAAATTAACACAAATAGAAAACACCTTGTAAATAAACTTATTTTATTGACATACTGTCGTGCATAGAAATACAATTCATTTTAGATTTTCAGCCATAATGTCATAAACAACGTCTGCTTTGTGTCAAAAAAGTTATAAAACACACAAGGAATGATTATTGAGTACACTAAACAAAATAATGAAATAAATAATTTATGACAATAGACAACAATCACGTAGTAACTGTACAGTACAAATTGCATACGGTAGAAAATGGAGAGAAAGTATTTGTAGAAGAAACTACTTCTGAAAACCCTTTAACATACTTACACGGTGTGGGAATGATGATTCCTAAATTTGAAGAGGAATTAGTAGGATTACAAGCAGGTGATAAAAAATCGTTTGTAGTAACACCAGAAAACGGATATGGAGAAATAGATCCTAACGCTATTGTACAATTGCCTTTAGAGATGTTTAACGAATCTGGATTACCACCTGTTGGAGCAGTATTACCACTTACTGACAACGATGGAAACCAATTTAGAGCTATTGTATTGGAAGTAACAGATGTTGCTGTAGTTACAGATTTAAATCACCCAATGGCTGGTAAAACATTAGAATTTGACGTAGAAGTTGTATCAACACGTCCAGCTACTGAAGAAGAGCTATCACACGGACATGCACATGGTGCAGACGGTACTGAAACGCACTAATAAAAATAAAAAAAAATCAGGATATATATCCTGATTTTTTTTTAGATTAAAAGACAACTATCGTTTACTAGCAAGAGCAAACTACTTCTGTTGCATAATAATGTTTTTCTACTACAGGAGAAAATTACTTATAAGCTTTTGCTCGTGCTTTGTAGTACAACCCAATAGAAAAATAAGGCTACCCAAACCAACAAAATACTTTATTCTGGTTTTATTTTGATTCATACTTTACAATGCAAATAATAGCGCCAAATTACTAAAAAAAGAAATTGACATTCACTCTAATTGCGTTCTATTTTTAATATTTTTGAAGATTGTTAATGTTATTTTACTTAATTTAGCTGAAAACAAAAATCTCTATAATGAAAAAACTTGGTCTATCATTTGCCATTTTACTAGCGTTATTTACACTTAACACATATGCACAATCACCGTTTCATCTTGGAGTAAAAGTAGGTGCAAACTTCACTGACTTGTCAAACAATTTAAAAGATTACAACAGCAAAACCGCAACAGGTTATGGCGCGGGTATTATGATGCGTTTGGATATAAAGAAAACCTATATTCAGGCTGATTTTATGTATAGTGAAAAGAATGTTGATTTTGACGGAACATTTGTAAATAGCAGTTCTTCAGAATTAAAGATGAAAAACTTCGAAATTCCATTAGTATTCGGTTACAAACTTATTGATGCCAAAGTAGTAAACGTAAGAGCATTTGCTGGAGGCGTTTATACCAGTATTGAAAATGCTAAATTAACAACAGAAAACGTAGAAAACGTATTTAAAAACTTTGATAAAAACAATATTGGCTATCGTGTAGGAGTAGGTGTTGATGTGCTTTCGTTTACATTGGATGTATCATATGATGGCAGTTTAAACGATATACACAAAGACTTTAAATCTAGACCCAATACTTGGTTTGTTGCTCTAGGATTTAAGTTTATCTAACACTATCTTTGCCAATAACACAAACAAGTTTGTAAGTAAAATTACTTTATGAGCTCGTTTTGGGGTTTATTTTTTTATTATTTTTGTAGTATGCAGAAAAACATAAATATTCTAAATAAAAGAGCAAGATTTGATTACGAAATCTTAGATAAATATACAGCTGGAATTGTACTTACCGGAACCGAAATAAAATCGTTGCGTTTGGGTAAGGCAGGTATTGCTGAAAGTTTTTGTGAATTTCAAAATTTGGAGTTATTTGTAATTAACTCACAAATAGAAGAATATGCACACAGCAAGCACTTCAATCACAAGGCAAAAACAGAACGAAAGTTACTTTTAAATAAAAAAGAACTAAAAAGTTTACACAAGAGCATTCAGAATAAAGGTTTGACCATTATTCCTCTTCGTTTGTTTATCAACGAAAAAGGATTGGCCAAAATGGATATCGCTCTTTGTAAAGGTAAGAAAAACTACGATAAAAGAGAAACGATTAAGGATAGGGATAACAAAGTATCGCTAGATCGTTTGAAAAAAGCATATTAACAAAAAGAGGTAAGATTAAAATCTTACCTCTTTTTGTTATGTTTAAAATAATTGTAATGCTATGTGCGCACAAGCTTCGGCATCTGCCAATGCATGGTGATGATTACCTAATTGAAAACCCAAATAAAACGAAACTGTATTTAGCTTGTGATTAGGCAAATTAGGCAATTCTTTTTTTGCCTTGCGATAGGTACAATAAAATGTATTTTGATGTATTGGTAAGCCATATGTTTGCAAAGTAGCTTTTAAACAGCCTTCATCAAAAACACTATGGTGTGCCACAATAGGCAAGCCCGCAATGCGTTGACGAATATAATCCCATATTTCTGGGAAATCAGCTGCATTTTGTGTATCAAAAGCCGTAAGTCCGTGTACTTGTGTGTTCCAATAACTATAAAAATTTGGAGTTGGCTTTATTAATTCGTAATATTTATCTACTACTTTTTTATTTTCTACAAATACCAATCCTACACTGCAAACACTGCTTCTATGCTGATTTGCAGTTTCAAAATCCAACGCTACAAAATTATTCATCGGTTTCTGCTACGTTAGATTGAATAGTGTGCTGTAAAACATAAAGCTTGTTATTTACTTCTTTGCGCGCCTTTCTTGGATGAAAGATCAATCCTATTTGATTGTCAGTAATAGCGCTGATGGAAGACAATATCATATCATTTGCGCCTAAATTTAGCACTTCTTTTGTTAGCTTATTTTCATAGCCTGTTTTGTTTTTATTGTATACCAGTTCTATTAAATTATCGCTATCAATAACCAACCAACCATTGCCATATTCTGTGGTAAACTGTACAGCACTTGTTGTTGCTGTAATGGCTTGCGGATGCCAAGTACCAAAAAATTCATCACCTAAATCATATAAATCGCCAAATAAACAATTGCCTTCTTCGTCAATTTCTACAATACCTATTTCTCCATATTCTTCACACAATAAAAATGATTTATCATCAAATGATAAACGCAAAGCTTCATGTACAAAAGGGAAATCAAATTCTAAAACACGACGACGTACTTCTATTCCTTCTTCATTTAACTGACGGTGTAACCAACCCGATTCTACTTCTGTAATTAAATGGATTTCGTTTTGGTGCACATATACTTTATTTCCTTTCGGAAATGGAATATTTACTTTTTTTACTTCTTTTACAAGACTATCGTGAAAACGAACATAAGTTAATACGTCTTGTTGAGTATCTTTCCAAATATCTACTTCGTAGAAAATAGAATTTGATTTTGTACAACCCACAAATCTACCTGCTAATGTATCAGGAAAGAAAAAGCTTTCCGTATCAGCCTTTGCACTGCGTTTTATTACAGATAAAATTTCTTGTCCTTCTACTCCTTCTTTTTCTGTAGCCACGGCAACAAAATTTTCTTGATTTGGATTTAAGAATAAAGTAGGTAAAATTCCTTCCGATTCTACAATCTCTCTCTTTGCTCCTTCACTGTCGATAAGAGTATAAACCAATTCGAACGCATTTACCTCTTCAGAATCAGTGTAAATGTAGTTTGCTAACAACAATCCTTTTTTACTCCAACAACTTCCCATTGGTTTTAAGGCAAAAGGAACTTCTATTGTTGACAATAATCCAAATGTAGTTTTCTCGTTCATATCGGTAGATTTATTTGCAACAAAGGTACAAAAATAAGAAATGGATTTTCTTTTGTTGCTACTTTTTTAAAGTAAGGTAAAGCTTTTGCTATGTAAGTAATATTTATTCAGAAGTTTGATCTGTTTTTTATTATTACTAAAAAAGTACAATTCTATTTTATGTGCATTTATCTAAACAATTGATTTTCAGAAAAAATTAATTTTATTCTTGCTCTCACTGCCAGAAGAAATTTACAACTCAAAAGAAGCGAGTAAAAACAATTTGATTAATGCAGAAATTATTCAAAAAAAATGAATAAAAAAACAAAGCCCAAAATAGTGAAATTGCTTTGGGCTCGTATAAGGTAGTATTTTAGTTTTTATATCAAAAGGAATTGTGTAACAGTTATCTATATTAATAGTAATCTTTATTTAATTGATGAATAAATGAAAGGATTTCAGGAACTAAAAAATTACAAATTATATTATTTCTATGCGCTTCACTTATCAAACTAAATGTTCCGTTATGAGAAAAATCAGAGAAAATTATATTGTCTAAATCTGATAGTTCAAAAAATTTGGCACTGTCTCTTAAAGTGTGTAAGTTCAAAAATAAAGCTTGGGTTAGGTTTTACATTAAAGTCTAACCCTTTCTTGATATAGGATTAAGAATTGATCAATAATCACACCCCAGTTTCTCACTGGCATTGACCATTT
>JASLED010000060.1 GCA_030151255.1 Flavobacterium sp.
TTTAAACTGTTTGAAAAACTCATCCGGAAATAGGTCTTTTGTTTCCATAACTATGTAAATATTAAATATATAAAAAAATTCTGCTCGGTTTTAACCCAAGCAGAATTTTATACTTACACAGTTTTTGGTACAGTGTCAAAAGTAGCCTGTTTTTTTTATTGTTTTGAAAAATATTCAAATCTTATTATAAGTGAATTACTTCACCGTAAGCATCAGCAACAGCTTCCATCACCGCCTCACTCATTGTTGGGTGTGGGTGAACTGCTTTTAAGATTTCATATCCTGTAGTTTCCAATTTACGTGCTACAACTGCCTCAGCAATCATATCTGTAACACCAGCTCCAATCATGTGACATCCTAACCACTCACCGTATTTAGCATCAAAAATTACTTTTACGAATCCGTCAGGAGTTCCAGCAGCTTTTGCTTTTCCAGAAGCAGAGAAAGGGAATTTACCTACTTTAATTTCATATCCAGCTTCTTTTGCTTTTTTCTCTGTCATACCAACAGAAGCAATTTCTGGAGTAGCATATGTACATCCTGGAATGTTTCCGTAGTCTAATGGCTCTACATGGTGACCAGCAATTTTTTCAACACATAAAATTCCTTCTGCAGAAGCAACGTGTGCTAAAGCTTGTCCAGGAACTACGTCTCCAATTGCATAATACCCAGGGATATTTGTTTGGTAAAAATCGTTTACTAAGATTTTATCTCTATCTGTAGCAATTCCTACTTCTTCTAAACCAATGTTTTCAATGTTTGATTTAATTCCAACTGCCGATAATAAAATATCAGCCTCAAGAACTTCTTCTCCTTTTGCAGTTTTAACGTAAGCTTTTACACCTTCTCCAGTTGTATCAACTCTTTCTACAGAAGAGTTTGTCATAATTGTAATTCCAGCTTTCTTTAAAGAACGCTCAAATTGTTTAGAAATATCTTCGTCTTCAACCGGAACGATGTTTGGCATAAATTCTACAATAGTAACATCTGTTCCCATTGATTTGTAGAAATAAGCAAATTCTACTCCGATAGCTCCAGAACCAATAACAATCATTTTTTTAGGTTGTTGAGGCAAAGTCATTGCTTGGCGGTAACCAATAATTTTTTTACCATCTTGCGGTAAGTTTGGCAATTCTCTTGAACGAGCACCAGTTGCGATAATGATATGATCTGCAGAAAGTTCAGTTATTTTTCCATCTTTATCAGTTACGTCAACTTTTTTACCTGGCTTAACTTTACCAAAACCATCAATAACTTCGATTTTATTCTTTTTCATTAAGAACTGAACACCTTTGCTCATTCCTTCAGCAACATTGCGTGAACGTGCAACTACAGCATTAAAATCTTTATCAACTTCTCCATTAATAGTTAAACCGTAATCAGAAGCATGTTTAAGGTAATCAAATACTTGAGCTGATTTTAGTAATGCTTTTGTTGGGATACATCCCCAGTTTAAGCAAATACCACCTAAATTTTCTTTTTCAACTACTGCTACTTTAAAACCTAATTGTGAAGCTCTAATTGCAGTCACGTAACCTCCAGGGCCACTTCCTAAAACAATAATATCGAATTTCATATATATGTATTTCTATATTTTACGCTACGAAATTAATCAATTATTTCTGTACTAAAAACTTTCAATTTGAAAAGTTGAGTAAACAATAATTTAAAAATTCATAAAATAAAGCGATGTGAAGTAAAATTAAACGGGCTATTGCTAGAAAAGTTGTGTTTTTTGTGGAAATATTTTAAATTTTCAAAATACTTTTCAGTATTAATGTTTTCAAATAAAAACGATCAAGCAGGGCAATTACCATCACTTGATCGTTTCACAACTATGAAAAATTATTTTTTAACTTCTTACCAATATCCCAAGAACTTCCACCATAAACCCCCTATAAATATCCAAATAATTAAATTTACAACACTAATAATAAAACCTACTTTCCACCATTCGGCAAGTGTTACATATCCGGAACCAAATATAATTGGTGCAGTACCTGTACCGTAATGTGTTAGTGACATCATTAATGATGAAGCTGATGCTAATAATAAAGCCAATAACATTGGAGGTGCACCCAAAGCAATACCTGCGGCAAAAAAGGCAGCAAACATGGCAGTAATATGTGCTGTAGTACTTGCAAAGAAGTAATGAGAGTAAACATATACTAGAAGGAGTATAACTGTTCCGAATATCCAACTAATTCCTAAATGATCTATTCCAGAACCTACTGTTTGTGCAAGCCATGATACTAAACCAAGTTTTCCTAAAAAGCTAGCCATCATAACTAAAGCAGCAAACCAAACAATTGTATCCCAAGCACAATTATTTTTCAAAATGTCATCCCAGGTTAATACTCCAGTAGCAATTAAAATTGACAATCCAAGAAATGCTGCGGTTGTAGGCTGAACGGCAAATTGTTCTCCAAATATCATTGCTGGTACTCCAGCCCAAAGCATTAATAAGATAACAAAAACTGCTAATGTTATTTTTTCAGGTAAAGAAAAAACACCTAATTCTCGTAACTGAGATTTTGCAAATACAGGAGCATCTGGTGTTTTTTTGATTTCTGGCGGACATAATTTATAAATAACCAAAGGCATAATTAATAACGAAATAAGTGCAGGTACAAATGCTGCTACAGCCCACATTCCCCAAGATAAATGAAATGAAGGATCTGTTCCTTCATAGATTAAACTAACAATTAGAGGGTTTGGCGCAGTTGCTGTAATAAACATAGCCGAAGTTATAGGGTTTGTGTTGTAGTTTACTAAAGATAAATATCTACCAATTCTTTTACGCAATTCTTCTGTAGGTTTAGATCCAAAACTTTCTGAAATTGAACGCATAATGGGATAAATGATTCCTCCACCTCGTGCTGTGTTACTTGGTGTAACAGGAGCTAGTACTGTTTCTGCAAAAGCAAGCGAATAGGCAATACCTAATGTTTTTTTACCAAATAAAGAAATTAAGTAATATCCAATTCTGGCTCCTAATCCTGTTTTATTTAAGCTGATAGAAATCATAATAGAAATACCAATCAACCAAATAAGATCATTTGAAAAACCACTTAATGCATCACTTAATGCAGCTTTGCTACTATCAGGATTGGTTACACCAGTTATGGCAACCAATGAAATAGCTATAATTGAAACAGCACCAATTGGTAAGGCTTTACCTATAATAGCAGCTATTGTTCCTACAAATAATGCCAGTAAATGCCATGCATTGGGGTCAACGCCTTGTGGTACAGGTATAAAAAACCAAATGAGTATTGTTATTAAAACTGCTACTGTTGTAGGAATTGGTTTAATAGGTTGTAATTTAAATGTCATCTTATCTGGAGTTTGTTGATAATTAATGTTTGAGTATTTATTCTCTTTATTACCTCTCCAATAAATAGACCAAACTTATGTTTTATGATAATTTTTTTGCAAAAAATTAAAAAATAAAAGTACAAAAAAAATAGGCGACTTTATTTAAAAAGCCGCCTATTTGTGGTATTTGTATATTTTATTAAGTTAAATTTGATTTTTTAAACTGAGAATTGTGTAAATTACTGTAATATCCTTTTTTATTGGTAAGTAGTTCGGTATGTGTACCTTGTTCTACAATTTTACCTTTATCCATTACAACAATAATATCTGCGTTTACAATAGTAGCCAATCGGTGTGCAATAATAATGGAGGTTTGATTATGTGTTAGATAATCGGTTGCTTTTTGCAATAATTCTTCTGAATGTGAATCAATAGAAGAAGTAGCTTCATCTAAAATTAATATACTTGGCTGACTTACATAAGCTCTTAAGAAAGCAATTAATTGCCTTTGTCCGGAAGATAATGTGGCACCGCGTTCTTTTACATTGTAATCATATCCACCTGGCAAGCTTTCGATAAAATCGTGAATGCCAATTTTTTTGGCTGATTCTATAACAAATTCTTTTGTAACTGCAGGATTGTATAAGGTAATGTTGTTTAAAATAGTATCGCTAAATAAGAAAACATCTTGTAATACAACTGCAATTTGCTTTCGCAACGATGTTATTTCAAAATCATCGATGTTTATTCCATCAATACATATCTTACCTTGATTAATGGTGTAAAAACGATTTAATAAATTGATAATGGTTGATTTTCCAGCTCCAGACGATCCAACAATAGCTACTGTTTGGCCTGCTTTTATATGTAAATCAATTCCTTTTAAAACTTCAATACCTTTAATGTAACTAAAATGAACATCTGTTAAATCAATATTGCCCTTAAAAGAAGGTGCTTGTAACTTCCCTTTGTCTTCTATTTCTTCGCTTGTTTCTAAAATTTCAAAAACTCTTTCGGCTGCAATAATTCCCATTTGCATAACGTTGAACTTATCTGCAATTTGACGCAATGGATTAAAAAGCATTGTGATAAGCATTGTGTATGCAAACAAATCTCCAAAAGTTGTAATTGAATCGCCATCAACAATAGAAACTCCTCCGTACCAGATTACAATTCCGAGGGTTAATGATGATAAAATATCCGCAATTGGAAAGAAGATAGAGTTGTATAAAATATTTTTAATCCAAGCTTGATTGTGCTTTTCGTTTATTTCTTTAAATTTTTCATATTCAATTCTTTCTCTTGTAAAAAGTTGAACAATTAACATTCCCGAAATTCGCTCTTGTACAAATGTATTTAGATTGGCAATTTGTGTTCTTACTTCTTGAAAAGATGCCTTTAAACTAAGCTGAAAAACTCTTGTAGCATAAAGTAAAATAGGCATTGTAATTAGTACAATGCAGCTCAATTTCCAGTTCATGTAAAACATAAAACCTAAAACAACAAACATTTTTAGAAAATCGCTTAAAATCATAAATAATCCTTGACTAAAAATGCTTGCAATAGATTCTATATCAGAAACGGCTCTTGTAACTAACTTTCCAATAGGTTCTTTATCAAAAAAAGACATTCTAAAAGCAATAATTCTTTCAAAAAGTTTTTCTCGAATATCTTTTACAATATCTTGTCCCAGCCAACTTGCCCAATAGGTAAATAAAAATTGAGAAGAAACTTCTAAAATTAGTACAACTCCCATTAATCCAATATATAATAAAAGTCCGTGCTGATCTTGAGGCTGTAAATATTGATTTACAGTTTCTTTTAGCATATAAGGACGAACGGCTGCAAAAATAGATAAAGCGATGGCAAAAAATATTACCCATCTAAATCTGTTTTTATAAGGTTGGGCATACTCCATCGTTTTTCGAAGAGAAGCCGAATTAAATAGTTTCATAAATAAGAATAACTTACTTTGGTTAAGAATAACCCGTTTCCGGGAACAGAAAAACCAGCTTTTCCTCTGTTTTTACTTTCAATAATAGTTCTAAAATCGTTTAGCGTTACTTTGTGTAAACCAACATTAATTAAAGTTCCTACAATAGCTCTTACCATATTGCGCAAAAAACGATTAGCACTTATGGTAAAAACAATTTGATTGGCTGAAATCCAAGTCCATTCTGCCTGAAAAACATTGCAATTAAATGTAAAAACATCTGTGTGAGTTTTAGAGAAACATTCAAAATCTTCATATTCAAAAAGAATTTTGGCTGCTTCATTCATTAAATCAATATCTAATTTTTTATGGTGATAATAACTCAACGGATGAGCAAAGGCATCTTTAAATAAATGAATATGATATTCGTAAGTACGTGCTGTTGCATCAAATCGGGCATGTGCCTCATCTGCTACTTCAATAAATTGATAAACCACAATATCAGGCGGTAAAAACGAGTTCATTTTTAAAGTTAATGCTTCCGAATCAATTTTTTCATTCCAATCAAAATGAGCAAACATTTGCTTGGCGTGCACACCTGCATCCGTTCTTCCAGCTCCAACCAGTTCAATGGGTTGTCTTAATAAAGTTGATAAAGCATGAGTTAAAGTTTGCTGTACAGTTGGTGCGTTGGGTTGTAATTGCCAACCGTGATAAAGCGTTCCGTTATAAGCAAATTCTATAAAATATCTCAAAATGAAGTGATTTTTAAAACGTACAAATATACTTTAAAATTAAGGAGCAAAAGTTAGTTTTTAGCTAAAAAACAAAATGAGAAGATAAGTTTTATCATTTATATAAATAGCTTTATTTTTACAGCTATAACCTATTTTTAGTACAATGAAAATCTTGAAACGATTAATCTTGCCTTTGTTGTTTGGTGGAATGATAACAACTACAAGTGCGCAAGAATATTCTAATTATTTTGAAAACAAAACCCTGCGTTTGGATTATATTTTTGGCGGAAATACAAATCAACAATACATTTTATTGGATGAGTTGGTAAGTTATCCACAATGGTATGGAAGACATCATCATTTGGGTGAAAATGCTTTAAGAGGTAATGGTCAGGTAAAAGTATATGATTCAAAAACAAAGAAATTAATTTATACAACAAGTTTTAGTAGCTTGTTTCAAGAATGGTTGTCTACAGACGAAGCTCAATCAAAACAGAAGAGTTTTGAAAACGTTTTCTTAATTCCTTTTCCAAAAGACGAAGTGAATGTAGAAGTAGTTTTATATGATAATAATGGAAACGAACAAACTCAGTTACAACATCAAATTAATCCAAAAGATATTTTAATTCATTCAAAAGGAACTGACAATATAATGCCTTATGAATATTTGCACAAAGCCAAAGATCAAAATAAAGCAATTAATGTTGTTTTTGTTGCAGAAGGATTTACTGCCAATGAAATGGATAAGTTTTTAGAAGCAGCTAAGGTTTCTGTATCAGAAATTTTTAAACACAAACCATTTGATCAATATGCTGATAATTTCAATTTTATAGCAGTAAAAAGCCCTTCGATAGATTCTGGTGTAAGTGTTCCGAGAAAAGGAGAATGGAAAAAAACGGCTATCGAATCTAATTTTGATACATTTTATTCAGAACGTTATTTAACTACAAATCGAGTAAAAAAAATGCACGATGTGTTGGCCGGAATTCCGTATGAACATATAATTATTTTAGCCAATACAGATGTTTATGGCGGAGGTGGAATTTATAATTCTTATACCTTAACTACAACAGGTCACAAGGATTTTAAACCTGTAGTTGTACATGAATTTGGACATAGTTTTGCTGGTTTGGCAGATGAGTATTTTTATGAACAAGATGTTTTAACTGATTTTGTTTCGGCAAATAGCGAGCCTTGGGAAAAAAATATTACAACTTTAAAAGATTTTGATCATAAGTGGAAAACTAAATTAAAAAAAGGAACTCCTATTCCAACTGCTACAGATTTAGCAAAAAAATATCCAATTGGAGTGTATGAAGGATTACCTGGAAATGGAATATATAAAAGTGCTACAGAATGTAGAATGAGAACAAATCAATATGATAAGTTTTGTAATGTTTGTCAGGATGCAATAGAGCAGCTTATTCTTTTTTATATCGATTAGTTTTAAATAAAAATACATCTTGAAAAAAATACTATTATTATCTGATACTCACGGTTGCATTGACGAATCTATACTTAGGTACGTTCGTCAAGCAGATGAAGTATGGCACGCTGGCGATATTGGTAATTTGACAGTTACTGATACAATAAAACAAATAAAACCATTGCGAGCTGTTTACGGAAATATTGATGGAGCTACTGCGCGATTAGAGTTTCCGGAAGAATTGATTTTTACTTGCGAAGGAATGAAAGTGTTTATGATTCATATTGGAGGATATCCTGGAAAGTATAAAGTTGATGTTCGTCAGCGAATTATGGAAGAAAAACCCAATATTTATATTTGCGGACATTCTCATATTTTGAAGGTTCAATATGACAATCAGTTTAACGTATTGCACATGAACCCAGGAGCAGCCGGAATAAGCGGCTTTCATCAAGTGCGTACTATGCTTCGATTTGTTATAGACAATGGAAATATAAAAGATTTAGAAATTATAGAATGGCCAAAAAATAAAAAAACCGAACAATAATGTTCGGTTTTTTTTCACGCACTAATAAACTAAGATTACAGGTTTATCGTATTCGATCAACTGATTTTACGAGATCTTCATCCTTCTTGATGGCTCTGTTGGCTAAAACTAGCAACGGGATAGAAACAATAGGGAGGAACATCCCAATACCTTTCTCAGAAACGATGTCTGTCGCTTCTCCAGATACACTTAGTGTTCGGTATACGAATAATCCTAATAGTATAACGTTTAATATCATATTCAGTCTGTTTAAAACAAACTGTCTTTTACGGTTTTTAAAACTTAAAATACTTATTACGGTTAGCATTGTACCTGCTAAAAATAAAATCATAGTACTTGGCATAAACATGAAATATACTTTTTCATTTAATCCATTGTACCATAAAGGAAAAACAAAAGGTAATACGCCCAAAGCTATAAAGGCTAGAAACATATATACGGTTTGAACTCTTTGTAACATCTAATCTAAAATTTCATTACAATCACAAAAATACACTTTCTTTTTTGTAAAAACATATAAATATTAAATTTTATTCGTATTATTGCAGAAGTTATGTCGTAAGTACTTCATTATACGACACTTCTAATAACAAAATTCCAACAAGTTTTTTTTAAGAAACACAACTCAGTATTATATAATCTATCAACATTTATATGTTTGACATTTCCCAGTTAGAAAAAATGAAGGTTTCTGATCTTCAGGATATTGCTAAAAAAGCCAATATCACAAAAGTATCAGCATTAAAGAAAGGAGAATTAATAGAACGTATATTAGCTCTTCAGCCAACTGCTCAACCTGAAAAAAAGGTAGAAAAGAAAACCGAAAAAAGCGCAAAAGTTGCTTCAGTTCCTGTGGAAGAAAAAACAGAAGCTTCTGCTAAACCATTTACAGACAAACAAAAAAGACCACGTTTAAATAAAAAAGTAGAGGAAGTAGTTATAGAAGCTACAACTGCTGTTGTTCAAACTGAGGTAAAAAAGGAAAAGTCAAAAGAGATTGAGCCTGTAGAAAAAGTAGATGAAAATGCAGTAATAGAAAAACAGGAAGAAACTGAAACTAGAAATACATCTCACGATAACAAAGCAGAGTTTTCTCATAAAAAAAAGAACGATACTAAACGTGATTTTCAAAAACGTGATTTTCGCAATAAACAAAATCAACAATCTACAACAGAGCAACCATCTTCAAAAGTAGCTGTAGATAACGTTGAGCAAGAGGTAGAAACTTCAGAAAAAACCGAGCGTGTTGTTGAGCAAAATAATAGAAAACAGCACAATAACAACAATAAGAATAAAAACCCAAACCAATCAAATAACAATTCTAAAAATAATTTTAGAGAACCAGATTATGAGTTTGACGGAATTATTGAAAGCGAAGGTGTGTTAGAAATGATGCCAGATGGTTACGGATTTTTGCGTTCTGCGGATTATAATTATTTATCATCTCCAGATGATATTTATTTATCGCAATCACAAATTCGCTTATTTGGATTAAAAACAGGAGATACGGTAAAAGGGGTTGTTCGTCCTCCAAAAGAAGGAGAAAAATTCTTTCCACTTGTACGAGTTTTAAAAATAAACGGGCACGATCCTCAGGCTGTTAGAGATAGAGTGTCATTTGAGCATTTAACGCCAATTTTCCCGAACGAAAAGTTTATTTTAGACGGTGCTCGCAGTACAGTTTCCACTCGTATTATGGATATGTTTTCGCCAATTGGAAAAGGGCAAAGAGGTATGATTGTAGCACAGCCAAAAACAGGTAAAACTATGTTGCTGAAAGAAGTAGCTAATGCTATTGCAGCAAATCATCCTGAGGCTTATTTAATTGTATTATTGATTGACGAACGTCCAGAAGAGGTAACAGATATGCAACGAAGTGTAAGAGCAGAAGTTATTGCTTCTACCTTTGATGAGCCAGCAGAAAGACATGTAAAAGTGGCAAATGTAGTATTGGAAAAGGCAAAACGTTTGGTAGAATGCGGACATGATGTAGTAATTCTATTAGATTCAATTACTCGTTTAGCACGTGCTTATAATACAGTGCAACCTGCATCAGGTAAAGTGTTAAGTGGAGGTGTTGATGCAAATGCATTACAAAAGCCAAAACGCTTTTTTGGAGCAGCGCGTAATATTGAAAATGGCGGTTCGTTAAGTATTATTGCCACTGCTTTGGTTGATACAGGTTCTAAAATGGATGAAGTTATTTTTGAAGAATTTAAAGGAACTGGTAATATGGAGTTGCAGTTAGATAGAAAATTAGCAAATAAACGAATTTATCCGGCTATTGATATTACATCTTCAAGTACGCGTAGAGATGATGAATTATTAGACAGAAATACATTGCAACGTACATGGATGGTAAGAAAAGTAATGGATGATATGAATTCGGTAGAAGCGATGACATCTATTATTGATTCTATAAGAAATACTAAAAACAACGATGAGTTTTTTGATGAAATTCAAGGTTAGTTATAGATAAAAGTTTAAAAAAAGAGACGAATTGTAATAAATTCGTCTCTTTTTTTTGGTTAAAAATGTGGATATTAAAAATTAAGTTCGTTTATTTGTTATTATTAACTTAATCTTAATACTCTAAATTATGATGTGGCTTTTATTTTTCTTTGGAGTTTTACTTTGTATAGATTATGCTGTACTAAGAAATGCCGAAAATATATTTTTGGCTTCTATTGGCAATATTCCGTACGATGTAAAAAAAGATTTATCTCAAATAAACGGAGATAAGTTTAAGGGTAATGATAGTAAACAAGACAATTTGTTTTCTGCAAATGAAGACGAAGATGAGGACTGGGATGATATTGATGATTTGGTAGATAAGGAAGAGTTTGATTTTCTTTTAATTGGAATAATTGCAACAGTATTATTTCTGTTGGTTGGTTTTTTTACAGGAAACACAATTTATTTCTATTTGATGATTTTTATAATTTCAGCAATTGTTTATATCAATGGCAGAAATTCGTAAATAAAGAGATAAAATTAAAATAAAAAAGCTGATTAATTTAATCAGCTTTTTTTATGGTATAAATTGAAAATGATATTTTTTGACAGAATAATGAAACACAAACTATATTGTTTTCTTATCTTAGAAATTCAAATAACTAATTAATATACTGAAATGAGAAAAATAGTGTTACTTATTACATTTAGCATTTCAACTATTACATTAGCTCAGCCAAGGTTGGTGCAAGGCGTTTTGTTATCTGAAAATGACGGATATCCTTTGCCAAATGGAGTAGTAAAAGAAGTTGGAACAGAAAATAAAGTATTTACAAATTTGGATGGAGAATTTGAAATGTTGATAAATCTTGATCAAGAAAATGATCAAGAAAGTTCATTAGAATTTTCTTTTGTAGGGTATGAAAGTAAAATAGTAAAAGTTATTCCGGATGAAAGCTATTATAAAGTTTATATTTCTGAAATAGTTGAAGAAATAATTATTATAAAAACAGGATTTAATACACAAAGAAGATCTATACTTTGCAGTTTTGATTGGTTGAATGTTTCGAATACAGATTTAGAAAGAGATACTCCAAAAACTAAGGTACAGTTAAAAAAAGAAAAGAATCGAATTAAAAGTAAAAAAGGATGCTCTTGATTGAACATCCTTTTTTTGAACTAAAACAATTTAAATAATTAAAAACATTTTTATTTATTAATTTCTACCCAACCAGTTCGTGTTTTATTAGAGTCTTGAATAACATAGTAGTAGGTACCATTTGGTAATACGCCACCAGTTTTTGACTTTCCGCTCCATTGATTGGTATATGATCCAGAAAAAGAATAAACTTCCTTACCATATCTATTGTAGATTTGTAATTTTATAACCCCGTGTTTGCTTAAATCAAAGTTATCATTAAATCCGTCATTATTAGGGGAGAATCCTTTTGGTATTGGACAGTCTTCGTAAAGAATGGTAAATGAGGTTTCTTCCTGACAGGTTTTATCACTAGATTCGGCTGTTATATAAATTCTAGTACCACTTTTGTAAATAGGCATTTTAGCTTGTAATTCAATACGTTTGCCATCTTCTTCCATGAAATATTTATGATTGTTAGGTAATTCTGGTAAAGAAAAAATATCACATTGTATCACTTGATCTTCTATTGAAAACAGTTCAATAGGAGGAATTACTTCTACCATGAAATTGATTTCTTCATAACAATTATTTTTATTGTCTTGTAATAAATACAGTGAGTAATTACCAGGAGGTAATACATCACCACCTTTATAAGAAATACCATTTCCTGCCTTTTCAGTATAATATAATTGATTGTTTGTAGTTTGTGGTAAAATATAACTACTACATATTTTAATATTTTGAAGCTGATTTGGTTGTTCTCCTTCTTGTGGAATTAGTTTGAAGCTAAACCATTCTTCACAACCTGTTTTTTTGTTTTTTGTATAAATAAATATATTATCCTCTTTGCGTTTTTTTGGTAAAATATAATGTGATGGCGTTTCTATTTGTAAAGAATTTGGTGAATCTAAGTAATACAAAAATTCATAATCATTAATATCTACTTTTGTTTGAGTAAACATTTCGTGCGTAATTGCAGTTAAATCAAAATATGTTTCTTGTTTAGCATAACGACATATGTTTTGATCAGTAGGTTGTTTAATTTGTTGTTTTAATGTATCATAATATTCTATTGTAATACTTTTCGCAATTTCACAATCAAGATCTTTTAATTTCATTTTTACCTCATAAGTACCAGTTTCATTAATGGTTAAGCTATCTTTAGTTTCATTATTTATAATTACACCATCTTTATACCAAGTAATATAGGCATTGATTTGATCTGAATTATAATAGTTAGATAAATTTGTATTAATTGTGTACTGTTCTGTTGCGCAAAGAGCAGTATTGTTTTCAACTAATCTATCTTCACCTAGCACTAACTCTGGTAGGTTTCCAAAAGTACTTTTATTTACAATTAAAGCAGATCCGTGATTATCATGATTGCATAAGTCTACAATTCCTAATTTTATATGATATTTATGTCCAATTGTTGTTTTGTATTGTTGAGTTTTTAAAGCTACTGTTAATGTATTATAATCAATAGGAGCTTCAAAAGGATTGTCAATAGTATGAGAAAAATTTTTCCATAAGTATTGAGGATTTACGGTAGGACAATCTGGTTGACTAATACTATTATATCCAGTATTATCTCTAATTGTAGAACTAGAAATAGGTATATGTGTATTTGGTAATGTAGCAATGTTTGTGGTAATATTAGTAGTTAGATCAGTAACTAATATAGCTGTCATTGCTGCACCATCATAGCATTTGTAAGTACAGTTTAAACTCGATGCATCAGTAGCAAATATATAGTCAAATTGCAAACTATCTGTTACAGCTATTAAATCAAATTCGAGTGTACTATTATATTTGAGATTGTCATATTTATCGCTATTCATCGATTGTAAAATAGTATTCAAATCAATATCCCCTAGACTAGAGGTAACTTTACTTTTATTTTTATTATCTAAAATTCGAGGTAGATTTGATTTTTCTACGTCATGAGTGGTTAATATTATCCCTTCAGAAAACGGTAAAATAGAATTGTTTTTTGAGAAACTAGCTAATCCATTTATTTTATTATCTGCACCAAATGTTTCTTTTACATTTGAAATAATATTACACTCAGAGCTTATTAAATGTTGAGTTATAATATCGATTGCTGACTGTGGCTTAGTATTGGGAGATATTGCTATTGTTGGCTCTGGAGTAGTAATACATAAGTTGAAATAAGTATCTATTAAAAATGCTTTAGATGTAAAACCTAATCTAATAATATATTTCTTGCCTACAATTAAATCATTTAATACAAGATAAGGATTGTAAAAACCTTGTAGAAATGCACAGTTTGCAGGAGTATTTGTATTTATTTGTTGACAGTCAACTTCATATAATGACAATTCTAATATGCTTGATTGCATAATATTATAACCATCAATATTTAACATGTGTGTTGCGTTTGCAGCTGTAAATTCATACCAAAGTTCAGCAAGATAACCATAAGGATTAAAAGCTGAGCATGGAGCTAAAGGTAAATTTGATGGAGTAGCGCCTTTTGTAGATGCTGAAATATATTCTACACAGTTTGAATTTAAGTTTACTGGAATTTGAATTGCCCCTAGACAATCGCTATTTAAATTAGAAGAAATACTATATAAATACGGCGTAGACCAACTACTTACGTTATCAGTGTTACATTGCGCGCGAACATAAATTTGATAAGGAATACCAGGTTTTAATCCATTAATAGTAGCCTTTGGAGTTCCTGTTACAGTTTGTGTAGGTACTGTATTTATATTAGGTTGTTGCGGACCAAATTCTTGAATAAAAATATCCCAATGAGTTTCGGTTCCACCAGGAGTCCATTGAATATCTATACTATTTACTCCTTGTTTTGTTCTAATAATATTGGTTGGTTGTGCACAAGGCTCATTTTTTTCAATAATAATATTGTCTAAATAAAAATTAGTTTTTCCTGAAGTAGTAATATGCCATGCTAAATTTACATTGCCTTTTATACCATTTATGTAAATAACTTCTTCTGTGTAATTATCCTTCGTATAAGTTTTTTTAGGTAAAAGTATTTTTTTAAAGTCGGTAGGTAATATGCCATCCGTGGATAGAAGTACTTCAAGATCACTTGGATTGAATTGATCTGCAGCATAATGATATTTTAGAATATATGATCCTCCGTCAAAAATAAAAGTCGGGCTAATTAGCCAATCATCATTAGCTGTAGTATAATCATTAGATATACGCATATTTTGATCTCCTTCGTAAGAATTATAAGAATATGGTGCCCAAGTAGTATCATCATTATTAGCATCTATAATAGTCCAACAATCTATACTTTCCGAACTTTCCGATTTATATTTCCAAAATTGAGAATTAAATCCTTCTTTAAAAGGTATACTAAATTCAGTACAAAGAGTTCTGAATGTATAAGGGCCTAACCAAATGCTTTTTGTACCATCTGTACAAAGTGCTCTTACATAAATATCATATTCAGTGTTTGGTATCAAAGAATTTCCATTAGTCAATTTAGTGATAGTAATATTGTTTGTATTACTTAACGATCCATTTCCAGTTGGTGGGGTTATACCTTTGTTTTGAATATAATATTCCCAGTTATTAGCATTATTAGGCCAAGTAATTTTAGCGCTGTTGGATAATACATTGGTTATTTGAATAGAGGAACTAGGAGGAATACATTCAACCTCTTTTATTGAAATATTATCTAATAAAAATACCGTTTCTCCCTCCATTTTAACATGCCATGCAATATTAACATCTGCAGTTAAACCTTCTATAAAAAATGTTTTTTGCACATAATTTTTTGATTTATATGTTGTTAAAGGCTCTAAAACAGTCGTGAAATTAGTTAAGCCTATACCTTTTGTAGATAATAGCACTTCATGGGTGTTATCTCTTAATTCTGTTTTACTTGTCGATCCAGATTGAGGATAACTTGTACCTGTTTTATAATAATAAGTAATAGCATATTTTTTACCTTGAAACTTTATCAAAGGAGATATAAACCAATCATCATGTTTAGTGTCTTCACCAAAAAAACTTGCAGCTTTATCACCTTCATAATGCTCATAGATGTAAGTTCCCCATTTATTTATATCTCTAGGAGGCATTAACCATCTTGTACCATCATTATCAACATCAATGTTTCTCCAACAATTAAATGATAAAGAAGAGGAGTTGAAACCTTCCCAAAAAGGAATAGAATAAGCATTACACTGAGTGTGTACATGAATAGGGCCTATCCATTTACTAAACTTTCCTGCTGAACAATTAGATCTAATATATACTTCATAACCAGTATCTGCTGTTAGGGCATTTCCTTTACTATCCGTTGTTATTATAGCACTTTTTTTAGATGTAGCAGTTCCACTTCCAACAGGAGCACCACCAGGTGATATGTAATATTCCCAAGCTGAATTAATATTATCTAACCACGAAATAGTAAAACTATTATTTGTTAAATCATTAATATTTATAGGGGTTTCAATAGGAATACAATTAATTTCTTCAATATGAAAATAATTAATAGAAAGCGATGAGCTGTTATTGCTTTTCGAAGAGGTAATATGCCATGCAATATTAACATCACTTGTAATGTTGCTAACATAAAGTGTTTTTGTTACATATTTTCCAAAAGTATTTTGAGAAGCGCTTGGTTGTACAATAGTAGTAAATTCAGATACATCTATTCCATTTTTAGATAAAAGCACTTCAAAATCTTCAGGACCATTCCATGTGTTTGTCATGTATGAATAAGTAATAGCATAAATACCACCATTTAATTGAATCATTGGAGAAATAAGCCAATCATTATTGGTATGACCAAAATCACCATTAAAATAAGCCCCATTTTGAGTTCCTCCTTCAGCCTGATTATTTTTAATCTGCCATATATTAAAAGGAGAATTGAGTAAAGGATCTATTCTTTTGTCTTTATTAGCATCAATAATTGACCAGCAGAATAATGTTGAGGAAGAGTTGCTAAAAGTTTCTGTATATGGACTTGATAAAGGAGTACAAGGCATAGTAAATAATAATGGACCAAACCATTCGCCTTTATTAGTTGTAGAACAAATTGAACGAACATAAAAATCATATTCTTCTCCTGGTTGAAGAAGATTTCCATTGATGTCATGTGTTATATCAACGGTTTTATTTGTGGTGTGAGTTCCTTGTGTAGGTATAGTAGTTGTACTTAAATCTTTGACAAAATATTCCCATTCTTGGTTGATATTATCACTCCACTCAATAGTTACAAAAGTCTTTTTAAGACTTTTAAGAGTTAAGGCTGTAGGGTCAGGGCAACTAACTTCTTCTAGTGATACAGTATCAATAAGAATATCTTCTCCATTTGTAACTCGCCATCCTATATTTGTTAAACCACTAATGTTTGAAAAATAGATAATTTCTTCGTTATATGTTGCGCTTTGATAAGTTTTATTTGGAGCTAAAGAAATTGTAAAATTAGCAATATCAGTACCTAAATTAGATGCTAATATTTCCATCTCAGCGTTGTTTGTGTTTTTGTAATAAAATTTTAACGCGTATGTTTTTGTGGAATCTAATAAGAAAGATGGAGAAATTAACCAATCATTAGGAGGCGTATCATTATTGGCGCTACCAATAAAATATCGCATAGCTTGGTCTCCAGCGTGAGCTTCAGCAGAATTTAATAGCTTACACCAAATTTTCATACTTCCAATACCTAACCATTCAGGAAGTATTAAAGCATCATTATTCACATTAATAATTTTCCAGCAATTTAAAGATGTAGAATCTGAATCAAAACTTTCTTTAAAAGGTAATGCAAATGAATTACAATCTGTTGTAAATTCATAAGGATTAGACCATCCACTGTCTGATGCTGTAGTACATTTAGATTTTACATACACAACATAGGTAGTATTGTCTAATAAAGTATTATTGTCTTTATCAACAGTAATAACATTTTTTTTAGTGTTAGTACTAGTTCCTATTGTACTAGCAATTGGAGCAGGATCGGTAGGTTTTTGAATAAGATATTCCCATTGATTATTATAATCGTCAGTCCACGAAATAGTAACTTTGTTTGGTTCTATATTAGTGATTTTTAACTCTAAAGGCTCTGGACAATTTGTTACTTCTTCAATAGAAATATCATCAATGTGTATTCCTGAACCTCCATTTGTTGTTATGTGCCAAGCTAAATTAACATATTTGTTATCGCCATTTATGAATACAGTTTTTTTCAAAAAAGTATCATTTTTATATACAGTTTTATTTACAATAACTTCAGTGAAGCTAGTTAGATTACTTGGATTATTGGAAGATAATAAAACTTCGAATTCGTTTTTATTGGTTGCTGCATTTGGATCTTCGAAAGGACTTAAAACACGATAATTATACTGTAATCTATATATTTTATTTTTATTTAAAAATATGCTAGGAGATATTAACCAAGCATCATTTACTTGGTCAGTATCGAAATTTATATAGGATATAGCTTGATCTCCTTCATAATTGCCGTTACTAAAAAACATTTCCCATAATCCAAAAGGATCGTATGTATAAGTGTTCCAGCTTGAGCTTGCATTATTATCAATAGTTTTCCAACAATCTAGTGTTGTTGAAGATGTATTGAAACCTTCCCAAAATGGAGTAGATACAGTATCGCAATTTACAGATAAAGGCAAAGAGTTTTTTATCTTATACAGGTAATTACTATTGCTTTCTTTTAGTTTATTATTTCTAGGAGTAAAAATATTTTCTTTGAAAGAAGATAAATTAGGATGCTCAAATTTTGCAAATCCTACAATTGAAAGTAGGATAAATATGACAAAAAAGATTTTTGATTTTAAATGCTGCATGTGATTTTTTTATGAGGTTGTTAGAACATAAACATAGAGCAAAAAGGCGTTTTTCCCTAATTTTAACAATAGACTAAAACTAGACAATTTGTATCTTTGTATTTAATTTAAGATGTTTGTTATTAGTGTTTTATGTGTGTTTTTAAACTATTATTATATGTTAAATTATTCTACACTAACTCATAATACCTTTTATCATTATAAATTATGTACAAGTTTCATTTTAAGATTTAAGAACTGATGATTTTATAGTTAATGGATAGCTTGTATCCACTCATCCAGATTATTTTCTCGTTCTAAATTTATTTTTTTTCTTATTCTATAGCGAGTTGTTAGTATGCTATTAACATTAATATTTAATAACGAAGCCATCTCAATATTGCTCATATTTATTTTTATATAAGCACAAATTCTCAGTTCGGTTTTGGTTAATTCAGGACAAATATTTTGTAGTTGGGAGAAAAATGTAGGATGTATTTTTTGAAATATTTCTTGAAAATACTCCCAGTTCTTTTCATCATCTAAATGTCCCTTTAGTATAGATTGAATATTTTTTAAAGAGTCGCCTTTTTTGTTTTGTAGCACAAGTTGTAACTCACGTAACACCTTATTTTTTGATAATAATTGTAAATTAATAGCTACTAGCTCTCTGTTTTTATTTTCCACTTCAATAGCATGTTGTTTTTGCTCAATTAACTGAAGTTTTGTTTTTGATTTTAATTCTATTTGATGTTGTTTGGTCAATAGATGTTGATATTCTTTTTCTAAAAGTATATTTTCTTCTAACTTACTATTTTGTAATCGCGTTATTTTTAAAGATTTATTTCTATTTACATACATCAAGCTAATGATAATAATCAAGAATATTGATGCTATTGATAGGTTGACGTATTTTCTTTTTTGATATAAGTATTCTTGAATTTCGAATTCTTTTTGTTTAATCAGTAAGTTATTTTCATACGTTTGTTTACTTAAATCATTTTCCCATTGCAAATTTGCAATTTGCAATTGCACAGATGCTCCTTTTATACTGTCAATAAGTGTATGATACA
>JASLED010000051.1 GCA_030151255.1 Flavobacterium sp.
TTTGCCATGATTTAATAATTTAATCTTAGTTATATAATTAGTGTTCAAATATAATAAAAAAACCTGAGCCAATGACGGGATTTGAACCCGTGACCTCTTCCTTACCAAGGAAGCACTCTACCCCTGAGCTACACCGGCTTATGCCTCTTATATTTAGTCGTGGGGAGAGCAGGATTCGAACCTGCGAAGGTTACCCAACGGATTTACAGTCCGTCCTCGTTGGCCGCTTGAGTATCTCCCCTTCCAACAATAATGTTGATTTTTCTTTCTTTTGAGCCGATGGAGGGACTCGAACCCACGACCTGCTGATTACAAATCAGCTGCTCTAGCCAACTGAGCTACACCGGCAAATTGCTTCAATAGAAAAAGTCCGCTATTTCTAACGGACTGCAAATGTATATATTTTATTGATTAAAAAAAACAATTTTTCTATTTTTTTAATTAATGAATATTCTGTTTTTCTTTAAACTTGACAACTTGACGCTCTAACGCATCTGCCCCTAAATCAACTCCTTCCTCAAATGTTTTACATGTTTTCTTTACCACAATATCATCTCCTGGAATCAATATTTTCATCTCTACAATTTTGTTTTCCTTCTCATTTGTGTTTTCTAATTTTAGAAACACATCGATAGAAATTATCTTGTCATAAAACTTACTAATTTTTCCTACACGTTCATTAATGAAATCTACCAATTTACGATCAACATTAAAATTAATTGCTTGAATGTTTACTTTCATAACTTTTTCATTTTAAAAAGGTTCTTAATTCTTTTTCTTCAACCTTGGATGCGCTTTCATATAAGCTTGCTTTAATTCTTTTAAATTAACATGAGCATAACCTTCTGTTGATGCCAAGCTTTTATGCCCCATTAACTCTTTAATTGAATTAATATCTGCCCCATTTTCTAAAAGATGCGTTGCAAATGCATGTCTTAGCATATGTGGGCTATTCTTTTCCTTAGTTGTTGTCTTACTAAAGTAGAAATTTATCACTCGATAAACAAATATTTCGTCAACTTTTCTTCCTTCCTTATCTATTAAAAAATAGTTAAATTTTTCGTTATTTATACAATACAACTCTCTTTCAACAAGATAGCTTTTCAATGTTTTTTCTAAATTATCTATAATAGGCACATATCTAATCTTATTGCCTTTACCATGGATTTTTACTGTTTTTGTATAAAAATCAACATCAGATAATTGAATATTACACAATTCACTTCTTCTAAGCCCAAGACAATAAAGCATTTCTACAATAACTAGATAAAGATGTGAATCATAATCAGAAGCATTTTCTAATTCTTTACGCACTTGATCTATTTCTGCAACAGAAAAAGGAAGTTGTGCTTTTTTTTCAATCTTTAATGTTTTATGATGCTGCAACGGACTTGAATCAACTTCTTCAATCTTCATTAAAAACTTATAAAAAGCTTTTATGCTACTAATTTTTCTATTTATTGAACGTTTTGCTAAATTTTGATCCATAAGCGTTACAATCCATAAACGAACTGTTTGATATTTTACAGATTGATATTCTTTATTCTTTTTCGTTAAGAATTTTAGATATGTTTCTATATCATTTTTATACGCCAGAATTGTATGCTCAGAATATTGTTTTTCTTTCTCTAAATAATCAATAAATTTTTGTAAACTTTCTTCCATAAAAAAACCGTTGTAACAAAGATAATACTTTATTACAACGGAATTATTTTTTATCCTATACAAAAGACTAGATTTCTACTGAATCTCTCAAGTGTTGGATATATGCAGCTTTTTGCATTTTGTCTCTTTTTAAAACAGACGGTTTCGTGAAATGCTGACGAGATCTTAACTGACGTAAAGTTCCTGTTCTGTCAAATTTTCTTTTATAGCGCTTTAGTGCTCTATCGATATTTTCTCCGTCTTTAATTGGAATGATCAACATGTTTTCATACACCTCCTCTCATTTGGTAGTGCAAAATTAAAACTTTTTTTATACAATGCAACAAATAAATATGTTTTTTTTATTTATTAATGTAATAAATAAAAATGGGAAGTAAAATACCTCCCATTTATTATATCAGTAAAATAATTAATCTCTAAGAATATTACGAGAAATCACTAATTTTTGAATTTCTGTTGTTCCTTCTCCAATTGTACACAATTTAGCATCACGATAGAATTTTTCTACTGGGAAATCTTTTGTATATCCATAACCACCGTGAATTTGAATTGCTTCATTTGCTACTTTTACACAAACTTCTGACGCATACATTTTTGCCATTGCACCTGCTGTAGTCATCGGTTTGTTATTGTTTTTTAAGAAAGCTGCTTTATGCAATAATAATTCTGAACATTCAATTTCTGTAGCCATATCAGCTAATTTAAATCCGATAGCTTGAAATTGACTAATTGGTTTTCCGAATTGAACTCTTTCTTTCGAATATTTTAATGCTGCTTCATATGCTCCTTTAGCAATTCCTAAAGACAATGCTCCAATAGAAATACGACCACCATCTAAAATTTTCATTGCTTGAATAAAACCTTGTCCAACTTCTCCTAATCTATTTGCATCAGAAACTCTACAATTATCAAAAATTAATTCGGCAGTTTCAGAAGCTCTCATACCTAATTTATTTTCTTTCTTTCCGCTAGAAAAACCTGGAGTTCCTTTTTCAATTACAAAAGCAGTCATTCCGTGAGAATCACCTTTTTCTCCTGTACGAACAATTACAACAGCCACTTCACCAGAAATAGCGTGCGTAATAAAGTTTTTTGCTCCGTTTATAATCCAATGATCTCCATCTTTTACAGCTGTAGTATTCATTCCTCCTGCATCAGAACCTGTATTATGCTCTGTTAATCCCCATGCACCAATCCATTCAGCTGTTGCTAATTTTGGCAACCATCTTTTTTTCTGCTCATCATTACCGAAAGTTAAAATATGGTTTGTACAAAGTGAATTATGTGCTGCAACAGATAAACCAATTGATGAATCTACTTTAGAAATTTCTTCAACAATTGTAATATACTCGTGATACCCAAGTCCTGATCCTCCATATTCTTCAGGAACTAACACTCCCATATATCCCATTTCGCCTAATTTTTTAAATAAATCTACCGGGAAAATTTGCGCTTCATCCCATTCCATAATGTATGGTCTGATATTTTTCTCAGCAAAATCTCTAATCGATTCGGCAATCATAGCTTGTGTTTCGTTGTACTCAAAATTCATAGTTGTTTGATTTATTTGGTAAAATCCAAATATAAACTAATTATATTGATTTTGTCAAGCGGAAAATTCTCTATTTCTTTCAATTGTTCTTTCGATGAAAAATCGCCGTTTGTACTTCGATATTTTACTATTTCGCGAGCAATATAATAATTGAGATATGGACTTGCTAACTTAGCCCGGACATAGAGTTAAGCATAAAGACTTATCTTTGACTTATGAAAAGAATTAGAAAGGCCTACGATGCTGCTTTTAAGCAGCAAGCCGTTGAACTGGCTAAGGAAAGGACAAACAAATCAGA
>JASLED010000062.1 GCA_030151255.1 Flavobacterium sp.
TTAATTGAACAACTAAAACAAGAAGGCGTTACAGTATTGGACGAAATTGTAACGTATCCGTACGGAAAATTTGCACATATTTTAGATATGGAAGGCAATAAAATTCAATTATGGGAACCAGGTGGTTCTTTTGAAGAATAAAGCCATCCGCTTGAATGGCTTTTTTTAGTGTTATTTTGTGTTTCTAAAGATAGTTAAACCACTAACTTTATTATCTTAATATTTTACTTTTATAATCTACTAACCCGTTAGGGAGCTTACAACACATTCAAATAAGAACTATTAATCACTATACATAACCACTCTATTCCACCAAACTCCAGAAAAAAAGCTTGTAATTTTTACAAAATCCAAGCTATAAGTTATATAAATCTATTCCTTCACAGGATGGGTTTTCACAACATAAACAAAAAATTAATCTAAAACCTGATAATCTAAAGGAATTTTATTATAATAAATTGCTTTTACAATTCCGTCTGACACTCCAATTTTGGGTACAAAAATATACTTTGCTCCACTCCATTTCATAGCTTGTGTATAAATGCGAAGTGCAGGAATTATAACATCTGCTCGATCAGGATTTAAACTTAAAAGTGAAATTCTCTCGTCATAAGTCATTTCTGACAATTTAGTAAGTTGCTGAGATAGATAATTATAAGACAATGGTTTATCTTGCGATTTTCCAGACATTTTAAATGCCTTATTTATATTTCCTCCAGATCCGATTACAACCAAATCTTTTAACAATTTTGTTTCTTGTTTAATCCATTGTTCAATGTCATTCCAAACACTTTTAGAAACCATATCATTTAACAATCGAACAGTTCCGTTGCGAAATGATTTTGAAGCAATTGATTTGCCTTCTTTAAAAATTGTAAATTCAGAACTTCCTCCACCAACATCAACAAACATTACATTTTGCGTTTGATTGATAAAAGATTTTAAATCAGTTGAAGCAATAATCAGTGCTTCTTTTTCTCCATCAATAATATTAATTTGAATTTTAGAAGCTTCTAATACAGCTTTTACTACATCCTGGCCATTTTCTGCCTCGCGCATTGCGCTTGTGGCACATGCCATAAAGCGTTCTACTTTATTTACTTTCATTAATAAATAGAATGCTTGCATAGCTTCTATCATCCTATTTTTTGAATCTAAACTGATTTTTCCTTTCGTAAAAACATCTTGTCCTAAACGAATTGGCACGCGAATTAATGAACTTTTACTGAAGATTGTTTCCTGGCCTTTTTCTTCAATAATATTCATTATCAATAAGCGCATTGCGTTAGATCCAATATCTATTGCGGCGTATTTTCTTATTTTTAGCATTACTTATCGTTGAGTTTGTTCAAAAAATAATTATACATTTCTTTTTGGGCTTGAAAATCTTCTTCTGCGTTTTTTTGGCGATATTTATTTGTCATATCACTTGAAAGTATGCGTGTTTTCACATTGCCTTTCCAACAAATTTCAAAGGTTTCTATTAACTCTTTTTTAATTTGTTCATCGTAAATTGGACAACTTACTTCAACTCTTTCGTCAAGGTTTCTTGTCATAAAATCAGCCGATGAAATATAAACATTTGGATTGTTGTTATTTCCAAAAATATAAACACGTGAATGTTCTAAAAATCGATCAACAATACTTATTACTTCAATGTTTTCACTCATTCCTTCAACATTCGGAATTAAGCAGCAAATTCCTCTAATTAGCAATCGAATTTTCACTCCTGCATTACTTGCTTCATACAAGCGATCTACCATTTTAAGATCAGACAAGCTATTCATTTTTAAATGAATATAAGCAGGCAATCCTAATTTTGCATTTTTAATTTCTTTATCAATTAATTTATAAAATCCAGAACGCGTATAATGTGGCGAAACCAACAAATGTTTGTATTTATTAACTCTATAATTTACTTTTAAAAATTCAAATACTTTTGAAACATCTTTTAATACCGAATTATTAGACGTTAAAAGTGTAGTATCTGTATAAACTCTTGCAGTGCTTTCGTTAAAATTTCCTGTTGAAATAAAACCATAGCGTTTTATTTTCTTTTTTTCCAAACGTTCAACTACACAAATTTTACTGTGTACTTTTAATCCTTTTACTCCAAAAATAAGTTGCACACCTTCAGATTGCATTAATTCAGAATAATAAATATTACTTGCTTCGTCAAAACGCGCTTGTAATTCTACTTGAGCAATTACTTTTTTACCATTTTTTACCGCATTGATTAACGAACTAATAATTTGAGAATTTTTTGCCAATCGATACAACGTAATTTTAATGGAAAGAACTTGCGGATCCAAAGCTGCTTCTCTTAGAAAGCGTACCAAATAAGAAAAAGATTGATATGGTGTATAAATCATATAATCTCTTTTTTGCAATTGATGAATAATAGAATCTTCCATGTCTAAATTTGGCACTGGTAAAGCAATTTGCTTTGGATAAACCAAATCAATTCGATTTAATGTAGGAAAGCTCATATAATCTCGTCGATTATGATAACGACCTCCAGGTATAATGCTATCGTTTCGTTCAATTTCAACGTTTTCTAACAGAAATTTCAACATTTCTTGATCCATTTCTTGATCATACACAAAACGCACTACTTCACCTTCTTTTCTATCTCTTACCCCGCTCGATATTTTTTCTACAAACGATTTATGCAAATCAGTATCTACACCCAATTCTGCATCGCGTGTAACTTTAATCATAAAAGCTTCTTCGGCTTTATAATCGTAAATATTAAATATTGACGACAAATTGTATCGAATAATATCATCAATCATAATAATATTTTTCTTTCCGTCATTTGAAGGTAATTCAACAAATCGATTGATGAAGTTAGGAATTTCTATAATAGCATATTTTGTTCTTTTTTTTCTCTTATTTACCTTACCACGAGTATTTCCAAGCTCTTCATCTACTTCTAATTTTACTACTAAATAACCATGTGTATCTCTTAGCAACGGAAACGGAGCTAAATCACTCAAAATTACCGTAACTAAATCGATAGAAAGTGTGTGTAAAAAATAATCTTTTACAAAACTTTTTTGTTCTTCATTAATGGTGCGTTCGTCCAAAATAAAAATTCCTTGCTCTTCTAACTGACTTTCTATTTCGGCCAAAATTCGCAAGCTTTCTGCTTGTAAAGTAATTACTCGCGTTGTAATTTGCGACAACAAATCTTTAACAACTACTCCGCTGCCTAATCTTCTATTTGCTTCGCCAATAACAACCATTCGGCGAATTGTTGCATAACGAACCCTAAAAAACTCGTCTAAATTATTAGAAAAAATTCCTATAAAGCGCAAGCGCTCTAAAAGTGGAACAGTATTATCTGCGGCTTCTTGTAATACTCTTTCATTAAATGACAGCCAGCTAATTTCGCGGTCGATGTAATGAAATTTAGTTGTTATTGTTGTGCTCATTAACTTATTTTAAATGTCTCGGAAAAATTGTTTTTGTAACAGTTCCATTTTTTATGTCTTGCCAATCATCTTGTTCAAACCTCATCATCACAACTCCTGTAGTAGGCACATTTTTAATGAAATCATTACCAAATTTATCAACAAAATCTGTTATTGCATCATTATGTCCAAAAATAATTAATGTATTATGTTTGTTTTCACAGTTTTTAATGGCTTGTTTAAGTTTTTTTACGTCAAACGTATAAATTTCATCCTTTAGAAGAACATAATCATTGTTAATTTCTAAATTCTGACAAAAAATTGTAGCTGTTTGTTTGGCGCGTTTTGCTGTGCTTGTCCAAACAATAAATTTATTTGGCAAATATTCTTTCATTGCTTGAGAAACCAAATGGGCATCTTGCACTCCCCTTTCCTTTGAAATTGGTCTGTTTTTATCATCAACTATCGTATCCCAACACGATTTAGCATGTCTTATTAAAATCAATTCTTTCATAACAAATTATTTTATACGCTATAATATTAAAATATTTTTCAATTAAAATTATCTTTTAAACAATTTAAACATATTTATAACTAAATCTAATAAAAAAAATTATAAATGAATATATTTTACGCTATTAAATAAAAACTTTACTTTTGATGTAGCAAAAAACATAACTTTTTACAATGAAAAAATTCTCTATTGAATTCAAATGGGCTGCTATTGCTACGCTGGCTGCATTGATTTGGATGTTTATAGGAAAGGCTGCAGGATTGCAAACTGACTTACACAAAGTTCGTTTTGAAGTACTTCACGAAATGCTGTTTAGCTTTTTATTATTTATTTTTTATTGGCTTGGAATTCGTCAAAAGAAAAAAGAATATTACAATAATATAATTACCTGGCAACAAGCTTTTTTTACTGGTTTGGTAATGTGTATAATGATTTCTTTATTTTTTCCGATTGTACAATTCATTACCTATAATCAAATAAGTCCTGATTTTATGGAAACCTTAAAACAGGCTCTTATTTTAGATGGAAAAATGGATGCTGAAGAAGCATCAAAAAATGCATCTTTTGATTTATTTATTCGCAATGGCGTGATGAATAATCTATCTTTTGGTGTTATCTTTACTACAATAATTGCTTACTTTTTAAAAACAAAAGATGCCGAACAAGCAAAAGTAATTGCATCTAAAAAACCAGAAATGGTAAAAGTTAAAAAACAAAAAAGTAAATTGAAGAAAAAATAACGATTAAATTCTACAAAAAATGAATATCAACAACATACCTCAAATAAAAAATACAGATGCTGATAACTTCTTTTTATTAGCAGGACCTTGTGCAATTGAAGGAGAAGAAATGGCACTTCGCATTGCCGAACATATTATTAAAGTAACTGACAAATTAAAGATTCCCTTCGTATTTAAAGGATCTTTTAAAAAAGCTAATCGCTCTAGAATTGATAGTTTTACAGGAATTGGAGATATTGAAGCCTTAAAAATATTACAAAAAGTAAGTAAAGAATTTGGCGTACCAACTGTAACAGATATTCACGAAATTTCTGATGCTACTATGGCTGCAGAATATGTAGATATTTTGCAAATTCCGGCTTTTTTAGTACGACAAACTGACCTTGTTGTTGCAGCTGCAAATACAGGTAAAGTTGTAAACCTAAAGAAAGGTCAATTTATGAGCCCTGAAAGCATGAAACATGCAGTACAAAAAGTTTTAGATTGTAATAATGAGAATGTAATGATTACAGATCGAGGAACAATGTTTGGATACCAAGATATGATTGTAGATTACAGAGGAATTCCTACAATGCAGCAATATGCTCCTACTGTTTTAGATATTACTCACTCGTTACAACAACCAAATCAAAGCAGTGGTGTAACAGGCGGAAGACCCGATTTGATTGAAACAATTGCTAAAGCTGGTATTGCTGTTGGTGTAGATGGTATTTTCTTGGAAACGCATTTTAATCCTGCAGAAGCAAAAAGTGATGGAGCAAATATGTTACATTTAGATCACTTTGAAGACTTAATGACAAAATTAGTAGCTATTAGACAAACTATTCGAAAGTTCTAAAATAAAAAAAGCGCTTGTAATATAACAAGCGCTTTTTTTATTTGATATGATATATCGCAAAAAATTATTGAGCGTTAACTCTATTAAATTTCAACACAACGTTATCATTTGATTTAAACACCAAGGTATTTTCATCAATTGAATAATTATTTGTTTCTTTTAAAGCTTGATTGAAAGCAATATCGGCTACACCTTCGCAAAACATTCTTGTTGAAGCTAATTTTTCTCCAATAGAAATTGCGTTATTATCTCCTAAATCATAAGATCCCATTAAATTATTACACCCATCATTTCCATTTACTTGCAATCCGTTTTCAAACGTTAAGCTTGGTAAATTTCCTGGATATAACTCTTTTACTGTTTTTCCTTTCGCATCAGCTGTATTAATTTCTGAAAGTTCCCAAGAACCAGTTAACCCTTCTATTACAACAACATCTTCTTCTACAACTTCTGTTGAAATTGGTTCAATATCTTGTGTTTTTTCTTTTTTATTACATGCAGCAAACATCAATAATAATGCGCTTCCAAATAAAACTACTGTCTTTTTCATTTTGTCAATTTTTTAAATATTTATATCAAATATACCAATTTAAAAAACTAACAAGAAAAATATTTTATTAATTTTTACACAAAACCTTCTTCTTTTACAATTTTTATTAACCCACCATTATCTTTTACGTTAAAAACTTGTTTTAAGCTAAGAATACGTTTATTTACAGCACTTTCGCTAATGAATAAAGTTTCTCCAATTTCTTTTATTTTAAAGCCTTTTTCTAAAAGCAATAAAATATTAATATTTAGTTCTTGTAATAATAATTCTTTTTTATAAATCTGTTGCAATGCTTTATATGCATGAGAGCTATAAAATCGCTCTCCTGAAACAACTTCTTGAATGGCTTGTTCTAATACTTGAGTATTTACATCTAATTTTACCATTAGTCCATCTGGAGAAGCTAACTTGTGAATATGATATATTAATAAAATTTCTTCGTGCCCGGTAATTAAAATCACTTTTGTATTAGGAAACTTATTACGGCACATTTTTACAAAATCTACCCCATTAGTAATTTTTCCATCTTCTGAAACACGCCCTAATTTATAATCGACAATTATTAAATCTAATTCGACTAAATTATTAATCAAACTAATTCCTTCATTTACATCAGAGCTACTAATTACATTCCAATCCTTGAATTTATCAGAGAAAACAGATACATACCAATCAAGAATCATTTGATGATCATCAATTATAAATACATTCATTACGAGGCAACAATTAACAATTTATACATTTTTACTATACCTTATAAAATTTTATTATCAATATATTTGCTATTAAGTAATTTTTACAACAAAAAATGTAAAACATCAATTATTTTAACAAATTAAATTTACATTTTAGTATCAAAATATTATTTTAACACCTTACATTCACAATATTAAATCGCAAATTATGAAAAAAAAACTATTTTTAGGCATTAGTGTAGCATTACTTGGAACTTTAGCATCTTGTACAACTGAAAACCTTCCAACAGAAGCTTCAGGTAAAAAAGTAAATAGTTTAGAAACTGTTACTATAGAACAAAATGGAACTACTAATCAGTCTTTTGCTCCTATAAAACAAGATACTTTAAGACAAAGCACTATTGTTATCAGCACTTCAAATTCTGTTATGGATAATGGCGATTTAGCAACAATCAAAGACAAAAGAAAATAATTAAATATGATCCCACTTTTTCTGATAAAAAGTGGGATTTTTCCTTTATTAATCGTTATTTGCAGTGTAAAATATAATTTATGAGAATTATTTCTTTTTTTGCATTGTGTTTTCTATTTTTTATAAGTTGTAAAGACAAATCACACAATCTTAATTATACAAATTTAACACAAAAAATACGAAAAATAGAAAATGACTCTATTACTTATAAAGAAAAGAATAAACGACTAGATTCTATTTACAGTAAATACATCAAAAACGTAAACGAAGAAGCTAATAGAAATATATTGTTTACAATAGCAGGTGTAGCTTATAATATTGATTATAAAGACCTCTATTTTAAATCAACAAATTCGCTTATTCAGCTCTCAAAAAAAGAAAAAGATACTGCTCATATTGCAAAGGCTTATCACTACTTAGGTGATTATTATGAAGATATTTATAGATTAGATAGCGCTTACGCAGCTTATTCTTATGCATCAAAATACTATTCTAGTATACACGATACCTTAAGCTTAGGTATTATGCAAAAATCGAAAGCAATTATTTTATACGATGAAGGATTATATAATCAAGCAGAAATAGAAGCTTTTAACGCTATTCAAAATATCACAAAGTTTAATGACAATCAATTATTATTTGAATCTTATACAACAATTGCAAACATATTAGATCAATCTTCTCAAACAGAAGAAGCAATTATGTATAACAATAAAGCATTGGAATTGCTAAAAAACTTTGAATCTAAAGACAATCTATTATTTTCAAAAGCCAGCCTTTACAACAATATAGGATATTTATATAATAATTTAGATAATTACAATCTTGCCGAAAAAACTTTTTTAGAAGGTATTCAATTATTAGATAAAAAATTAACCAACTCGTTAACCCACGCTATGTTATTGAATAATTTAGCCTATTCTTATATAAAGAAGGGTAAATTATCCAATGCGCAAAAATTAATTACTAAATCTTTTCAAATACGAGATAGCATAAAGGCTCCACAAGGAATTATTGCAAGCTATAACAGAATGGGCGAATTATTTTTAGCTAAAAAAGATACTCTTAAAGCTGTTGAAAATTGGACAAAAGCCTACAAAGAAGCTGAAAAAATTAAAGCAAGAAATGCAGCTTTAGCCAATTTAAAATATTTAAGTTTATACGACAAAAACAATTCTAAATTTTATACCGAAAGATATTACGAAATAAATGACAGCATCAAAAACATGCAAATTGAAAACAAAACTAAATTTGCTAGAATTGAATTTGAAACTGCTCAGCTCGAACAAAAAAATGAACTTTTATCGCAACATATTTCCATTTTAGTAATTGTTTCTATTTCAAGTTTACTAATTTCAATATTAGTATATATAGCATTCAAACAAAAAATTCTTCAGAAAAAATTAATTTACGAACAAAGCCAACAAAATGACAAAGAGCTTATTTATAAACTAATTCTACAACAAGAAGAAATTGCTAAAAACACATTGTTGGATGAAAGAAATAGAATTAGTTCTGAACTACATGACGGTATTATAAATACATTATTTAATATTCGATTAATGCTTACGGACGAACAGAATCCAAAAAATCGAAATATAATTAATTCAGAAATTGAAGAGGCTCAACAACAAATTAGACGTATATCTCACAATTTACAAGATCAAAAAATACTGATGGGCAGTTTTACACCTATTTTAGAAGGATTAGTAGCAAAAAACAGTACACCAAAAACAGAATTTATTCTTTTAATATCTAGAAATTTTGATTGGAGTATTTTTAACTACGAAACCAAAATGAATTTTTATAGAATAATACAAGAATGTATTCAGAATGTAATAAAACATGCAAATTGCACTCGCTGTATTGTTTCTATCGTAGAATCTGTAGAAAATTATCATATTAAAATTCAAGATAACGGAATTGGTTTTAAAGCTAACGAAACAAAAAAAGGAATCGGTTTAAAAAATATTCAATCGAGAGTTGATAATCTTAAAGGTAATTTAATAGTAAACTCAAGCAATAAAGGAACTATTATTGAAGTTACTGTTGCAAAAGAAAATATTATTGATGAGGATTTAAACGCGAATTAATTCACGTTTAAATCATTATTTTGATAAATTAAATTACATTTTATCACTTACAAAAGCAGCAATAAACAAAACATTTTAGTTGATATATAAAATATAAAGCAAAGATGTAATGGAAATAAAAATCCAAAGTGCAACGCCTTCTGCAAAAGGTTTTAATCCAACGTGTTTTACAGTTTTATAAGATAAAGAAGTTCCTATTAAAAATAGTGTTAGTGTTAATGCTTTTTTTGACAACTCTACAATATATGGTCCTATTCCTTGTATAAATGGTAAATATGAATTTGCCAACATTGCTAAAACAAACAAACCAATAAAATAAGGAATCTTTACTTTTGAGCCTTTATTTTTGAATAATAATGTTGATAAAAAAGCAACCGGAATTATCCATAAAGCCCTTGCAAGTTTTACGGTTGTAGCTACTTCTAAGGCCTCATCTCCGTATTTTGCTGCCGCACCAACAACCGAACTTGTGTCATGAATAGCTATAGCAGACCATAAACCAAAATCCGATTGACTTAAATTTAATGCATGTCCAATAACTGGAAAAACAATTAATGCAACTGAATTTAGTACAAAAACAATTCCAAGTGCTACAGATATTTGTTTTTCATCTGCTTTAATTACAGGCGAAACTGCCGCAATTGCACTTCCTCCACAAATTGCTGTTCCAGAAGAAATTAAATACGATATCTTTTTATCAATCTTTAATATTTTTCCTAAAAAAAATCCGAGTACCAAAGTAATAAAAATAGAAAATACAGTTAGTAATAATCCATTTTTTCCTGCTGCAATTGCACTATAAACATTCATTCCAAATCCCAGTCCTACAACTGCAATTTTTAATAAAAGACCAGTAGCTTTTTTAGTTTGCTTTTCATATGGATTTTCAAATAATTGAGCATAAATAATTCCCAAAACCAGTGCTATTGCAGAAGAAATGAAAGGCATAAAGCTCAGTATGCAAAGGCTTATTAATATTAATTTACTTATTGTTGATTTATTAGTTAATTGTGCTTTCATTGTGATAACTATTAATTATTACACTACAAATTTCTACTATTTATTTGTAGTAAATAAATACATAATAGTTATGGGTTATAACTTCAGGTTATATGATTTAATAAATCTGATAAATAATTCGACTAATGCACTTTCTTGTCCTTGGCGTTGTATAATACTAAATTTTCTGCGAATATCTAATCCATCAATATCCATAACAACCAATTCATTGTACTTTAATTCTTTTAGAATTGCATGAATAGACAAAAATGCAAAACTATCCGAATGCTTCAAATACATTTTAATACTTTCTGTACTAGAAAAATTCATCTCATTTCTCAACGATTTCAAAGAAATACCAAGTGTATTTAAACTACTTTCAATTACATCTAAAGTACCAGATCCTGTTTCTCGTAATAAAAAGGAAAAATGCAATAGATTTTTGGGTTCTATCAATCCTGTTCGGTAAAAAGGATTTTCTGGTCGACATACCAAAACAATCTCATCGTTGATAAAATCAATGTATTTTATCTGAGGATTTTTAGAACAACCTTCTACAATACCTACATCAATACTTTTGTTTAGCAAAGATTGTTCGATAATTGCTGAATTATCAGAAAATACATCTAAATGAATGTCATTTACTTTATTTCTAAATTCAGCCAAAAGTGGCGGTAACACATACTGAGAAACCGTTGTACTTGCTCCTATTTTTAAATTTCCATTCATTTTTGCATTTAGCGCATGAATATCAAAAGCTAAATTTCGATAAATAGAAAATATTTCTTCTGCATAACGAAATAATAATTCCCCCGATTCGGTAAGTCTTATATTAATTCCGTCACGCACAAATAGTTTAGTTTGATAATGAAGTTCAATTTCGCGAATATGCTTAGAAACAGCAGGTTGAGAAATCAGCAAATCTTTAGCTGCTTTAGTAAAACTCTCTCTCTTTGCAACGGTATAAAAAACCTTTAATCTAAAATCAAACATATTATGAGTTTTTAAGCAACTAAAAATGGATTGTAAACAAAAATAGACTTTCCTATTTTGGTAAACAATATGCTACAATCATTTATTTATGAATTATACTTTTTTTATTTTTAGATAAAATTATAAAATAAAAAACTGCCTACATAATGTGGCAGCTTTGTAATATTTATCTGGTTTTTAACCAACCTGTAATACTATATCGTGGCTTGTTTACCAATTTTACTTCGTGTGGTATTTTTTTGCTATCAAAAATTACAAGTCTTCCTGGAATGGCAAAAATAACTTCTTCCCTTTCTTGATTATTTTCATCTTGCAAATACATTACCAATTCTCCTCCATTGGCTGGTGTCCAATTATTTTCATTTAAATAAAAAACCACTGACAATGTTCTTCTAGTATCTTTATGAAAAACATCCAAATGACGTTGATACCTTGTTCCTGGCGGATAATTTGCATAATGAAATTCTCCTTCTTGAAGTCCTAAGTAACAAGTACGATTAATATATGCTATCAAATCATTCATCTTATTCAGATAAATTTTCTCTACCTCATCTAGTGCATTTTCATCAAGCCATAAGATATAATCTCCTCTTACCTCTTCAATTATTTGTTCCTGACTAGCCTGTCCAACAGCTGCTTTTTTAAATTGATGCAAATCTTGCTTCATAAACAAATTTGCTCTTAATAAATCGACTTCTTCTTGCGAAAAAAAACAGTCCGAAACGGCATATCCATTTTCAACTAAATTACCAACAATTAACTCATAACTTAAATTAAAATCATTTTTATACATACATTACAACAAATAAAGTACACAAAAATAACTTTTATGACAAAAAAACAATACTCGATTTTAGTTTTTTTTTGTTATAAAATGAAAAATTATTATTTTTTTTAATCTAATATCTTTTTAGCGAAAACTATTATTAAATACGCAATACAATGTTTATTTTTCATTCAAATTCAACAAAAAAATTAAGAAGTAATTCATCCCTATTTTCTATTGTTTATTTCATTTTAATCATCTGAGCATTTTTTAATATTAACTCCGTCCAATTATTCTTCTCATTTAATCAAATAATTTATTTTAAACAGCAATTTCGAATATCAAAATTCGATTAGAGTAAAAATAGAATAAGTACTTTTGCTGAAATTTAATTCAGTCATGAAAAAAATTAGTAATCTCTTTACTTCTAATCAATCGATTAATTATAAAAATGAGATTTTAGCGGGTTTATCTGTTTCTATGACAATGGTACCCGAATCGTTATCTTTTGCATTACTTGCTGGACTTTCTCCTTTAACAGGATTATATGCCGCCTTTTTAATGGGAATTGTAACAGCTATTTTTGGAGGAAGACCCGGAATGGTATCTGGTGGTGCTGGTGCAACTGTGGTAGTATTAATTGCTTTAGCAGCTACTTATGGAGTTGAGTATCTTTTTGCAGCTGTTGCACTTGCTGGTATTTTACAACTTTTGGTAGGATTATTTAAATTAGGCAAATTTGTTCGTCTCATCCCGCAATCAGTAATGTATGGCTTTTTAAATGGCTTAGCAATTATTATTTTTATGGCTCAAGTAGTGCAATTTAAAGTAAATGCAAACGGAACAGCACACTGGATGTCGGGGGTTACTTTATACATCATGCTTGCACTTACCTTGCTAACTATTTTTATTGTTTATATAACTCCAAAAATTACCAAAGCTGTTCCTGCATCTTTAGTTGCAATTACAGTGATTTTTGCAATAGTTTATTTTTTTGATATCGATACAAAAAAGGTAATTGATATTGCATCTGTAGGCGGAAATCTACCTCATTTTAGCATTCCTAATATTCCTTTTTCGTTTGAAACGCTACAAATTATTTTCCCATACTCATTAGTAATGGCAGGTGTAGGACTTATAGAAAGTTTACTAACTTTAAATATGGTAGATGAAATAACTAATACAAAAGGAAATGCTAACAAAGAAGCTACTGCTCAAGGTTTAGCAAATATTACTAATGGATTTTTTGGAGGAATGGGTGGTTGCGCAATGATTGCACAATCATTAGTAAATATTGGCTCTGGAGGAAGAACTCGTTTATCGGCATTAATTGCTTCTTTATCTATATTAACTATAATTCTTGTGGCAAGTCCTATAATAGAACAAATACCTATGGCAGCATTGGTTGGAGTAATGATGATGGTGGCAATTAGCACATTTGAATGGGCTAGTTTTGGAATTATAAATAAAATGCCAAAACATGATATTTTTGTAATTATTGTAGTTGCAGGTATTACAGTTGTATTACATAATTTAGCTTTAGCAGTATTAATTGGTGTTGTTATATCTGCGCTTGTTTTTGCCTGGGAAAGCGCTAAGAGAATTAGAGCAAGAAAATATATTGATGAAGAAGGAATAAAACATTATGAAATTTACGGGCCTTTATTCTTTGGTTCAACTACTACTTTTTTAGAAAAATTTGATGTAGAAAATGATCCTGAAACCATTATTATCAACTTCAAAGAAAGTGCAATAGTAGACATGTCGGCATTAGAATCGTTAAACAAAATTACTGCAAAATACTCGCAAAACAACAAAAAAGTACATCTGCGCAATTTAACCTTGGCTTCGAAACGCTTAATTCATAAAGCTGGAAAAAGCATTACACTTTATGTTATAGACTGATAAAAAAAGCCGTTCAATGAACGGCTTTTTTTATTTTACTTTAAACATCCAGCGCATACCAATCAATACTTTATTTTGATTTTTATCTGTCATGGAAGAGAACTGACCATCAAATTGGGTTGAACTATAACTATATGCAGCATGAAAGCGTAAATTTTTTAGTAAATCATTCTTAAATGGATACCATTCTACAACTCCTTCAACTCCTAAAATATCATAGGCATTATCACCAAAAGTATTATCATGTCTTTGACTCCAAACTCCTTTTATAAATGGCTTCCAATCACCTAAATCATATATAAATTTCAACGATATTGCCTGATCTTGCACATAACGCAATCCTAAAGTAGTATTATCAACAACAGTACCATAATCCATATTTCTATCTCCTAGATAATAATCAATTTCTGTGGTAAATTTCTGAACATTTACCTGAGTACCTAACGTTAACCAACTATAAAATTTATCTTTATTATGCTGATACAAGCCATATCCCCATCTTGTATTAATTACTTTATCAAATAAATCACCTTGCCATAAAAAATTGTATCCTAAAGCCTTGTTTTCATATTCAGCACTTGCAAATTGAGGCGATGCTGCGTTTACAGCCTGAATATTAAACACTTGGTTATTCCATTTATAAGCTACATTTACTCCAATTTCTGCTGAGTCTAAATCATTGTAAATCATCGTAGGAGAATACACATCGGCAGAACTATAATTGTTCTCAAAAGTTCCAAATTGCAATGCCTGCTTACCTACTGTAATTGTCCAATTTTCGTCAAAATCAAATGAAATCCACGCGTGATCTGTAGCTCCAGACAATCCATCTCTAGAATTTGGATCCTGAGCGCGATTTAAACGCTGTCTTAAACGATAATGAATATTTGGTGTAATACTTCCTGTAAACCAAACTTTCAATATGTCGCCGTAAAAACTGCGATTATTTACATCGTGATTTTGAATTGTATTTTGTAAATCAAAACGAGTATCAAGTAAGATATTCAACATTTGATCATCCCATTCCATTTTCTTTATAACGTCTTCATTTTCTCTATGCTGAGCAAAAGTAAATGGCGCATAAGCTAAAAAACAAGCAATAATAAATTTTCTTAACATAAATTAACTTTTTAAAAATTAGTGTAAAAAAAGCATAGAATAAAAATTATAGTTCTATTCTATGCTTATTTATGATTACTCAATATTTATTTTTTCCAAGCAGAAACGTATTCTTGCAATGTTTTTGCTAACGATTCTCCTATGATTTTATAATCTTCATCATTTAAATTTGCTAAGGACACACGAACCGACCATTCTGGTCCGTCAAAGCCACCACCATTTAATAATACAATAGCAGTTTCTTCGGCCAATCTGAATACAATATCAACCGGTTCAAAATTTTTATGTAAAAAATCAACAAACTCTTGTCCATGATTTTTAAAAGCCCATTCTTCAATGTCTATTTCACAATAATATGCTACTCTATTTTTATCAGCAAGAATTGGTATTTGCAAACCTTCCCAAAGTAAATGATATCTATTTTGAATCAATCGAATACAAGCTTCTTTGTAAGAATTTTCTTTATCTAAAACGGCAAAAGCTGCAAACAACATCATTTGAATTTGTTGTGGAGTAGACAATCCTGCTGTATGATTTAATGCTACTTGTCTGCTATCTGCTACCAACCTATCAATAAATTTCAATTTATCAACATGTAGTGTAAGACTTTCATACAATCTTGCCAAGCGTTCTTTTTCTGAAGCTGGTAAAGCAGAAATCATCTTATCGTAAATGTTATTTTCTGCCAAAGCAATTACTCCTAATCTCCAACCGGTTGCACCAAAATATTTTGAGAAAGAATAAACGCACATTGTATTTTGTGGTAATTCATTTAGCAACGATTCAAATCCGTTAACAAAAGTTCCGTAAACGTCATCTGTAAGAACCATCAAATTTGGATTTAGATTCTTTACAATTTTTACTAAATACTTAATACTTTCATCAGAGATACGCACTGAATTTGGATTACTAGGATTAGTAATAAAGAATGCTTTGATGGCTTTATCACCTAATTTATCAAACTCTTCTTCAGGATATTGAAACGTTGAATTACCTTCGCTATCCTTTGCAGAACTTTGTAAATAAATTACATCAAACTGATATTTATCTAACTGAGGGATTTCTAAATACGGTGTAAAAGCAGGAACTCCTAAAGCAATTTTATCTCCTTTTTTCAACAAACCATTTGCTACCAAAGAATCAAAAATATAACACATTGCTGCTGTACCACCTTCTACTGCAAAAATGTCGTATTTACCAGCATGTTTCAGCTTATTTCCACACATTTCTTGCACAAGATAATCGTGTACAATAACTTCAGTTTTTGCTAGCATACGCACCGGACCAGGATATTGATCTCCTATAATTCCTTCTGTTATTTCCAACACCCATTCATCTGCATTAAAACCATGTTGTTTTAATCCATAATTATAAACATTAGACAATAATTCTATGCCAAGCATTGATTTATTAGCTTGTAAAAATTCTTCGAAACGTTTTGATATTCCATCTTTTTGAGGAATACCCGCTATACCTACTTCGCTAAAAAATGTATGTTTACATTCTTGCAATCCAAAATTACCTAATGCGAAAAATGCCTCTCTTGGTGCAGTTGCAATCCAGTTAGGATTTCCACGTCCAGCATTTAGCATACTTCTGGATGCTGCATTCATTTTATCACTTGCTAAACTAATTAAGCTATCCTTTAATTCAAATGGACTCAACTGTTCTAGTTCTGCCTCTCTATGGCGGGATGTTTTTAATTTTAAATTATCATTCATTATTATGTCATTAAAATTACAATTACAACTCCCCAAATAATTAATAAAGTGTTACCGACGGCATAAGTTGTTGTATAAGCCAATGCAGGTACTTTACTATCCAATGCATCTTCTACTTCACCTAAAGTTGCAGTAGTAGTTCTTGCGCCAGCACAAGCTCCTAAAGTAATAGCTGGATGGAATTTAAATACAAATTTACCTAAGTAAATACCTATAATCATTGGTATAATACTTGCGAAAATTCCTGCTACAAATAAAGATAAACCAGAGCTTTCTAATCCTTGTACGAAGTTTGGTCCTGCTGAAATACCAACAATAGCAATAAACACGTTTAATCCTAAGTTATTCATTAACCAGATAGCTGGCTCAGGAATTGCACCAAAAGTAGGTCGACCAGAACGCATCCATCCAAAAACAATTCCCATAATTAACGCACCACCACTAGCGCTTAAACTCAACGGAACGTTTCCAATTTTCATTGTTAATGAACCTAAAATACCTCCAATAAAAATACCTAATCCTACATAAAGTAAATCTGTAGCTACTGTAGGTCTTTCAGGATATCCAACTGATTTTGCAAAACGATCAACATCTTCTTTTCTTCCTTCAATTTCCATTACATCACCACGTTGTAACACTACATTGTTTAATAAAGGTAAATCTGCACTTCCTCTAGTAATTTTACGGATAATACATCCATGACGATCTTTACTATTATTTAAAGTACCAATTGTAGATCCTAAAACATTTTTATTAGCTACAAGAACTTTCAATACTTCTACACGGAAACCTAACAATTCGATATCTGCTACTTCTTTTCCAATAAAGTCTTCGTCCGTTAATATTGCTTCTAATGGGCCATTTAAAACAATTCTATCTCCTTGCCCTACCATATCTGTAAGTGCAGGTTCTTGAATAATAGATTTATCAGCCTTTCTTATTCGCTCAATGTAAACTGGCCAACCTTTAGTAAGTAATAAATCTTCTATTTCTTGAACAGATCTATTGGTATTAAAGAAATCACTTGTTGTTTCAAACACTCTAAAAGTAGTTCCGTTATAAGCATACTCTAAAGTAGGATCATTATCTATAATACTTCCTCCTAATTGAGCTTCGTATTCTTTTGTTTGTTTTTTTACATCACCTCCTAAAAGTTTAGGACCAATTTTAGCAACAAACCAAGCTGTACCAGCTGTACCGAAAATATATGTAACTGCATATGCAACAGGAATACTGTTGATTTGAGCTGTTTTTTCAGATGCACTCATTGACAATTGATTAATTGTATCAGTAGCTACTCCAATTGAAGCAGAAATTGTACTACTTCCTGAGAATAATCCTACTGTATCTCCTAAACCAAAGCCCATAACTAATGCAATGATCCATGTAGTTAATAAACACGCTACACAGACACAGACAGAAAAGAGTACTTGTGGAATACCTCCTGTTTTTAAACTTTGCACAAATTGTGGTCCAACGCTATATCCAATTGCAAATAAAAATAATAAGAAAAAAGCTGATTTTACAACACCCGAAATTTCTAAATGCATTTGACCTACCAAAATTCCCATTAGTAAAACTCCTGTTACAGAACCTAATGAAAATCCTTTGATATTAATTTTCCCTAGTCCAACCCCTAATCCTAATGCTAGGAAAATGGCTAATTCTGGAGAACCTTGAATTGTTTTAATAATCCATTCCATAATATATTTTTTAATATCTTATTTTATAGTTGATTGATTCCATTTGCTTAAACAGAATATAGAATACTTATTTGTATGATCTATCAATTCTAAAAAAAGTATTATTCAAAAATCCAACATCAAACCTTAAAGACTTAATATAGAATATATTATGAATAATACTTTTTTAGATTAAAGAAATTTTTCTTTATTATTTATTAATTAGTGTTTAAAACCACCTGATTCTTCGTTAGTTGAGAAGCTATTTAATGGATGTTCTTTAAAATATTCGATAGAACGTCTTAAATCATTCAACATTAAATCTGCCATATCTCTAGAGAATCCATGACGAATTAAAACTCTTTGAATTACCATATCTTCACAATTACTTGGCAATGAATAAGAAGCTATTTGCCATCCTCTCATACGCATACGATCAGATAAATCATAAAGACTAAATCCTGGATTTGTACCTTTTTTAATCATCCAAGCCGCTCCTGGTAAAGCAGTTGTACCGTCATAAAGAAGATCAAACAATCCCATTTTTTTTACTTCTTGTGCAATATAAATTCCATGATCGATACAAGCTTGTTGAATTTTTTGGTATCCTTCAAAACCATGTCTTAAAAAGTTATAATATTGAGCTACAATTTGTCCACCTGGACGAGAGAAGTTCAATGCAAATGTTGGCATATTACCACCCAAATAATTTACATTAAAAATTAAATCTTCAGGTAAATCTTCTTTTTCACGCCATACAACCCATCCCACACCTAATGGAGATAAACCAAATTTGTGCCCTGAAGTATTGATTGATTTTACACGAGGCAATCTGAAATCCCAAACTAAATCTGGCTGAATAAATGGGGCAATAAAACCACCACTTGCGCCATCTACGTGAATTGGAATATCTAAACCTGTTTCTTTTTGTAATTTATCCAATGCATCGCTAATTGCTTTTACATTTTCGTATTCTAAATTGAATGTTACTCCCATTGTAGGTACTACTCCAATTGTATTTTCATCTACACGTTTTAACACTTCTTCTTCGTTCATTAAAAGTCGTCCGTGCTCCATTGGAATTTCTCTAATTTCTACATCGAAATAACGAGCAAATTTATGCCAGCAAATTTGTACTGGTCCTGTTATTATATTTGGCTTATCTGTAGATTTTCCTTCTTTTTCTCTTTTTGCTCTCCATCTCCACTTTAAAGCCAATCCACCTAACATTGCAGCCTCACTAGATCCTGTAGTACTACATCCAATTGTAGTTTTACTACTTGGCGAATTCCATAAATCTGCTAAAATATGTACACAACGGTTTTCTATTTCTGCTGTTTGCGGATATTCATCTTTGTCAATCATGTTTTTATCTAAACACTTATCCATAATTAGATGTGTATCCTCATCTAAATCTGTTTGACAAAATGTTGCAAGATTTTGTTTTGCATTTCCATCCAACAACAATTCATCCATAATCATTTCACGAATTGTTTTCGGATCTCTAGAAGTTTGACCAAGCTTATACTTAGCAATTTCTCTTAATGTAACATCTTCAGCGTAATCATCAATATACACTGAATTCTCTTTTTTTGAATTTACGGAATGTAACGCCATAATCAATGTTTAAAGGTTAATAATCTTAAAAGTGATATATAGTTTGTTTTATTTTCACATTTTCCAAACAAACAACTTTAACAAATATAATAAACAAATATCAATAAGAAAGAAAAAAAATATAAATAACACAATATATTTACAAAAAAACATATTAATTAATTTTAACCCGTTGGGTGTAATTAAATGATTTGATTTTTAATATTATTTATAGGTCTATCAAAAATGAATTTATTGATATATTGAATCAATGT
>JASLED010000095.1 GCA_030151255.1 Flavobacterium sp.
AACAGCTGTTTTAGTATCTGGAACATATTACGCAACACAAACATTAAATGGTTGCGAAAGTGTTGATCGAGCAGAAGTAGTTGTAACCATTTATAATACACCAGCTCCAACAGCAACAGCACAATCATTTTGTATTGCTGAAAATAAGACGATTGGTGATTTAGTAGCCAATGGAACGGATGTACAATGGTATGCAGTTGAAACAGACGGCACAACCTTAGCTTCAACAGCTGTTTTAGTATCTGGAACGTATTACGCAACACAAACATTAAATGGTTGCGAAAGTGTTGATCGAGCAGAAGTAGTTGTAACCATTTACAATACACCAGCTCCAACAGCAACAGCACAATCATTTTGTATTGCTGAAAATAAGACGATTGGTGATTTAGTAGCAAACGGAATGGATGTAAAATGGTACGATGTAGCAACAGGCGGCACAGCCTTAGCTTCAACAGCTGTTTTGGTATCTGGAAGTTATTACGCAACACAAATATTAAACGGTTGCGAAAGTGTTGACCGAACAGAAGTAGTTGTAACTATTTCTGATATGAATATTTTAGAAAATCTAACATCTGTAATATGTAATGGTGCTGCAACAGGGAAAATAAATTTAGTTGTAACAGGAGGAATAGCTCCTTATTATTATAGTTGGAGTAATGGTGCCATTACTTCTACAATAGATAACTTATTTGCAGGACATTATACGGTAACCATTAAAGATAGTATAGGATGTGAAATAACTCAAGATTTTGTTATCACAGAACCTTTTATAGTTTCATCTCCAGTTACTAGTACTTCAGTTGTTTACTCTTACGGAGATACAGCTACCGCATTGACAGCCACCGCAGATTCTGGAAATACAATATTGTGGTATACCAATGCTATAGGTGGCGTAGGAAGTAATGTTGCTCCAGTTCCATCTACAACAATAGTAGGACAGCAAAAATATTGGGTAAGTCAAATTACAGTTAATGGTTGTGAGAGTGCTAGAAGCGAGGTAGTTGTATTAATAAAAAAAGCAATACTTACTTTAACAGTAAATAATGGACAACATAAATTTTATGGTAATGCAAATCCTGTGTATACTTACGTGATAAACGGATTTAAAGGTACAGATAATAGCAGTATTGTTACAGGAACTCTAGATAGAATTGCTGGAGAAAACGTGGGTACTTATGCTATACTTCAAGGTGGTATTCAAGCAGGTATAAATTATGATATTGATTTTAAATCTGCCAATTTTACTATAAATCCTGCACTTTTAACCGTTATACCTACTTCAGGACAAAATAAAGTATACGGAAGTGTTGATCCAATATATACATATAGTATAACAGGTTTTGTATTAGGAGATAACGCATCAGTTGTAACAGGAAATTTATCTCGTCAACTTGGCGAAAATACAGGAAATTACATCTATACTATGGGTAATCTTTCTACTGTTAATAACAATTATGTATTCAATATAACATCTGAATATTTTAGTATAACACCAGCTCCGTTATCAGTTGATGTTACACTGGGTCAAAAAAAGACTTTTGGTACAAATGATCCACTTTTAAGCTATACTGTTAGCGGATTGGTAAATGGAGATTCAAAATCTACTGTTTTTAGTGGAAGTTTAAAACGTGAACCAGGAGAAAATGTTGGTTTGTATTCAATTGGTCAAGGAAGTTTACAAACTAATACTAATTATCAATTGATTAGTTTTAAAGGAAGTGATTTTGAGATAGTTAAAACTGTAATTAAAGGACTTCAGTTAATAGGTGAAACGTTTGTTTATGATGCACAGCCAAAATCATTATCAGTTATAGGAAATATTGATGCTAATGCCACTATTCAATATACAAATAATAATCAAGTAAATGTAGGTACTTATGATGTTGTAGCAAAAGTTGATTATGGTAATAACTACGAAATATTAGAATTACGAGCAATATTGAAAATTGTTGCGGCCGATCAAACTATTGATTTTGAAATAGCTTCTCCAATCATGTTAGAAGATACGGCTGATTTTAAATTAAATGGAGTAGCTTCATCAGGATTAAAGGTAAGTTATAGCTACCGTTTTATAGAAAATGAACCAATTGCTCTTGATGAATTAGGCAATGTTAGTTTATTAAGTCCAGGAGTGGTAGAAATTACAGCTCATCAGCCAGGAAATAATAACTATAATATGGCTAAACCTGTGAGTCGTACCCTTGTAGTTCACAGTAAAGATAGTAGCATTTGGAATTTATATATTGATGATGAAAAAATAAACAAACCTGCTAATACTGTTCACCTAATAAAAGGATGCGATGGCACACTTTCTAATTATGTCGAAGTAAGAATAGATACTCAAATAGGTGCAATTGTACATCCATCAAATGTATTTACTATTTCTACTCCAGATTACGGAAAGTACGAACAAGAAATAGAAGTTATATCGGCGAATGGCGAGCATCGTCAAACGTATAAAGTTATCATAGAGAAGCGCATGCCGTGGGAAAAGATTTTAATGCAGAAATACGATAATTTGGTTTTTGTAAATAATAATCCAGAAACAAATGGAGGTTATAAATTTGTGCGTTTTCATTGGTATAAAAACGGAAAGAAAGTAGGAGATGGTCAAGCATTTTCAGAAGGACCTACAACTCAAGATTTACTAGATCCAAACGCTGAATATCACGCAGTGCTTTATACAGATGATGGTAAAATATATACAACATGTTCAATAGATATTAAACAGAAACACAATTATTCATTAAGTGTGTATCCAAATCCAGTATCAAAAAATCAACTGCTTCAAGTTAGGTTTGATTATCCTATAGATGAATTTGAAATTACAGAATATACAATTTATAACACTATAGGACAATTTGTTAAAAAAGGATATTTAGAACAATCGATTTCAACAATTGATTTACCATCAATATTACCAGTAGGTACTTATATTATGTTGATGAAAGTTAAAGGAGAATATAAATCTGTTCGTTTTATAGTAACTCCATAAAGAAATAAACCTTGCAGGTAAATAATTAATAAATAGAATACTTGCAAGGTTTATTATTGTTTGATATAAGTAAAGTAAAAGAAGAATCACATGAAAATAAACCATATAAAAAGTAATAATTTAACGCACTTCATATTAGTTATTGCATTGTTATTGGGCGTTTTAAGTTATGGTCAATATCGCAGACCTTATATGCCAAAACTACATCAATTTGGAGTTGGCGTTAATGGAGGAATTTATAATTCATTCGGTACAAACTCTTTTGACTTAAAAAGTAAAATACAAGGAGGTTTTGGCTTAGAATTAGATTATCAATATCAGTTTTCTACCAATAAGAGATGGAGAGCAGGTTTTGGATTAAGTTATGATTATTATAGCATCGGATTTGAAAAAAGAGATTTACATAATCAAAAAGAATATATAGATTATGAAGAAATACCTTTTACATTTAAGTATCACGCTGCTAAATATCAAGAAAATTGGACTAATCAACAAATAAGTATTCCTCTTACAATAGAATACAGTGGTAAAACGCAAACTGCTTTTTATTTTAGAACAGGAGTTAAATATTCCCTGCAATTAAGTAATCAAATGAAAGTTAGTTACCATAATTTAAACACATCAGGATATTTTCCATTATCAGATTTGGAGTTAACACAACCCGAATTTTTAGGTTTTGGCAATTTTAAAGATTTTTCTAAAACAAAAGATATTAAATTAGATAATCGTTTGGCGTGGATAGGCGAAATAGGGATAAAACAAGAATTATTATCAAAACATAAGCTTTATATTGGATTTTATTTTGATATTGGGCTCAATGATCAGTTAAAAGGAATAGCAAAATCTGCGAATGATGTATTGATTTATAATCCAGAACCTAATGATGCTTTACATGCAACAAGTTTCGCTCAGGTTAAAAGTGAAGATAAATTAAATCTTAAAACATACAGTACTGGAGTTAAATTAAGATACGCGTTTTAAAAAAAAGATTAATGTTATTTATAATCATTTGTATAGTTTATAAGTTTACGTTTACCATTGTAGATTTGTTTGTTTTATTAAACTAAAATGATTTTACTTTAAATTCGAGGAAATAATAAATAAAACATCAAAAGCCCAATGTAATACATTGGGCTTTTGCATAGGAAACAACATATAACATAAATAAAGCTAAAGCTTTATATAGTTCAAATTATAAAAATCAAATAACATTAGCTGAATAGCGATTGTTACTGGGATTGTTGAATACAAAATTATATATGAATTTTTATTTATGCTAATTTTATTTCATAAAAAGAATGTAAATAAATGGTAATTATTGATGCGAATAGTTAAACGAAACACCATTTTAACTAGTGCTTTTTTAAATAATGTTTAATTTTTTATGCTTATATATTAAGTATGTAATAAGATTTTACACTAAGGGATATTATATAATTCAAATTTGGATAAAAGGATAGAAAAAAATAATTTCATTAAAAATAAGGTTAACATTTTTAATGAAATTATTAAGAAGATCTAAAAGTTATATTTTTTGAAATACATGACATTTTTGTCTTTATAAATCATTTGAAAATTCTGAATAGATAGAACGTAAATTAGACGTAAAATTAGCTTTACTGCTATAATAGTGTAGTAGATAAAGCATGCTACCTAATATTGGAAAAAAGAACAAAATAGTAAAAGTAATAAGATTTTGTCTTTTTGTTCTTTTTTTTATCTTTTCTAATTTTAGAATTGTAATTATTGCTAATACAACGTTTAGTAAAATTAGGGTATATAGGCCCAAGTTTGAAAAATTATATGTATTCATAGCTTTAATTTTGTTTAGTTATTAGTTTGGTACAGTATGCAGTCTTGTTTATACAATTCATTCCATTAGCTGCCGGATAGCAATTTTCGACTTCAATTGGAAGATAACAATTGTTAGATCCCAATATTAAAAATGAGTTAGTACTATAACTTACTGTAGTTTCGTAAAGTTTTACAATAAGTTTATTTTGTTTGTTACTTAGTTGTAAAAAATATTCACCGTTAAGTTCTATTACATCAACTTTTGTAAGAACTGTCAGAGATGAAATGTAATTTTGATAGAACTTATTTAAGTCATCCAACAATTCTTTCTTTTTTTTAATTGGTACAATATCTTTCTGATTATTATTTCTATCAATTCGATACAGATTTACTTCTTTTATTGTAAGCGGTCTGTATGCAGGAATTGTAGTTTGCGCAATTGTCCAATGAAATTGAAATAGAAAAAAAGAGAAGATTACTTTTTTCAGAGAGAAGAAATTAGATCAGTCATAAGATGTTTTTTAATGTTATTATGTTAAAAATATAAATAATATTTAAAATAAAAAATAAAAATTTGTTTTTTCAATAAAATTACATTTTTATAATTGATTTTTTAAATAACAATTTTTGTCAAAAAATTTTAAGATTTAAGTGTGAAAAAAATGTAAATATTATTATCATAGATGTTTTTTGTGTTTCTATGATTTGCGTACATTTGTTCCTTAATAACAACACACATATGAAATTAAAGTATCAAGGAAAAACAAAAGATGTTTTCGATTTAGGGCAAAATCAAGTTCTTTTAAAATTTAAAGATGACGTAACGGGTACAGATGGTGTTTTTGATCCAGGAGCTAATACTGTTGGATTAACAATTGACGGTGCTGGAAAAAGTGGCTTAAAAATGACAACTTACTTTTTCGAAATTTTAAATAATAAAGAAATTCCTACACATTTTATTTCATCTAATATAGATGAAGTTTCCATGATTGTAAAAGAAGCAAAAACCTTTGGAAAAGGGTTAGAAGTTATTTGTAGATATCGTGCTGTAGGTAGTTTTTTTAGACGATATGGCGATTATTGTACAAATGGTCAAAAATTGGATAGTTTTGTAGAGTTTACTATAAAAGATGATGAAAGGGGAGATCCTACTATTTCTACAGATGCTTTAGCAATGCTAAATGTATTATCTTATGAAGAAAGCGCAAAAATTGTTGAATTAACAAAAACAATTTGTAGAATTGTAAAAGACGAATTAGCAAAGAAAAATCTTGATTTATATGATATTAAATTAGAATTTGGTAGAGATGCAGCTACAAATGAAATAATATTAATAGATGAAATTTCAGGTGGAAATATGCGTGTTTATCAAAATGAGGAATATATTTCGCCGTTAGATTTAGAAAAGATATTTTTAAATAACTAAACATTAGAATTTTTATAAAAATAAACCGTTGTTTTCATAAAAAAAATCAACGGTTTATTACTTTCAATATAAAGGGATTACTGATTATTTGGTATGGTTTCTTAGAAATGTATAAATGCATAAAATAAAATTAGGTTAGATTTTAAATTAAAGGCTTCCTCCTTTCTTTATTTAGAATAATAAGTGATCAACAATTATATCTTAGATTATCACCGACCGGTATTGCTTATGCGGAAATAAATAAAAAAGCCAACTATAAAAAAATAGTTGGCTTTTTTTGTTTACTATAAGTGGGTTTTAATCTAAAAGATTCTTGTAAAGGTTAGAAAACGATTATGAACCAAATTTTCTAACGTTTATTGTTTTTTGTTTTACTAGAATAATAAAAGGATCAAGTTTTATTACTTTTCCAGATTCTATAAAAACATTTGCAACAGTATTTTCGCAATACGCATTTTGTGGTAAACTCTTTTCTTGTAATACAATATCATAATTACCAGTTGGTAAAAACACCATAAAATTTCCGTCTGCATCAGTATTTACTTTTTGTATAAGTTTTCCGTTTT
>JASLED010000004.1 GCA_030151255.1 Flavobacterium sp.
TAGTAGTAACTAATCCGGCAGTAGTATTAGATAAAGATAAAGCTCTGCTTATTTCTCCTATTACAGGACCTACAGAAGTTAGCGGGGCTCTAAGATTAGATGCAATGAATATTATTCCTAATAACATCAGTAGTTTTTTCATCTTAGATGTTTCTTCTATATGATTTTCCATTGTTGTTTGTTTTTCTAATTACATATTGTTGTTATAGGATACAAAAATATAAGCTAACAAATGATTATATTCGCCATAAATCATAACTAAAACGACAAGTATGAGTAAACCACAATTAGTTGATGAAGTAGATAAAAAAGGGTTTTCTTGGCATGCAGAACAGTGGAAGCACAACAATGAATTTCATCACCATAAAAAAGCCCAATTAGTATATGTAGAATCTGGATACCAATATCTACATGTAGAGTCGTGTCAATTTTTATTACCTCAGAACCATGTAGCATACATTCCTTCTAATGTTCCACACAAAACAACTCATGCATCAGAACACGTTTCACTGCGTACATTGTACTTTGATGTGGATAACTTGCCTCCTTTTTATGACAAATTATATCTATTCTCTATTCCTACTGTGATGAGAGAAATGATTATGTACACAGAAAAATGGTCGATGAATATGAAATATGATGAGAGCGAACAAACTTTTCTGAAGGCAATTTCATTAGAACTTCCTTCTTTTGTAAAAAATGCTGTTCCACTTATCACTCCTGTTCCACGTACCAAAGTATTACTTGATGCAACAGTTTATATACATAAGCGTTATCAATCTACCATAGCTATAGATGAGTTAGCAGCCTTATGTTTTATGAGTGTTCGTACACTTGAGCGTCAATTTAAAAAAGAAACAGGTATCAGTATTGCTAAATATATGCAGATGGTACGCATGATTAAATCTATTGAGCTATTGAGTGAAAAACAATACACAATTAATGAGATTGCTTTATTGGTGGGTTATAATAGCGCGCAGTCATACAGCAATGTATTTACTAAACTGATGGGACAACGTCCAACTGAATTTATCAATCACGCTTTTTCTCTTTAGTTTTAGCTGATAAGACTATCTTGGAGGTAAATGTAATAGAATATTATCATCTGATGATAAATAGAGAATCTGGCAATCCACAAGATTAGATAAAGTATCAATCTTCTATAGAAAACCGATATAAATGTATGTAAGAAATATGATAATTATAAGAAAATAAAAAAAGGTCGATTCGTTAGAATCGACCTTTTATATTGATATTGATAATTAGTTAACAAGTGGTAAAAAACTATATTCTTTTGCATAACGCAACATTTGCTCATCAAATGCTTTTGGTTGTTCAATTTTATAATCAATTACTTCACCTTTATCATTCTTCACGGGAACAATGTATGGATTTACAAATCCTCTGTATGGAGCCGAATTAAACTGAGCATTACGCGCCAATACTTCTTTATGAATGTTTTGATCTACTTTAACTCCGTAAGTTTCTACAAGTATTTTAGCAGCATTGTAATCTCCTTCAGATTTAATACGCTGAGTTTCTTTTAAAAGTTGACCAAATAAATCATGTAATTTATCGTAATCTGTAATGTTGTAATATGTTTTACCATCTCTTACAACTTTTTCAATTACATTATCTTTTTTACCTTTTTCAAAAACCCAAGCACTCACCCATTGACGATTTCTCATGTGAGCTTCCTCAATATCAGCCCCTGGCTCTAAACGCACAAGCTGTGTCATTAAACCATTTCTGATATATCCATCATAAGCAGCTTTTCCAACTGATTTCCAATCTTCAACCAATCCTAATTCTTGTAATTTTGGATTGTATAAATAGTATAAACCAACTAAATCTGCACGTCCTTCTTCTAAAGTAGAAGCATAACTTTTTAATGTTTCTTTTGGCTGACCAACTCCTTTGTTTATTTGTCCTGATGCATGACCAATTACTTCATGAAGTGCTGTGTGCAATTTATCTGCTAATTCGCCATACTTTTCCTCTAATTGAATTTCTTCATCATCATGAGCAAATTCTTTTAATTTTCCTGAAGCACCGCCTGCGTGATTATATGAATCGATAATATTTCCTAATGAAATTGATTTTGATCCATGCTCCGCTCTAATCCAATCTGCGTTTGGCAAATTCACTCCAATTGGTGTACTTGGAGAAGAGTCTCCAGATTCTGAAGCAACAATAACAGTTTTATAAGAAACACCTGTTACGTTTTTCTTTTTATGTTCTGGCAATAATGGCGAATTGTCTTCAAACCATTGCGCTTCTTTAGATAGCACTTCCATTTTTTTAGACATATCAAAATCTTTGATTTGCACCACACTTTCGTATGAACCTTTATGTCCTAACGGATCTGCATATACCTCAATAAAACCATTGTTATAATCAATATTTCCATCAGTTGCCGCTACCCAAGCCACATTATAATCATCCCAAGTTTTTAAATCTCCGGTTTTATAATATTGAATTAGCAACTTAATTGCATCGGCTTGCTTAGGATTTTCTGCTACAGTAACTGCTTTTTCCAACCAATAAATAATTTGATCGATTGCAGCACCGTACATTCCGCCGCTTTTCCAAACTTTTTCTACCAATTTGCCATTTTCTTTTACCACTTTAGAATTTAATCCTGTTGATAATGGACGTAATGGATCTGGACTTTTCATATTGTTGTAAAAAGCTTCTACTTCATCTTCAGTAACTCCTTCTCCGTAGAAATTTACTGCCGAACCTTTTACTAAACCTTTTGCTAAATCTAAATTTACTTTTTTGTTATCTACGTCGTTAAACAAAATATTTGCAATATTTCGATCTAAATCTGTATTTGTTTCTTTTAATAAAATAGAAAAATATGCTTGAGAAAATCCTGGTTTAATTTTATCGTTTGAATAATGATGGTGAATTCCGTTTGAAAACCAAACGCGTTTTAGATACACTACAAATTCTTTCCAATCTTCCGAATCTTTATCGCCTTGGTAGTTTTGGTAAATATTTTCTAACGCTTTACGAATGGTTAAATTATGTTTATAGTTTTGATCCCAAATAATATCGCGTCCAGCATATCCCGCCTGACTTAAATAATATACAAGTTCTTTTTCTTTTAATGTTAAATCATCCCATCCTGGCACTTGATATCTCAATACTTCAATATCGCCAAATTGATCTACATTATAATCAAATTGTTCTGTTGATGTCACTTGTTCTGTTTCTGTTTGTTTTTCTTTTTTATCTCCACAAGATAGAAATAGCGCCGATGCTAAAACTATACAAGCTACTGTGTTTAATTTCATATTGTAGTTTTTTATTGTGTGTAAACAAATATATAACTATTTGCTTGTAACAATTTAATTTATTCTAACTTATAAATGGGTTAAAGTTTTATTTCTGCATCAGGATTACTGAATTTTGCTTGATTATATTCTTCTGATTTATTTTTGGGAATACTTAAAGATTGCCATTCGTAGTTTCGAATTACTTTTCCTATAAAAACAATTTGTCCAATATGATATGGATAATGCGCTAATTGTCTAAAAATAGCTTGAGCAACTGATTGTTCTTGTTTTCGGATGGTAATCACTTTAGCGCTATCTTCTTCTGTGAGTGTATCCAATACTTCAAAAAGTACTTTCCAAGCTTTATCCCAATTGGCAATTAATTCATGTCGATCATAATATCCATCTTCAAATTCCTCATCTCTTTTTCTCCACGTTTTTTCTCCATCTTCGGTAAAAAAATTGGTAAAACGAGAAAGTAAATTACCTGTTATATGACGTACAATCATTGCTACAGAGTTGCTTTCTTCGCTTAATTTATGATTTAATTCGTCTTGTGATAAAATTAAAATTGTTTTATCTGCTAATGTGCGATAATAATCAAATTGTGTTCGAATATTTTGTATTTCTTGTTGATTCATTTGTTTTTTTTGTTTGTTCTAAATTTACTTATTTTGAGTGAATACAACTGCATTAAAACAAAAAAAGTAACCTTTTAAAAGGTTACTTTCTAACTATTTTTATTTATAAAAAATGTTTTATTTTGTAAACAATTCGATAATTAAACCAAATAAATAAATTAATGCTGTAAAAATTATTGTTCCAAAAATATAACTTAAAAAAGCATTGAAATATTCTTTTGTTTTACCTCCATAAAATTGCCCAATTGCTCTACTTACATAAATATAAATAACCCGTTGGGTGTAATTAAATGATTTGATTTTTAATATTATTTATAGGTCTATCAAAAATGAATTTATTGATATATTGAATCAATGTCAAAGCTGTTATTTTCGCTAAAATTCTTGTTTTAAAGCCTTCAAAAGTTT
>JASLED010000005.1 GCA_030151255.1 Flavobacterium sp.
AAACTTTTGAAGGCTTTAAAACAAGAATTTTAGCGAAAATAACAGCTTTGACATTGATTCAATATATCAATAAATTCATTTTTGATAGACCTATAAATAATATTAAAAATCAAATCATTTAATTACACCCAACGGGTTATTGTTATAATAATTTTATTTTATCTATAATAGTTTGCGCTAGCTTTTCTTTACTTTCAATTGTCCAACCTGCAATATGTGGTGATAACAATACATTTTTAGCCTGAATTAAATATTGCATCGGCTCAGGTAAGCTGTTATCTGAAAACATATTTTCAAAAGATGATTTTTCGTATTCCAAAACATCTAATCCGGCTCCTTTTATCTTACCTGATTGCAAGGCTGTAACTAAATCTGCAGTATTCACAGATTTTCCTCTGGCGGTATTAATAAACCAAAATGGTTTTTTAAATCCATTTATAAATTTACTATTTACCATATTTAATGTTTCAGGCGTTTCAGGTGTGTGTAAGCTTAGAATATCAGTTTGTTCAAATAATTCTTCTAAGCTAACTTGCTGTGCGTATTGATTAGAAAGCCCTTCTTTAATATCATAAAAAATCACTTTACAATTAAAGCCTTGTAGACGTTTAGCAAAAGCATTTCCCATATTTCCATAACCAACTATTCCAACAGTTTTTCCTTCAATTTCAATCCCTCTGTTAGCTTCTCTTAACCAAATTCCGTTTCGTACTTCTTGATCTACAAGCGATAATTTATTCATTAAGTTCAATAACATACCTAATGCGTGCTCGCCCACAGCGGTTCTGTTTCCTTCTGGTGCAGCAATTAAGTTAATTCCTTTACTTTGAGCATAATTACAATCAATATTTTCTAATCCAGCACCTACACGGCCGATGAATTTTAAATTTGTAGCTTTTTCTAAAAAAGAACGATCAATTTTAAACCTACTTCGAATAATGATTCCTTCATAATCTGCAATAGATTCTTCTATTTTTTCTTTAGAATCGGTATAGTTTTCTACATTGGTATATCCTATTTGTGCTAGCTGAATCATCATTAACGGGTGATTACTATCAATATGTAATACTTTTTTTGTGCTCATAAACAATGTGTTTTAAAAACCTAAAATCACTTTTGCAATCGAAAAATAAATTAAAATACCAAAGATATCATTACTTGTTGTAATAAATGGACCAGTAGCTAAGGCGGGATCTATACCATATTTATTTAATAAAATAGGAACAAATGTGCCTATTAAACTTGCTATAATAATAACACTTATTAGAGCAATAGAAACTGTTATACCTATTATATAATCTACTCCAAGTAAAAAATGACTTCCAAGCATTAATAAAATGGCTAATAAAAATCCATTTAATAAACTTAAAGAAACTTCTTTGGTTAATCTTGAAAAAATTGAACCTGAAATGGTATTGTTTGCCAATCCTTGTACAATAATTGCTGAAGATTGTACTCCAACATTTCCAGCCATTGCTGCAATTAATGGAGTAAAGAAAAATAAAATTCCATATTTTTCCATCGCATCTTCAAAACTTCTAGATACGTTTACTGCCACAAAACCACCAATCATTGCTAAAACTAACCAAGGTAATCTAGCTCTGGTAAGCGTTAAAATACTATCATTTGTGTCTACATCCTGAGAAATACCTGCTGCTAATTGATAATCTTTATCAGCTTCTTCTTTAATTACGTCAACAATATCATCAATGGTAACTCTACCAACAAGTCGGCCCATTTCGTCAACAACAGGAATTGCTTCTAAGTCGTATTTTTGCATAATACGGGCAACTTCTGTATTTTCAGTATCAACTTTAACGCTGTCTACTTTTGGAATATAAACGTTGCTAATATGTGTTGTGGTAGATGAAGTTAATAAATCTTTCAAAGAAAGTCTTCCTTTTAATCTTCCATCATTATCTACCACGTAAATAGAATGTACTCTAGAAACATGTTCGGCTTGCTTACGCATTTCTTTTACACAAGTAAGTACCGACCAATTTTCGTTTACAGAAACAAATTCTTTTGCCATTAAACCTCCAGCGGTATCTTCATCATAGCGCAATAACTCTACAATATCTTTGGCATGATCAACGTCTTCTAGCTCAAGAAGTACTTCTTCTTTTCTTTTTTCCGATAATTCGGCAATGATATCTGCAGCGTCATCGGTATCTAATTCGTCTAATTCTTCTGCAATTTCTTTGGGCGATAAAGACATTAAGATTTTTTCTCGTAAGTCTTCATCTAATTCTAGTAATATTTCGGCAGTAACCTCGCTATCCAATATGTTGAAAATGTAAATAGCATCTTCAGCATGCAACTCGTTCATTATTTCTGCAATATCGGCAGCGTGAAAATCTTTTAAGATTTCCAGTAATTCAGCTTCATTATTTGCTAAAATAAGTTCCTCAATTTGTTGGATAGATTCGTTACTGATTTTAAACTCCATATGTTTCTACCTTTTTTGTAATTTCAATAAAATCTTCAACACTCAATTGCTCTGGACGCAAATTGAAAATATCTTCTGCTCTAATTTCTTCAGGTAAGTTAAAACCTTTTAAACTATTTCGAAGTGTTTTTCTTCTTTGGTTAAAAGCTCCTTTTACCACAGAAAAGAATAATTTTTCACTTACTGGCAATGAGTAGTTTTCTTTTCTGCGCATTCTCATTACTCCCGATTTTACTTTTGGAGGAGGATTGAATACATGTTCGGATACGGTAAATAAATATTCTGTATCGTAAAAGGCTTGTGTTAATACCGAAAGAATACCATATGCTTTACTTCCTTTTTTTTCACAGATACGCTCAGCAACTTCTTTTTGAAACATTCCTGAAAACTCAGGAATATAATCGCGGAGCTCCAAAGCTCTAAAAACAATTTGTGTGGAAATGTTATAAGGAAAGTTTCCAATAACCGCAAAGGGCTCTTTGTTGAAAGCTTCGGTGATATTAAATTTTAGAAAATCTTGTGCAAAAATATGATTGTGCAATTTTGGGTAATGTTGGTTTAGGTAATCTACCGATTCATTGTCGATTTCAACTACAAATGTTTCAGTTGGTTTATCTAAAATATATTTTGTCAAAACTCCCATACCTGGACCTATTTCCAATACTTTGTTATATCCTTCTAAAGTTAAGGTATCTGCAATTCTCTTGGCAACGTTTTCGTCGGTTAAGAAGTGCTGACCTAAATGCTTTTTTGCTTTTACTTTATCCATTGTATCTATGAAGTTTTTTAGTGTTCGCTTATTAATTGTAGCTCTGTTTTAAATGTTAGCATCAATTCGCCAAATTTTTTGCGTGCTTCATTTTCAAAATGATCAAAATATTCGCGGTAATATTGATCTAATTTTGCTCTATCATCTGTTTCAAATTGAATAGAATAGGTTTGTCCGCCCATTTCTTCTTCTATTAAAACTTTTATTATTCTTGCTTTGTTAAACAATTTAGAGGCTAAAATGCCAGGAATATAATATTCTTTAACCCATGTCATCCATTGATCATGAACGCTTTCGTGAATATTAATTGTAATGTTATATATAATCATAATTTTGATATTAAATGAAATCTGAAAAGATAAAAAAAGCACCAAGTATCACATGTTGGATTTGGTGCTTTTCATATAATCGTTTCTATTTATTTGTATTAATCAATGATATCAAATCCTGTATAAGGTCTCAATACTTCAGGTATAACAATACCTTCAGGAGTTTGATAATTTTCTAAAATACCTGCCAATACACGAGGTAATGCCAATGAACTACCGTTTAATGTATGTGCCAATTGGTTTTTACCACTAGCATCTCTATAACGCAATTTTAAACGATTTGCTTGAAATGTTTCAAAGTTAGAGACTGAACTAATTTCTAACCACCTGTCTTGTGCTGTTGAAAATACTTCAAAGTCATATGTTAAAGCCGCTGTAAAGCCCATATCTCCACCACAAAGTCTCAAAATACGGTAAGGTAATTTAAGTTCGTGTAGCAATTCTTGTACATGTTCTACCATTCCATTCAATGCTTCGTAAGATTTTTCAGGATGTTCAATACGAACAATCTCTACTTTATCAAACTGGTGTAAGCGGTTTAATCCTCTTACGTGCGCACCATAAGAACCGGCTTCTCTACGGAAACATGGTGTATAACCTGTACATAAAACCGGAAAGTCACTTTCTTGTAAAATAACATCTCTAAACATATTGGTAATTGGCACTTCTGCAGTTGGAATTAAATATAAGTCATCCGCAGTTGAATGATACATTTGTCCTTCCTTATCTGGTAATTGGCCTGTTCCAAATCCAGATGCTTCATTAACTAAATGTGGCACTTGGTATTCTTTGTATCCTGCTGCTGTATTTTTATCTAAGAAATACGAAATTAAGGCACGTTGTAAACGAGCACCTTTTCCTTTATAAACTGGAAAACCGGCACCTGTAATTTTGTTACCTAATTCAAAATCAATTAAATCATATTTTTTGGCCAATTCCCAATGTGGTAATGCTCCTTCGTGCAATGTTGGAATTTCTCCATGTTCGTGCACTGTAAGGTTATCTTCTGCATCTTTTCCTGCAGGAACAATGTCTGCTGGTATGTTTGGAATTGTATATAATTTTTCGTTTAAATCTGTTGATATTTTATTTAACTGCTCAGTAAATTCTTTGCTTTGCTCGCGTAAGTTCGATGTTTTTTCTTTGATAAGTTCTGCTTTAGCTTTCTCACCATTTTTCATCAACTCACCAATACTTTTGGATAGCTTGTTGGATTCTGCTAAAACATTATCAAGTTCAACTTGCTTTGCTCTTCTTTGTTCATCCAAAGTAAGCACTTCATTTAGCAATTCTGCAACATCAAGATTTCTTTTAGCCAAGCCTTTAATCACTTGCTCTTGATTTTCTCTAATAAAAGCTATCTGCAACATATTTATAAAATAATTGTTTAATAGAACAAAGTTAGAAAATACTTTTTTATTATGGGCTATTTTGTTGCATTTTACTCTGTTTAGTTTTATTTCTTCTCATTTTATTCCATCATTTTTATAAAATGGAATGCTCTTTTAGAAACTTATAAAAATAGTTTGATTAAAAAAAGGGATTTAGTTCAACTAATATTTTATTTTTGTCGTTAATATGTAGTTAGTAACTAAAAAATTAAAATGGATATACTGATTAAACTTTCTCAATTTTTATTGAGCTTATCATTTTTGATTATTCTTCACGAATTAGGGCATTTTATTCCCGCGAAGTTGTTTAAAACAAGAGTAGAAAAGTTTTATTTATTCTTCGATGTGAAGTTTTCTTTGTTTAAGAAAAAAATTGGAGAAACAGTTTATGGAATTGGATGGTTGCCTTTGGGTGGATATGTGAAGATTTCTGGAATGGTGGATGAGAGCATGGATACCGAGCAATTAAAAAGCGAGCCGCAGCCTTGGGAATTTCGTTCAAAACCAGCTTGGCAACGATTAATTATCATGCTTGGTGGAGTTATTGTAAACTTTATTTTAGCATTCGTTATTTTTATTGGAATGACTTATTTCTATGGTGATTCGTATATTTCTAATAAAGATTTGAATGCTGGTGTTTGGGTAAAATCACCTATTTTATTAGAAGCAGGAATGAAAAGTGGAGATAAAATCTTGGCTGTTGACGGAAAAAATATTCCACATTACAATGATTTGGGTTATGCCATTATGATGGGGCATAATGTTGAAATTGAGCGTAATGGAATAAAAGAAGAAATTCAGCTGCCTGTAAATTTATTAGGTCAAATGAGCGATACTAAAGGAGGCGGATTAATTGGTTTGCGTTTACCTTTTATTGTTGTTGGATTTGCCGATGATGTACAAAGTAATGCTTCAGAAGTATTGAAAGAAAAGGATATTATTAAAAGTATAAATGGTATTTCTACAAAATATGTTGATGAAGTTCAAGCAGAAACAGTAAAGTTTAAAGATCAAAATATTACTGTAGTTGTTGATAGAGATGGAAAAGATGTTACTTTAGATCTTAAAACAGATGCTAACGGTAAACTTGGGGTTTATCCAGCACCTGCATTAACTATCGAAACTATTCAGAAAATGAATTTGTATAATATCAGTCAAGAACATTATTCATTAGCTCAGTCTATTCCTGTTGGAATTGAGAAAGGGATAGATAAAATAGGCGGATATCTTCAGCAATTAAAGAAAATTATAAAGCCAGAAACAGGTGCTTATAAAGGAGTAGGAGGATTTAAGGCAATTTACGATGTGTTTCCTTCTGTTTGGAGCTGGGAATATTTTTGGAACGTTACGGCTTTGTTGTCAATAATGTTAGGTGTAATGAATTTACTGCCAATTCCTGCGTTAGATGGAGGACATGTAATGTTTTTATTATATGAAATGATTTCTGGTAGAAAACCAAGTGATAAGTTTTTAGAAAATGCGCAAATGGTTGGTTTCTTTTTACTTATAGCATTAATGCTGTTTGCAAACGGAAATGATATTTATAAGGCAATTTTTAAATGATAAAAAAATAAGGCAATAGTGCTTGTATAAATCAAAATTGATTTTATCTTTGCATCGCATTTAAGGTATGATACCTTCCTCCTTAGCTCAGTTGGTTAGAGCATCTGACTGTTAATCAGAGGGTCCTTGGTTCGAGCCCAAGAGGGGGAGCAAAAAAGTCCTGATTCATTGAATCAGGACTTTTTGTTTTTAGATGTTTATTCTAAATTTATTAGAAGTATATATAACTTGATAATTCTTTTCCTTTAGAATTTTTTTGAACAATTACTTCTTTTCCTTTTGTAATTACTACTTTCATTGTTGACTCTTCATTTGCACCAATTCCATTAGCGTTAAAATAACCATCTTTACCTTCTTTCTTATCGAAGGTTCTAGTCCATTCTTTTACTCCTTCTAAGTCAATAGATATATTTAGATCTTCTGTATCTTTATCGTAAATATTTAAATTCACATTTTCAATAGTAGAGCCTTCGGAAACAGATACTGTTACTCTATAATCACCATTTGATCCAGAATCATTATCTGATTTACTACAAGACATAGTTGATATAGAAACAATTGTACAAATCAACAAAAAATTAATTTTTTTAAACATAATTTATCTTTTTAAGAATGGTTTTGAAAATATTAATAATATTATATTGTACAAAAAAATAACACAACCAATATTATGTTAAATGGTTGTTCTGTAATTATGATGTAGATGTTTTTTCAATAATAAAAAAGAGAGCTTACAAACAGGCTCTCTTTTTATTATGTTATTTTACTAATTGATAATCTTGAGTTGTATTTGCTGGTGCAGATAATACGTTTAATGTTTCACCATCTTTGTTTGTTACAACAACAACAATTTTTGTGTTTTTTATGTCTTTTGCTTTGTGCATAAAATAAATATTATCGTTGTTAAACTCATTTCCTTTTACAGTTGCACTTGCAGCAATAGTTTCTCCTCTAAAACTTGTGCCCATACCAACTAAAGTATTGTTATGTTCAAAATCCATTGAAAAACCTCCGTTTTTTTGTAAATGACCGTAATACTGAGTACTGTTAGCTTGTCTAAATAATAAATGATCTTCTAACAAAAATACAGCATATTTTAAATCTGCATTATAGTCTTCTCCAAACTTGATAGATACTTTTACTACCGCATCACTAGAATAAACCTCTGAACTAATTTTAATACCAATTCTAGATTTTGGTTGATGCAATGCAATTGCTCTTTTGTAGTCTGTTCTAAAGTTTTCTTTTCTGTTGATTGTAGCAAACGGATATCCATTTACTTTCATTTCTGATTCAAATGCTCTTCTTTCTTTTGGAAAAAAGTCAAAAGGATCATGCCCTCCATTGCTTGCATTATTATTTTGAGAATTATGAATAGCTATTGCTTGTATTTTCTCAGAATGATCTTTTTCTAAAAGTTCAATATCATAGGCAACAAGAGGACAGTATTGGCACCATGCTCCCGTAAAATCTTCAATAAGAACTCTATGTTCAAAGCTGATAGATTTTTCAAGATCTTCTTCGTTTTTAAATACAGAAATCTTCAACACATGGCTTTCTTGACCATTAGCTAATTTAGCTTTTACGGTGTAGTCACCAACTTCAGTAAATTTGAAAGAAGTTCCTTGTATTAATTGATCATTTATAAATATTTGAGCATGAGTAACGAAATCATTGTCAAGCTTTGTTGTAAAATCTAAAGTTTCACCTAATGTAAGTAATCTTTTAGGTGTTGATAGTGATAAGGCTTTACCATTATCGTCATCATTATCATCATCTTGCTCTTTAGTTGAGCTTGAGTCACTAGAACAAGCAAAATTTGTTGTTAGTAATCCTGCAAAGGCTAGGAGTAATAAATAGCGTTTAATTGTCTTCATAAAGTTATCTTAAAGTTGTTTTGTAAAAGTATGTAAAAAAATATGTTATTTAAAAATTAAATTTAATATTATTTTAATAGATTTACGACCTGTATAAACAAAATGACTATTATGAAAACAATTTTTGCATTATTTGCGTTTCTAACGATAAGTTTTTCTATTGCGCAGCAATCAGATTTACCTAATGTAATGTTAACGGATTTAGATGGTAAAAAAGTAGATTTTTCTGATTTTAGTAAAGAGGAAAAACCAATTATTGTAAGTTTCTGGGCAACTTGGTGCGGGCCCTGCCTTAAAGAATTAGCAGCTATTAATGATGTTTATAGTACTTGGCAAAAAGAAACAGGTGTTAAATTAATTGCTGTGTCTATTGATGATGCAAAGTCAGTAAAACGTGTAAAACCATTAGTTAACGGAAAAGGATGGGATTATACAGTGTTGTTGGACACAAACAATGACCTAAAAAGAGCTATGAATGTAGTAAATGTTCCTTTTACTGCCATAGTATATAAAGGTAAGATTGTGTATAAGCACACAAGCTATACTCCGGGAGTGGAAAAAGAACTTATTAAGAAGGTAAAAGCGTTATTAAAATAAAGTTTTATGAAAAGAGTTTTATACGCTGCAATTGTTCTTTTTGGAATAAATAATGTTTCAGCTCAGGTTCGTGTAGGATTTGAGAATAATTCGCAGTGGTACATTGATGATAAAAAAATTAAATTAGATGAAATGGAAACTGATAAACGTTTCCGTTCTAATTCATATTTAAAAGCAGATTACGATTATAAAAATTGGAGCTTTGGCGCGCAGCTTGAAGGTTATGAACCAAAAGCATTATTAAATTATTCTCCAGAGTTGAAGGATGTAAATATAGGAACCATCTATGCACGTTATAATAATAGGGAGTTAGGTTTGGATGTTACGGCTGGGCATTTTTATGATCAATTTGGTAGCGGTTTGCTATTTCGTTCTTGGGAAGATAGACAGTTAGGTATTAATAATTCGATTTTCGGTCTAAACCTTAAGTACGATAATATTGAAAACTTCAGATTTACCTTGTTGGGCGGAAAACAAAGAATCGGAATGGGCTTTGATTTGGCAGATTCATTTATTTTAGGTGGAGATGTTCATGTTGATGTTGCAGGTTTAATGGAAAATAATGATGTTGATTTCACGGTTGCTTTTAGTTATTTAGGGCGTTTTGAAAATAGTAGAGAATATAATCTTGCTATGGACAAGCTTACAAGCGGATTTAGCGGAAGAGCAAATTTTGGCAAAGGTGGTTTTTATATCGGAGCAGAATATGTTTATAAAACACCTGACGGATTGTTTGAAGCAGGTCTTGTTGCACCTGGGGTAAAGCAAGCCGGAAATGCTTTGTTGATTAATACAGGGTATAGTCAAAAAGGTTTAGGATTTGATATTAATCTTAGAAGAATGGAAAACATGGGATTCTATTCAGAAAGAAGTCTTTCAGAAAATCAATATTTAAGAGGAACTCTAAATTATATTCCTGCATTAACAAAACAATACGATTATTCTTTACAAAATATATATGTATATCAATCACAACCATTTTTTGATATGCACCTAAAAAATAAATTAGGAGAAATGGGAGGGCAATTCGATTTCTTCTATGAATTTGAAAAAGGATCAACACTTGGTGGAGAGTATGGAACAAATGTGGTTGTAAATGGATCATATTGGGCAGGAATCGAATCAACTAAAAAAGCAGATGATTCAGGTGTTACTTCAAAGTTTTTTGAATTCGGAAAAAAATATTATTCTGATTTTGGTTTAGAGGTTAGAAAAAGATGGTCAAAAGATTGGTCTTCTATATTTATGTACTTAAATCAATATTATAATAGTCCGTTCTTGGATGGAGCAAGTTTTACTTCGGTAAAAACAAATATTGTTTCTGCAGAATCAACTTATCAGTTCATGGAAGAAAAATCGGTTAGATTAGAACTTCAGCATTTGTGGACCAAAGAAGATAAGAAAAACTGGTTAGCCGGAACTTTAGAATTTGCGTATAATGCAAACTGGAGTGTTTTCGTTAGTGATATGTATAATTATGGAAATGATTATAAGGATGATCGAGTACACTATTATAACTTTGGAATGAGTTATACAAAAGGAGCAACGCGTATATCTGGAAGTTATGGAAGACAAAGAGGAGGATTGTTATGTGTAGGTGGAGTTTGTAGATATGTCCCAGAAGCAGCAGGTTTAACGGTAGGAATTACAACTTCGTTTTAATATATTCTAATTTTAGATATAATTATTTTTGTTTAAAAGAGGGCTTCTAGGCTCTCTTTTTGCTTTATGTAGTAATGGAAAAAAATATTCAAATTTTTTTTTAATCTATAAAGTGTGTGTTACTAGATAGTTAAGTAAAAGTTACGAAAAACTTCACAAAAAAGGATGCATAAAGTTTGGAATTGATTGAAAAGGTACTACTTTTGCATCCGCATTACAGCAGTAAACGTTCATAGAAAGTAAAGAGAGACTTATAAAAAAAGATTCAGAAATATTTTAAAAAAATA
>JASLED010000007.1 GCA_030151255.1 Flavobacterium sp.
AAAACTTTTGAAGGCTTTAAAACAAGAATTTTAGCGAAAATAACAGCTTTGACATTGATTCAATATATCAATAAATTCATTTTTGATAGACCTATAAATAATATTAAAAATCAAATCATTTAATTACACCCAACGGGTTAAACTTATAAATTGTGAAGCAAATTTTACTAATAATAGTTTTACTTATTTCATTTTCAAATTTAAGTGCACAAGAAGTTGATTTAAGAGCAATGGGTGATGTACACTTTTTAGCTAGCCTTTTTTGTTTCATCTATCAAAATAGGTACATTCATTCAATTAATTATCACTTTGAGTGAATTAAATTTCTAATTTGTAAACAAGCGTTTAATTTTGCATAATGAAATAAAAGACAAATGAAAGTAAGCAGTAAAAAAGAAGAATCATTGTTTGTGAGGCATTATCGAATTATCGTAATTCCACTTGTTTATCTATTATATCTTTTTTCGCATTTTTTGCTAAATCCATATGATCCAGAATGGTATGATACAATAGATTTTGATGATTGGTGGAAATCAACCATAATGATTTTAATTTATTGTACTGCAATTAGTGAAATAAGCTTGCGATTAAGTAGTGTACTAAACAGATGGTTACCCTGGAATTCGCACGCAATAAGTAGAGTAGTAGTTCAGTTTTTTCTATTAATTTTCCTTATATTTATTACTTACGTTCTATTAAATATCGGATATATTTACTGTTTTCCTACGTTAAACGAAGAATTGGATATAGAATCTAAAGTAGATATTTGGCAATCATTATTAATAAGTATAAATACAGGTATTTTTATTAGCGTTATTCACACAGGTTATTTTTTAATTAAAAATTGGAAAAACTCAATGATGGATGCCGCCGAACTAAAACTAAAAGCAGAACAATTAGAACGCATTGCAAGTCAGGCAGAGTTAGAAGTTTTAAAAATGCAATTAGATCCGCACTTTTTATTCAATAATTTAAGTACCTTGTCTGAATTGGTTGTAGAAGATCAAAAAATTGCAGTAAAATTTATCGATCATTTAGCCTTGGTTTATCGCTATATGCTGTCTAATGTTCGAAAAAACACAATTAAATTACAAGAAGAAATTCGCTTTGTACAATCCTATTTTTATCTGATAAAAGAACGAATGGGAGGAAAGGTTGATTTAGTTATAAATGTACCCGAAGAAGTACAAAAAAATTATTTAATTGCACCAATAGCCTTACAACTTTTGGTAGAAAATGCGGTAAAACACAATTCTGCATCCAAAGAAAAACCATTGTATATTATAATCGAAATAATAGACAATTATGTAGTAATTAAAAATAATCATCAAAAATTATTGGTCGATATTCCATCGTCAAAAGTAGGATTAAGCAATATTGTCGATCGGTATAAATTGTTGAGTAAAAAAGAAGTGATTGTTGATTTTGACAATGATTCATTTGAAGTAAAATTGCCTTTGTTATCTAAAGAAAAAAGAATAAAATAATAAAAACTATGAATTTACTTATTGTAGAAGATGAAGAAAGAAATGCAAATAAGCTTATTCGCTTGTTGCAAGAAGTTGAACCTACTGCAACGATAATTGGAGTAATAGAAAGTATAAAAGATTGTGTGCAGTGGCTTACAAAAAATGCTGCTCCAGATCTTATTTTTATGGATGTAAGACTGGAAGATGGATTGTGTTTTGAAATTTTTGAACAAATAGAAATTACAACGCCTGTTATTTTTACAACATCTTATGACGAATATGCCCTAAAAGCATTTAAAGTTAATAGTTTAGATTATATAATGAAACCCGTTCAGGAGGAAGATCTTCGCAAGGCTTTAGCTAAATATAAAAAAATATATAGCAATCAATTAAATGATTCTATTAAAGATATTTTGGGCAATATTAATAAAAAAGAAAATCTGTTTCGTTTGCGTTTTTTAATTCCATATAAAGATGGCTTCAAAACCATTAAAATAGAAGAGTTAGATTATATTTATTCTGAACAAAAAGTAACACATTTGGTTTTAAAAAATAGAAGTGAGTTTATTATTTCTCAAACGATGGAAGAGCTTGAAGAAGAACTCAATCCATTAACTTTTTTTAGAGCAAACCGACAACATATTTTACATATAGATAGCATAAATACAATACAAAATCATTACAATGGCAAGCTTAAAGTAATGCTAGAACGAGCCCCTCAACGCGAAATAGTAATTAGCAGAGAAAAAGCCCCTCTTTTTAAAAACTGGCTTAATTCGTAGTTATAGACACATAAATTTTATAGTAAATAAAAATCCTTTATATTTGAAATAAAGGATTTTTTTATTTCTTTAGTTTTCTAATTAACTAAATTATTTTCAAATAGGTCAACATAATTTTGGAGTAAAAACAGCTACAGCATTTGAGAATTTGTAGAAACCTACTAATTTATCTAATATAAAAGCTAACAAAGAGAGATGTATTGCCGATGATTTTTAAATATTCAACTAAATAATTATGCGCAAATATTATATACCGGGAATACTAAGTATTATATTGTTGCCTTTTCTTTGTTTATGTTATCTAAATCATTACAACTTATTGAATGAAACCAGAGGAATTCAAGTATATGTAGATGATGCTAATAAGGAATTAGGATGTGTTAATTCTGAAATTTATATACCTTTTAAAGATGTAGTTTTCACAACTTATTTATTTACAGGAGATCTAGAAAATGACAATATATTAATGCATAATTTAAAAAATAATGTTCAAAAAATTATAGAACAAGACGATTATGTAAGCGGAGTTAAATGTATTTATGAAAACAAAATTTCATATTCTCGTTATATTTAAATAATCGATTTTTTACAAAAAAGTAAAGGTAAAATCATTATCTATCAGGATAGTATAAAATATTCCAATGATCTTTTTTATTCAGAAAATCAGAAATATAAATCAGAACTCAATTTCATACTTGAAGAAGAAGAAACTAAGAATCAATTAATAGAAAAAAGACAAAATAATTATGCTATTTTAAAACAACAAATAGGTAATTACATTTACTTATTAATATTAAGTTACCTGCTTTTGTTATTTTTTACGATAAAAAACTATATTCTAAAATCAAAAGTTAGATTGCAAACAAAAAAAGCCAGCTAAAAGCTGGCTTTTTGATTATTCTTTTGTTGGTTCGCTCTGTTTTTCAACAGATTCTTGAACTTGCGTTTTAGGAGCTGCCATATTAGCATTCGTTTCTCTAGACGCTTCTTTAAACTCCCTAATTCCTGTTCCAAGTCCTTTCATTAATTCCGGAATTTTTTTCCCTCCGAATAATAATAAAGCTATTGCAACAACAACTATAAGTTCTGAAGGCGCTACTCCTCCTAATGTTAGTGTTGATATCAACATAGATGAATAATTAAAAAATTTATTGTAACAAATGTAAATCAGCAAAAGCTTTTTTAAATTTTGTTTAACAGAAATTTAATATTATAAGAATAACATTTTTAAATAGCTAAATTGAAGCATTAATCGCAATTAATATAAGTTATCTAACATAAAATGGTTTATCTTTTTTATAAAAATAATCGATAAAATTTCCATCTTTAGTTAGTTTTATAATATCTATATATTCTTCCTCTTTTAAGTAAGGTTTACATAAATTTGAAATCATATCTGCAATTATTCTAAATTCTTCAGATGTTTTAGTATCACACTCAATGGCAAAAATATAATGAGCTTTTTTATCAATTTTCTCATTAAATGTCCAGCCCAAATAAGCTGCAGAAATAATATCCATTTTAGAAAAAACCGATTGTAAACTATTAAGTAAAATAGTTGGATTTTTTTCTGGTTTTCCAATAAGTGTTTGCATATGCACTTTGGCAACACCTTTTTCAATTACATCAAAAATAGAACCATTTAGCATATCGGCTATTTCGTTGGTAACTAGTTCTTTATGCACTTTTGAAAACGGATTAACAATAATGGAATGTCCTAAAGTAAGTTCTAAAAATTGTCTTCCATTTACCTTCATATAATCAACGTCTTGTTTTAAAATACCTTGATCGTAAATATGTTTTGGATCAGTAAATACAGGAATTTGTTTATTTTCAAACGAAATAATAGGCACATTTGCATTAAAACTGTTAGGTTGATTTTCGTGAAGTTGATTTTTTTGAACCAATACATAAATTGAATTTTGCAAAAACTTTTTATAGAAAATAGCTCTATATTCTGGCATATCGCCTGCTTTTTCAATAATTTCTGCTAAAGATAAAGTTGGATCGAGTAAGGTAGTTGTATTTGAATCTATTTTAGACATTATTTTATGGATTTTCATCAGTAATCAAACTTACAATTATTTCTATTTTATTGTGCTAAAATAGTGCTAAGATTTTTATGTTTTTTCTTGTAAAAATTAGCGTTATTTCAACTATAAATAACAAAATCAAACGTTTTTACTTATATAGTTCTTACCAATCTGTTTATTTTTAAGAATAATAAAAAATAATAGTTAAATAAAAACAATGTTTATTGTTAGATAAAATGGGTTAATACTATTGTAAAATCTTTTTGTATTGACTGATTTCATTTAACTTTGTTCAATTATACATAGAATTATGAAAAGAGTAGTAGTAGGACTTTCAGGTGGGGTAGACTCAAGTGTAGCTGCCTATTTACTGAAGGAACAAGGATATGAAGTTATTGGATTATTTATGAAAAATTGGCACGATGATTCGGTTACAATTTCTAATGAATGTCCTTGGCTTGAAGATAGCAATGATGCCTTAATTGTTGCTGAAAAATTAGGGATTCCTTTTCAAACTGTAGATTTAAGCGAACAATATAAAGAGCGAATTGTAGATTATATGTTTAAGGAGTACGAAAATGGTCGTACACCTAATCCAGATGTATTATGCAATAGAGAAATTAAGTTTGATGTTTTTATGAAAATTGCATTAGAGCTTGGTGCCGATTATGTAGCAACAGGTCATTATTGCAGAAAAGAAGAAGAAACAATTATAAATGCAAATGGATCTGAAGAAAAAGTATACAAATTACTTTCAGGAATTGATCCAAGTAAAGATCAATCTTACTTTTTATGTCAATTATCTCAAGAACAATTAGCAAAAGCATTGTTCCCAATCGGCGATTTATTGAAAAGTGAAGTGCGCAAAATTGCAACTGAGCAAGATTTAATTACAGCAGATAAAAAAGATTCTCAAGGATTGTGTTTTATTGGAAAAGTTCGCTTACCAGAATTTTTACAACAACAATTAAAACCAAAAGATGGACTTATTTATGAAATTCCAAGTACATCCCCAATCTTTAATCAAGAAAGTAAAGAATACACTTCTACATTAGAAGAATTACAAGCTCAGGCAAAAGCATATAATTATGCTCCAGAGTTTGGTAAAAAAGTTGGCGATCACTACGGTGCTCATTTCTTTACTATTGGTCAACGAAAAGGTTTAAATGTTGGTGGAACAAAAGAACCTTTATTTATTATTGCAACCGATGTAGAGAATAATATTATTTATACAGGACAAGGAAATCAGCATCCAGGATTGTTTCATAAATCATTATTTGTTAAAGAAGATGAAATTCATTGGATAAGAGAAGATTTAGCTTTGCAAAATGGAGAAACAATGAATATCTTAGCTCGTATTAGATATCGTCAACCTTTACAAGAAGCCATTTTGCACAAGGTAGAAGGCGGAATGTTTGTTCAATTCACAGAACCACAATCTGCTATAACAGAAGGTCAGTTTGTTTCTTGGCATATTGGAGAAGAGCTTATCGGATCTGGTGTTATATCTAAATCAGTATAAATACTAAAACCAACCCAACCAAAAAATGAATAAAAATAGAATTACAAAACTTTTCAATATACAATATCCTATCATACAAGGAGGTATGATATGGAATAGTGGATATAAATTAGCTAGTGCAGTTAGTAATGCTGGTGGATTAGGACTTATTGGTGCAGGATCTATGTATCCAAATGTTTTAAGAGAGCATATTCAAAAATGTAAAAAGGCTACCGATAAACCTTTTGGCGTTAATGTTCCTATGTTGTATCCAAATATCGAAGAAATTATGGATATAATTGTAGAAGAAGGCGTAAAAATAGTTTTTACTTCTGCAGGAAATCCAAAAACATGGACACCCTTTTTAAAATCACATGGCATTACTGTAGTACACGTTGTTAGTTCTTCTAAATTTGCATTAAAAGCACAAGAAGCGGGCGTTGATGCAATTGTTGCTGAAGGTTTTGAAGCGGGCGGACATAATGGAAGAGAAGAAACTACAACATTAACTCTAATACCAATGGTTAAAGAAAAGGTTTCTATTCCACTTATTGCTGCGGGAGGTATTGCTACAGGCAAAGCAATATTAGCAACAATGATTCTTGGTGCAGACGGTGTACAATTAGGTACACGTTTTGTAGCTTCTTCAGAAAGTTCGGCGCATGATGCATTTAAAGAAACTGTTTTAAATGTTGACGAAGGAGATACAATGGTAAGTCTAAAAGAATTAGCACCAGTTCGCTTAATTAAAAATGAATTTTATCAAGGTTTACAAGAACTTTATAGCAAAGGAGCATCTACAGAAGATTTAAAAACTTACCTAGGCAGAGGCCGTGCTAAAAAAGGAATGTTTGAAGGAGATTTGGTAGAAGGTGAACTAGAAATTGGACAAATAGCAGGAATTATTAATAAAATAGAACCTGTGTCTGTTATTATAGAACAATTAATAAAAGAGTTCAATCAAGCAAAAGAAAGCATAAGTTCTTTATAACTAAAGAAAATGAATAAAAAACACACAACAGTAAATAAAAGTTGTGTGTTTTTTTTATTTATCGCATTTATACTTTATTTTTATGAAACAGAACTTAACAAAATCGAATTACACATTATGAGTTATTATAATATAGAAAATTTAGAACAATATTTTAAACATTATAAAAAATCAGTAAGAGAGCCGCGTAAATTTTGGGGCAAAATAGCAGAAGAAAATTTTGTTTGGTACCAAGGATGGGAAAAGGTTTTTAATTTTGATATGGAAGAATCAAAATTTGAATGGTTTGTAAATGCAAAACTTAATATTGTAAAAAACTGTGTTGATAGACATTTAGCTCGAAAAGGAGAAAAACCAGCTATTATTTTTGAACCAAATAATCCAGACGAAACAGCGCAAATTATTACTTACAACGATTTATTTAATCGCGTTTGTAAAATGGCAAATGTTTTAAAAGAACAAGGAGTCAAAAAAGGAGATAGAGTTTGTATTTATTTACCAATGATTCCGGAATTAGCAATTTCTATGTTAGCATGTGCTAGAATTGGTGCAATTCACAATGTTATTTTTGCAGGATTTTCATCTTCAGCTGTGGCAAAGCGTGTAGAAGATTCTGATTCAAAGGTAATAATTACTTCAGATGGCAGCTTTAGAGGCAATAAATCTATTCCTCTTAAACCTATTATTGATGAAGCTTTAAATCATTGTCAAAATGTTTCTAAAGTATTAGTTGTAAAGCGTACTGATGCAGAAATAGAAATGAAAGAAGATAGAGATTTATGGTTAGAACCTTTATTAGAACAAGCATCAACAAATCATGTAGCACAAGTAATGGATGCAGAAGATCCGTTATTTATTCTTTATACTTCAGGATCAACCGGAATGCCAAAAGGAATGGTTCATACCACTGCAGGTTATATGGTTCAAACGGCATATTCATTTAAAAACGTATTTAATTATAAAGAAGAAGATATCTTTTGGTGTACCGCTGATTGTGGTTGGATTACCGGACATTCATACATTGTTTATGGCCCTTTATTAAATGGAGCTACTACTGTTATGTTTGAAGGAATTCCAACATATCCTACACCAAGTAGATTTTGGGATATAATTGACAAATATAAAGTAACTCAATTTTATACTGCGCCAACAGCTATTCGATCTTTAATGACAGAAGATTATAAATATGTAAACAGCCATGATTTATCAAGTTTAAGAGTTATTGGCTCAGTTGGAGAACCTATAAATGAAGAAGCTTGGCATTGGTATAACGATCATGTTGGCAAGAAAAAATGTCCTATTGTAGATACTTGGTGGCAAACCGAAACAGGCAGTATTTTATTATCGCCTTTAGCATTTGTTACACCAACAAAGCCAACATACGCAACATTGCCTTTACCTGGAATTCAACCTGTTTTAATGGATGAAAAACGAAACGAAATAGTAGATAATCAAATTGATGGTGCATTATGTATTAAATTTCCTTGGCCATCAATGGCTAGAACAATTTGGAATAATCACGACAGATTTAAAGAAACATATTTTGGGCAATTTCCTGGCAAATATTTTACAGGAGATGGCGCATTAAGAGATGAAGTTGGTTATTATCGAATTACAGGTAGAGCAGATGATGTTGTAATCGTTTCTGGGCATAATTTAGGTACCGCACCTATAGAAGACGCTATAAATGAGCATCCTGCTGTGGCAGAAAGTGCTGTTGTTGGCTACAAACATGATATTAAAGGAAATGCTCTATATGGATTTATTACCTTAAAAATAGAAGGGGAGTACCGAGATAGAGAAAATTTAATGAAAGAAATTAATCAAAGTATAAGTAGTCATATTGGACCTATTGCTAAATTAGATAAAATTCAATTTGTTGATAAACTACCTAAAACAAGATCGGGAAAAATAATGAGAAGAATTTTGAGATCTATAGCCAATGGAGAAACAAAAGATTTTGGAGATGTATCTACATTAATTAACCCAGAGGTAATTGACGTAATTAAAGAAGGAAAAATATAAATAAAAAAGGACGAAATGAATTATTTCGTCCTTTTTTTATAATGATAACATTAAAAGAATAATTGCAATCAAAGCCATTAATAACCCAATAATATTTAAGCGATTTAGCTTTTCATTAAATAACACATAACCTATTAAAGTTCCTAGAAGAATTACTCCAAAATTCATTCCTGCAAATACAATTGTCGGATTTTCAGCAAAAGATTTATGTGCTTTTAAATAAAATAAAATATTTATAAAATTTAGTATTCCAACTGCCAAACCTCCCAAAAGCGTGAATTTAGAAATTTTAATTATTTGTTTTCTTTCAAAAACGACGCAATAAATACTAGCTAATATAAGTGCTGTAGCAAAAACAAAAAATAAACTACTCGTATAAGGAATTACAGAATACAAGGCTAGTTTCTTAAAAAAAATATCAATTACTCCAAAACCAACAAAAACACTAATAAGCGAAAAAATAAAATTATTTGAATTTTGCTCTTTTGTTGAAGTTCTTTTTAAAATAAAATAAACAGCTAATAATCCTATAGCTAATGCGATATAACGTATAGAATTAAACTTTTCTTTAAATAAAAAGATAGAAGCTAAAATAGGTATTAATAATGATAAGCGTTGAGCGATATCCGTTTTAATAATTCCTGCATTTTTTATAGAATAGTATTGAGCAATAAAAATAACAGGCAATAAAACACCTAAAACAAGTATAGTTGCATAAGGTAAATTTATTGGTAAATTAATAACATCTACATCAAAAATATAATATGATAAACATGATGTAACAATGTAATTTATAAGAATAATAACAAAAATATTGATATTGTAATTCTTTAAAATCTTAAATAAAACTCCAACAGAAACACTTCCAAGAATGCTTAGAATAAGATAAATCATATATTAGTTTAAATTAAATCCGTTCAAAGATAGAAAAGCATTAAATAAGATTAAACTTAGTAATAGATATATTTATAAACTATAATTAATATTATGTAAAATAGAATAATTTAATAAGCTGTTTATTTGGTACTTATGTATTATTTTTATGCTCTATGCTTTAGTGTATTTTTTACACAGATAGTATCTCCTATTATTTCTCTTATAAATATTATTACTTTTTTGATTTGCTTTTTTGCTAAAAAGATTACTTTTGTAATTACATTTAATAATTACTCAAAATTTAAAACTGTGGAAAACGCAAATGCAATTAAACTAATTAAGTTAATTCAATCAGATTTAGTAACAGACGGTATTGTAACTGAACAAATAGTTCCAAATCTAAAAAAACTTAGAGAATATGCTTTATTAGAAGAAGTTCCAACTTTAGTAAAAGCAATTCGCTTAACTTATGAGCATATTGAAGCTAATAATGCTTTTTTCATTGCAATGCCTAATGATGAGCCTATTGATGAATCAGATGAAGTTCAAACAACTGTAATTTCTGAACCAGTAAATGATATTGAAAGTTTACAATACTTATTGTCTTTGTTTAAAGATCCTACAAACAAGCACAATATTATTGATTTAAAAGAATACAACAGCAAATTAGCTGCTTTCTAAAATACAAAGCCCGATTTTTCGGGCTTTTTTATTTAAAACCTGTTATTTAGCAATACTTTAGCATATAGCTTCCCTCCTTTTGTTTGAAATTATTTTGATAAACTCTATTTTAGCCAACTTTAAAACTAAAATTATGTTGAAAATTTTTAAACTTACTGCCACTTTAGAAGGAATTTCTTTATTAGTTCTACTTTTTATAGCTATGCCGCTAAAATATATTTGGGATAATCCATGGATGGTTCAAAAAGTTGGTATGGCTCATGGAGTTCTTTTTATAGCTTATATTGTTTTAGCTGCCCTTGTAAAAAACGATTTAAAATTAAATACAAAAGCTTTTTTAATGGTTTGTATCTATTCTGTAATCCCGTTTGGTACTTTTATTATGGAAAATAAGTATTTAAAGAACGTTTAAAACAACTTTAACATCTTAAAAAAGCGTTAATTAAACTTATATTGTTAACAAAAAACACAGATAGTTTAACGTTTGTTCTTTTTTAATTCAAAAAAATGCTAATAATTCAAAAAAAAGATCATTAAGACTGTTTTAAGATAGTGTTTATTATTTCTTTGTCTTACCTTTGCTAGGTAAACAATATGAACTAATTTTTAATTAGTTAAGTAAAACTGATTTTATATTTATGAAAAAGATTACATTAACGTTAATGGCTTTTGCTTTAAGTTTTGGAGCTGCTAATGCACAAGACAAAGCTTACAACAAGTGGTCAATCGATTTAAATGCTGGATTAGCAAAACCAGCTAAAGGACTTGCTCCAGGATTTGCTACAAAAACTTTAGAAAACTTACATTTAGACGGTGGAGTTAGATATAGCATCAACAATAAATTTGGTGTTAAAGCTTCTTTCGGTTATGATGATTTAAGCAAATGGTCTAACAAAGCTGATTTTAAAAGTGAATACTACAGAACAAGCTTAGAAGGAGTTATTAACTTAGGAAGAATCTTAGAATTCGAAAACTGGACAAATACTATTGGATTACAAGCTCATGCTGGTGGAGGATATTCTTGGTTAAAAAGCGATAACTTTTCAGGTAAAAATAATTTAGGTCACATTATGGCAGGTTTAACTGCTCAAGTTAAATTATTCCCTAGAGTTGCTTTAAATGCTGATTTTACAGTAATTGAAAATATCAACCAATCTAAAACATGGGATGGTACTAGCTCAGTAACAACTGAAGGTGTTTTCAGAGGAACAATGTACAATGCAACATTAGGTATTTCTGTTTATTTAGGTAAAAATAAACAACATGCTGATTGGTATTCTGAAACTTCTGCTGTTAACGAAAAATTAGCTAATTTAAACTCTAAATTAGATGAAATTGAAGCTATGTTAGCTGATTCTGATGGAGATGGTATTCCAGATTATTTAGACTTAGAAATTGATACACCTGCAGGTGCATTAGTTGATGTAAGAGGAAGAAGCATTGATAAGAACAACAATGGTATTGCTGATAACATTGAAGTTTATATTGCTGAAACTTACGGAAGTATGGATAAAGTTGTTTCTAATGATGCAGTTATCAAAGATATGATCAACAAAGATTATGTTGCTGTAAACTTCGGATTTAATAAAACAGAACCTACAAACGTAGAAGGAATTAACTTTATTATCTCTTACTTAAAAAATAATCCTTCTTCTACTGTTGAAGTTAATGGATATGCAGATTCAGTAGGAAATAAAAACTACAACCAAAAACTTTCAGAAAAACGTGCAAACGCTGTTAAAGATATTTTAGTAAAATCTGGAATTGATGCTAACAGAATTTCTGCTAAAGGAAATGGTGTAGATGCATCTAAAGCTCGTAACTTAGCTAGAAAAGTTATTTTTACAGTAAAATAATAATTGATTTATTTTATATATAAGAAAAGCACAAGCCTATAGCTTGTGCTTTTTTATTTAAATAATTGGCTAACTTTGTATTTTAATCACCATATATGAAGTTTACCTTAAAATCAGACTATAAACCAACCGGCGATCAGCCGCAAGCTATAAAAGAATTAGCATCTGGTATTGATGAGGATGTTAAATATCAAACACTTGTTGGAGTTACTGGTTCGGGAAAAACCTTTACAATAGCCAATGTAATTGAAAAAATACAACGCCCTACTTTAGTATTAGCACACAACAAAACACTAGCTGCTCAGTTGTATTCTGAATTTAAAAATTTTTTCCCAGATAATGCCGTAGAATACTTTGTTTCTTATTACGATTATTATCAGCCAGAAGCATTTATACCTGTTACAGGTCAATATATAGAAAAAGATTTATCCATTAATGAAGAATTAGAAAAACTTCGTTTAAGCACTACTTCTACTCTATTGTCGGGGCGTAGAGATGTTTTAGTTGTAGCATCAGTGTCTTGTTTATATGGAATTGGAAATCCAGTAGAATTTCAAAAAAATGTTATTTCAATCGAGATAGATCAAGTAATTAGCAGAACTGAATTATTAAAAAAATTAGTTCAAAGTTTATATGCAAGAACTGAAGCCGATTTTACTCCTGGCTATTTTAGAATAAAAGGAGATACTATTGAAGTGTTTCCAAGTTACGCTGATTATCCTTATAGAATTCATTTTTTTGGTGATGAAATTGAAGATATTGAAGTTTTTAATGCAACCACCTCTCAAGTAATTGAAAAATTTACAAGACTTACCATTTATCCTGCAAATATGTTTGTTACATCGCCTGATGTATTAAATAATGCTATTTGGGAAATTCAACAAGATTTACAAAAACAAGTTGATTATTTTAAAGAAATTGGAAAACATTTAGAGGCTAAAAGATTAGAAGAGCGAACCAATTTTGATTTAGAAATGATTAAAGAACTAGGATATTGTTCTGGTATTGAAAATTATTCTAGATATCTAGATGGTCGTGCTGCCGGAACTAGACCTTTTTGTTTATTAGATTATTTTCCTGAAGATTATTTAATGGTTGTTGATGAAAGTCATGTTACTATTTCGCAAGTTCATGCAATGTATGGTGGAGACCGATCTAGAAAAGAAAATTTAGTAGAATATGGCTTTAGACTACCAGCTGCAATGGACAATCGTCCTTTAAAGTTTGAAGAATTTGAAACAATGCAACGTCAGGTAATTTATGTTTCTGCAACACCCGCAGATTATGAATTACAAAAAAGTGAAGGTATTGTGGTAGAACAGCTTATTCGTCCAACTGGATTATTAGATCCAATTATTGAAGTTCGTCCAACAGAAAATCAAATAGATGATTTAATAGAAGAAATTCATCAACGTGTAGAAGTAGATGAAAGAATATTAGTAACCACACTTACTAAACGAATGGCAGAAGAATTGGCCAAATATTTTGACAAAATGGGAATTCGTTGCCGTTATGTTCATTCAGATATTGATACAATTGAACGCGTAGAAATTATGCAAGATCTTCGAAAAGGATTGTTTGATGTATTAATTGGCGTAAACCTTTTAAGAGAAGGATTAGATTTACCTGAAGTTTCTTTAGTTGCTATTTTAGATGCTGATAAAGAAGGTTTTTTAAGAAGCCATCGATCATTGACCCAAACTGTAGGTAGAGCTGCTAGAAATGTAAACGGTAAAGCTATTATGTATGCTGATAGAATGACCAAAAGTATGGAAAAAACGATAGAGGAAACTAATTATCGTCGAAGTAAACAAATGAATTATAACCAAAAGCATGGAATAACACCACAAGGATTAAACAAAAAAATATCAAATGATTTAATAAAACCATCGTTTGAAGATTTGGTTGAAAATTCGTTAGCAAATGTTGCAGAAGAAAAAGTAGTTTATCAGTCAAAAGAACAGATACAGAAAGAGATTAAAATGAAGAGGAAAGAAATGGAAAAAGCAGCTATGGATTTAAATTTTGTATTAGCAGCTAAATTGAGAGATGAAATAAAAACATTAACTGATAAAAAATAGACATTATACTTTTTTAATATATCTTTAATGAAAATATTAACGATATGAGAATCTTAAACCTATTTTCATCTTTATTTGTTTTGTTAATTTTAACACAAGGTTGTTGGCATTATGATAGACTAGATGATGATGAAGCAAAATCGACATATAAACCTATTTATATGTCTAGAGAAGAATTAGAAAGTTCTATTAAGCTATCTGAAGTTAAGACTATGATAGCTGCTGGAAAAATTTATGTAAAAGATAATTTTATTTTTATTACAGACGAAAATAGAGGTTTTCATATTTATGATAATTCACAGCCAAGCACACCTAAATTAATTGGTTTTTTAGAAGCACCAGGTGTAACAGATATGGCTATTAAAAATAATACCATTTATATTAATCAAGCAACTGACTTAGTAGCTTTATCTGTTAATCAAAAAAATGTTGTTATTCATAAACGAATTCCAAACACTTTTCCTCAGAAATTAAGTCCAGATGGTATTAACCCTCAAAAGAATGATGATAATATTATTGTTAATTGGGAAAAAAATAAACGACACTGTACCAAAAACTGTGTAAGTATAAAATTCTGCTTGGGTTAAAACCGAGCAGAATTTTTTTATATATTTAATATTTACATAGTTATGGAAACAAAAGACCTATTTCCGGATGAGTTTTTCAAACAGTTTAAAACTG
>JASLED010000104.1 GCA_030151255.1 Flavobacterium sp.
AACAGCTATTTACTCAAAATATAGAGGCGTTTACGGATTTCCTCATTGTTATTGCTTAAATGTTGGATATGTTTGGGAGTAATTTAAATAAAATACACATATAGGTGCTATTTTACGAAACGATGCCTTATTTCATAAAAAATCAATGTTGGCTACAAATTTCTGACCAACTAACAAAATAATTGATATACTTATAAACAACACATGGATATTATTAAAGTAAAAAGATACATAAACTATTATGAATTAGATTTTTCATTTATCAATGAGACAAATATTTCATCATTCTTTACCAAAGTAACTAGATTAGCTGTAACTAGAGCAAAAATTAGATATCAGCGATTCGGGGATAAATATATTTTTATTCAAGGCATAACAAACGATAAAGGAGTTATAACAGCAAAAGTTAGATGTGTACGTTTAGATTTATTTCCTGAGTTAATTAATATGAATACTGATATTGTAACTGAAATTGATGGAGATGATTATGACGGAATTGTTGAAACAACTCATATAATTATAGATTACAGAAAACCTAAAACTATCATTGCTGTAGAATATAATCATCCGGGAGCCAAAATTATTGATATTGTTGAATATCTAACAAGAATTGGAGTAAATCAAAGTGCAGTTGAAAAAATTGGATATCTTCCAATTGTGAATAGTGATTTAACAAGACTTAAAACTCGAATTAACAGAATTTCGGAGTTGACCATGAAGATTCACAAAGACAATCTTCCGAAATTAAAAGAAATGGATGGTAATATTTTTCAATCAGCACAGGCAGCAACTGAACATTTTGAGAATGAATATGCAGTGATGGATTTTAAAGTTGATTATCGCAGATTTTCAGAAACTCCCATAATAAAAAATTCTATATTCAACCTTATTAATTTTTTAAACGAGAATCCTTCAGACAGACATATTTTTAATTATCTTAGAGTAAAAGCTGAAGACGAAGAAAAAAATAATTTATTAGAGACTTTTGACTTACTACTTGACAAAATTTACACCCCAGTAAAAGTTGAAAGAAAGAGAAAACAGAAAACAATAATTTCCGAAGATATGTTCGGAAAAATGATGGCTGAGCTTGACAAATTAAGATTAAGATGAATAAACTAATTGATTCCTATTTAAATAATGCTTTGATAACTGACATTGTATTTATCGGCTTAATTTGGTTTGCTAATAGTCATCTTAAAATTATTCATTTCACCTTTGCTTCAAGAGAAGTACATCTGTCAATTCTATCTGATTTGATTTCAGCATCAATATCCTTGGCTGGTTTCATCCTAGCATCATTAACAATTATCGCTGCAATAAAATCAAACATCTCGAATAAAGCCCCTGAAACAGCAAAAAATCCTTTAGAATTATTCTTTTCTCCGAAAAATTACAAAAGAATTGTTGAAGTTTTTCAAGGTTCAATAATAGAGCTCACATTTACTTTTATTTTAGCATATTTCTTTTGGATTACAAACGAGAATTTTTCAGACCAAACGATTTTTAAAATTGTTGTTAGTTTAAGTTTTATAATTTCTATAAGTACACTTAGAAGCTTAGTTGTTTTATTCAAAATTATAAAAATTGAAGAGTAAAAAACTAGCAGTTAACATAGGTAACTATTGCATAACTCCAATTTTAAAACAAAAAACATAATATATGACTTCGCTTAAACTTTTTAAACGAGGTTTATTGTTGGCTTTAAATCTGTAATATATTAGCATCGTCCCACAATAAGGACTACACTCCCCTATTTAATCGAAATCAATCGCAATATTTATTCGGGCTTTGCTCGGATCGTAAAAAACAATGTTATCTGAGATTAACCCTAAAAAGTAGCTTAAGATGAGAACAATTCTATCATTTTAATTTTTGCAACATTCAATGTCAACGCTCAAGTAAATCAGTATGACACAAAATTGATCTTTAAAACTAAGTTTGATAATACAATTCCTGTTTTGAATGTTGCTACGTTTCATATGGGAAAAACTTATGATGCTAAGTCAACGGAATTTGATGAGTACGATGAGGAAAATCAGATAGAAGTTTGAAAGGTGCCAAACTAGTAGCAGAGTTTAAACCAACTATTGTTATAGAGGATTTACCGACAAATCACAGTTGGAGATTTGTGGACTTTTTAAAATATGTGGAAAATCCTTCGACCAAATTTGATAATACTTACGAAATTAAACTTTTGTACAGCTAATGCCGCAAAATCCAATAAAATTGGCTTTCTTTAATATTTTAGCAAATATAAAACGCTGTTGCTTAACTTAGTGTAAAATTGAAAGTTTTCGCTTCAATTTCCGCCATTGACACCAAACCCGCAACGCTGTAGAAAATTCTTCGTGAAACCCTAAACTGAAAAGATTTGACTATTTTAAAACTAAAATATCCGACTTATAACACCGAAAAGGAAATTACAATTTTCGCGATTATTATCGCAACATTAGTTTATCTGTTTTTAGCCTTATTTCAACCATTTGGAACATACAATTATATCCATACAAGTAAATATTTGCTTTTAGTACCTTATGCCCTAATTGCATTTGTTTCTTTCTTTACGGGAGATTACTTTATATCAAAATATTTCACGAATT
>JASLED010000046.1 GCA_030151255.1 Flavobacterium sp.
AGCAAAAATTCAACAAAACTCTATTAAATAACTATACTTATTTTTTGTATTTTTAACTGAAATATAAAACATGTTTTTGACTTGATTTTAGGTGGTCACTTTCCACCGGAATAACATGGTCACTTTCTCCGGAATCTACACTTCAAGTAAATTTACGGTTAATAGAGTTGTTAAATCTGTATTTCCTACAACTCTGATCCATTTAAATATATCAACATCATTAACATCAACACCAGATTTTCCCCAATAATAAAAACCTTTTTCTAAACCATTAGATTTATCAGTAACGGTATTATAAACTAATAAACCTTCTTTTGGATTACCTCCTTGAATTACGGTTTTATCAGTTAAATTTACTAAAGAAATATTGGGAATAATTAAACCTTTATTCTTTTCTAAAGTACCGATTTCTAATATTGCTGATTGATCTGGTACATCAACACCAATTCCCACTTGAGCAAATGTCCAAGTAGAAAGTAGCAAAGCGATTGGTAGTAGTTTTTTCTTCATAGCCTACAAATATTTAATATCAATAATTATTTTAACAAAAATATAAAAGACATCAATCAAAGAATCATTTAAGTTAAAATATATATTTATATTAATAATTATAACATATTAAATAAATTAATTCTATAAAAATAACAAACAATATAAATATAATTAAAAAAAAACCAATTCAATTGAATGTAAATCAAAAAAATATTTAACATTTTTAGTAATACATTAATAAATAAAATTTATTATTTTAAATAATAGAAAATAAAAAAAGCGTGAATTCTATATGAATTCACGCTTTTAAATATATAAATCTTATAATTTTTATTCTTTTACAGGTCTATTCTTAGCTGTAAACCATAAATAAAGTCCTACAATAATAAAAGGAATACTTAACCATTGCCCTGTTGAGAACATTCCAAGGGCAGATTCAAACCCACCTTGGCTTTCTTTTACAAATTCAACAATAAAACGCACCATCCATAATAAGACTAAGAATACTCCAAAAATATATCCGCTGTATTTTCTAACATCTGTTTTCCAATATAAAAAATACAAAATGCAAAATACAATTACATAACCAAATGCTTCATACAATTGTGTTGGATGCTTAGGCACTACTTCCGCAAAATATTCTGCAAATTGCGAATTGTTTTGAATAGCCCAATATGCTTGGTTATGATCATTCATTGCGGTAATTTTCATTGCTTCTCCTGGTGTGAATGTATCGCGAACAAATCGGATACCAAAACCATTTTCAGTTGGATTACCAACTATTTCTGAATTGAAGAAATTTCCTAATCTAACGAAAATTCCACCCAAAGTAACTGGAATTACTACACGATCTAAAATCCATAAAATAGGTTTATGAATTACTTTTTTGCTATAGTAATACATTGTTGCAATAATAGCGATAGCCGCTCCATGACTTGCTAATCCGCTAAAGCCTACAATTTCAAATTTTGGTGAAAAACGAACAGGCGAAATTATTTCAAACAAATGGTCTTTATAATAATCCCAATCATAGAAAAATACATGTCCTAAACGCGCTCCTATTAAAGTGGCTAAAACAGTATATATAAACAATTTATCTAATTGATCTACGCTTAAACCTTCTCTATCGTAGATTTTTTTCATTACAAACCAACCTAAACCAAAAGCAACCACAAACATTAAACTATAATAACGCAGTGTGATAAAACCTAAGTCAATACCTTCTGAGGGATTCCAAACCATATGTTTTTTAAATTTATTTTAGAAAATGATATTTAAACCAATGTGAATTGGTAAAAGTAGAAAAAAATATTCATACTACTTTCATAAAAATCGTTAAGGAACAGGATCGTATCCACTTCCGCCCCACGGACCACAACTAATAATTCGTTTAATAGCTAACCATCCGCCTTTAAATAATCCGTGTTTTTGCAAAGCTTCTATTGTATAATGCGAACAAGTTGGTGAATACCTGCATTTTGGCGGAAAAAAAGGAGATATTCCCGCTTGATAAAAACGAATGAGTAAAACAAATGGAGCAATGATAATTTTTCTTAGCATAAGTATATCTTATAAAAAAAAGCTATAAGATTACTCTTATAGCTTTTGTAAATTATAATGTAAAACTAGTTCCGTCTTTGCCATCTTTTAACTGAATACCTAATCTTGCTAGTTCGTTTCTTATATGATCAGACATCGCAAAATCTTTATTAGCTCTAGCTTCATTTCTCATCTGAATAAGCATATCTACCACTCCTTCTAACTTATCGTTATTAGCCGCCACAGTATTGGTAGATTCTAAACCTAATACGTCATAAATAAAAGCATGTAAACTATCATTTAGCAATTCTAAATCAGATTTTGTTACAAACTCTTTTTCTTCTTTAATTAAGTTGATCCATTTTACAGCTTCAAATAATTGTGAAATTAAAATCGGGCTATTAAAATCGTCATTCATTGCATCATAACAAGATTGTTTCCAAGTAGCAACATCAACTGTAGATGTATGTCCTGTTGGTAAATCTTTTGCTTGCTTTACTGCTTCCATTAATCGGCTAAAACCTCTTTCTGAAGCTAAAATTGCTTCATCAGAGAAATCTAACACACTTCTGTAATGTGCTTGCATCATAAAGAAACGCACAACAGATGGAGAAAATGCTTTACTAAGTACCGAATTTTCACCAGAAAATAACTCACCAGGTAAAATATTATTACCTGTAGATTTTGCCATTTTCTTTCCGTTTAAGGTTAGCATATTGGCATGCATCCAATAATTTACTGGACTATTGCCGGTGCTTGCCTGATTTTGTGCAATTTCGCATTCGTGATGAGGGAATTTTAAATCCATTCCTCCTCCATGAATATCAAAATGATTGCCTAAATATTTTGTACTCATTGCTGTACATTCTAAATGCCAACCTGGAAAACCATCTCCCCAAGGTGAAGGCCAACGCATAATATGCTGCGGTTCTGCATTTTTCCAAAGTGCAAAATCTAAAGGATTTTTTTTATCAGATTGTCCGTCTAATTCTCTTGTATTAGACAGCATGTCTTCTATTTTTCTTCCACTTAATACACCGTAATTATTACTTTGGTTGTATTTTTCAACATCAAAATACACTGATCCATTTATTTCGTATGCAAATCCATTTTTAATTATTTCCTGAATAATTTCAATTTGCTCAATAATATGGCCGGTTGCAGTTGGTTCGATACTTGGTGGAAAGTTATTAAACTGCTTTAGAATATTGTGAAAATTAACTGTGTATTTTTGCACAATTTCCATTGGCTCTATTTGTTCAATACGAGCTCTTTTTGCAATTTTATCTTCTCCGCTATCTGCATCGTCAACAATATGTCCTACGTCTGTAATATTACGCACGTAACGAACTTGATAACCTAAGTGTTTTAAATAGCGAAATACCAAGTCGAATGAAATAAAAGTTCTACAGTTTCCTAAATGTACATAGTTGTAAACTGTTGGTCCACAAACATACATTCCTACTTTACCTTGATGAATAGGTACAAAAACTTCTTTTTCTCCAGATAGAGAGTTGTAAACTTTTAATTGTTGCTCTTGATATAATGCCATAAATATTTAATATAAATATCGTATTAGAAACGAGTGTCTAATTTAATATATTCTAAAAATTCTTTTCTTACTATTTCTTCTTTGAAACGTCCGCCAAACTCAGCCGTTACAGTGCTACTTTCAATATCTTTAATTCCACGAGAATTTACACACAAATGTTTTGCATCAATTATACAAGCTACATCTTCTGTATTTAATACTCTTTTTAATTCATTTACAATTTGAATTGTTAAACGCTCTTGCACCTGAGGTCTTTTTGAATAATATTCTACAATACGATTCATTTTTGACAACCCAACTACAGTACCATTTGAAATATATGCAACGTGTGCACGACCAACAATTGGCAACAAATGATGCTCGCAAGTAGAGTAAACTACAATGTTTTTCTCTACCAACATTTCGTTGTATTTGTATTTATTATCAAATGTAGACGAACTTGGTTTTTTAGCTGGATCCAATCCGCCAAAAATTTCTTTTACAAACATTTTAGCTACACGATTAGGCGTTCCTTTCAAACTATCGTCTGTTAGATCTAAACCTAATGTGTTTAAAATATTTTCTACATCTTTCTTAATTAATTCTATTTTTTCTTCATCTGTGCGATCAAACGCATCACTTCTTAAAGGAGTTGCATCAGTAGATCCGATGTGATTATCTCCCATTTCGTCGTGAAATTTTTCGTCTAAACTCATTATCTTGATTTTACTATCGTTTAATTTTAATGTGCCACAAATATATATAATAATAACGAATTGTTTAGTATGATTCTAAGCTTTAATTACCGCTAAGAAGATTGATTTATATCATCCTTAATATTTCAAAATATTAAGGATGTATACTAAAACGTTATCTTATTACAACTTTAAGATGGATTGTTTTTTAAAGTCATTTGATTAACCATTTCCTTTAAAAGTGCTGTGCGCTTTGTAACTGCATCTTGCTCTTTTCTCTTTTTATTGGCTATTTTATTTTTCACAACATCGCGGTTAGCTTGTGCATTTCTACCCATTCTTTGTTATTTATTGAATTACTTTTACTCTATTTCTTTTACAAAGTTAAAAAAAACAGCGATAATCAATTTTGATTATCGCTGTTCTATTTTTATTCACTTTAAAAACTATTCTTCAATTGTTTTATATTTTTCTAAAGCTGCTTTTAAAACTTCTGCAGAACGTATTAAGTCTTCTTTTTTCAGTACATATGCCATACGCACTTCGTTTAACCCAACACCTGGTGTTGAGTAAAAACCAGCCGCTGGCGCTACCATTACTGTATCTCCATTAAGATCAAATTCTTCTAAAAGCCATTTTGCAAAATTATCTGCATTTTTTACTGGAAATTTGGCTACACAATAAAAAGATCCGTTTGGCACAGTTACTTCTACTCCATCTATTTCTTGCAATGCTTTAATAAAAACATCTCTTCTGCCTTTGTACTCTTCAATAACTTCGTCAAAATAAGATTGCGGCGTATCTAACGCAGCTTCTGACGCGATTTGTGCAAATGTTGGAGGTGATAATCTTGCTTGTGCAAATTTCATTGCCGCGCCCATTACATCTTTATTTTTAGATACGATGCACCCAATTCTAGCGCCACACATACTATAACGCTTTGAAACTGAATCAATCATAATTGCATGGTTTGCTAATGCAGGAATGCTCATTACCGAGATATGTTTAAATCCGTCATAAGCAAATTCTCTATATACTTCGTCAGCAATTAAAAACAGATCGTGTTTTACTACTAAATCTGTCAATTGTTGCATTTCTTCTTCCGAATACAAATAACCAGTTGGATTACCTGGATTACAAATTAAAATTGCTTTTGTTTTTGACGTAATCATTTTTTCGAACTCAGCAATTGCAGGTAATGCAAAACCTGTTTCTATTGTAGACATTACTGGTACAATATTCACTCCGTTCGATGTAGAAAATCCGTTATAATTAGCGTAGAAAGGTTCTGGAATAATTATTTCATCTCCAGGATCCATTGTACTTCCCAAAGCAAACATCAATGCTTCTGATCCTCCTGTTGTAATAATAATATCGTTTGCATCAACATCCAAATGATGTTTTTGATAGTATTGTGCTAATTTATTTCTGTAACTTTCAAAACCTGCTGAATGGCTGTACTCTAAAACTTCAATATTTGCCTCTTTAACAGCATTTAAAGCAACTTCTGGAGTTTTAATATCAGGCTGACCTATGTTTAAATGATACACATGATTTCCTTTTTGTTTTGCTTTTTCGGCAAAAGGAACCAATTTTCTAATCGGAGACTCAGGCATCTGAATGCCTTTCTGTGAGATTTTTGGCATAATAAATTTGTTTTAAATCACTAATTTTACCCATACTCATTGCTGATATTTCAAAATATCTTTACCTAAGTTAAGTAGAAATGCAAAAATAAGTTTTTTTATGACTTTACAAACTTAATTTTCAATACCAAATAATAAGTTAAATAAGACTGAAACCTATTCAATTTAATTATTTTTGTTGGAATATAAAAAAACACGTATTTACAACTCATGGATAAAAAAATTATCGCTTTTTTTTCCTCAACCCGATTAATGGCCGTTCTCTTTATTGTGTATGCCATTGTTTTAGCACTCGGAACTTTTATTGAGGATTGGTACAATACAACAACCGCACGTATTCTTATTTATAACACTTGGTGGTTTGAGGCCATAATGTTTCTTTTCTTAGTCAACTTTATCGGAAATATTAAAAAATACCGTTTACTGACAAAGAAAAATTGGGCAACTTTTCTTTTACATGCTGCTTTTATTCTAATTATGATTGGCGCAGGAATTACTCGATACATTAGTTTCGAAGGAATGATGCCCATTAGAGAAGGAGAAACCGAAAGTAGTATTTTCTCTGACAAAACTTTTTTAACTGTTATGGCAGATGGTGAATATGACGGTGAAACAAGAAGGAGAACATTTGAAATGGATAAATATTTTTCTTCTGTTACAGACAATCATTTTAAACTTAAAAAAGAATTTAACGGAATTCCTTTCGAAGTAGAATACAAAGACTACATTATGGGTGCTGAAGAAGCAATTGTTGAAGACCCAAACGGAACAGGTTTCTTAAAATTAGTTGAATCTGGAGATGGCGAACGTCACGAACACTATTTACAAGAAGGACAAGTAGCAAGTATACATGGTGTATTATTTGGTTATAATGCTCCTACTGATGGTGCAATCAATATTTTATCTGAAAATGGAGAATTCTTTATCGATGCTCCTTTTGATGGAAATTATATGGTTATGGCAGATCAATCTACTGGTACTGTTACAGCGAATGAAAAGCAACCATTAAACTTTCGTTCGTTATACAATATGGCAGGTACGCAATTTGTATTACCTGAATTACCTATAAAAGGAAAGTCTACCTTAGTTTCTAACGGTGATTTTAAAGATAAAATGACAACTGATGCTTTAATAGTTACAGTTCGTTCTCAAGGATTGGAAGAAGAAGTAGTTTTAAAAGGTAAAGCTGGTAGAATGGGCGAGCCGCAATCATTCCAATTAGGCGATTTAGAATTTACTTTAATGTATGGAAGTAAAGTATACACTACTCCATTCCAAATTAGATTAGACAAATTTATCGCTGAAAAATATCCTGGTACAGAAAAAAGTTACTCTGCCTTTGAGAGCCAAGTTACTGTTATAGATGGCGCAGAGAGTTTTGATGCACGTATTTTTATGAATAATATTTTAGATTATAAAGGATATCGTTTTTTTCAAGCACAATTTGATCCAGATGAAAAAGGAACCATTCTTTCTGTAAATCACGATTTTTGGGGAACTTGGATTACTTACATCGGATATTTTCTATTATACATTGGATTAATAGCTATTTTATTTGATAAAAACTCAAGATTTTCAGATTTGAAAAATAAATTAGACAAAGTAAGAGCCAAAAAAGGATCTGTACTTACCGCTTTATTATTACTTTTTTCTTTTAGTGTTTCTGCGCAACATATGCATGCTCCAGAAAAACCAAAACCTCAGGTAATAGATTCTATCATTCATGCAAACGCAGTAGATAAAGAACACGCTGCAAAATTTGGAACATTAGTTATCCAAGATTACGGCGGACGAATGAAACCAATCAATACTTTCTCTTCCGAATTATTGAGAAAAGTATATAAAAGTGAACAATATCAAGGATTAACTCCAGATCAAGTTTTCCTTTCAATATCACAATATACCATTGCTCAGCAACTAAATGGTGCGCCAAACTTTTGGTATTTTGCTCCACTTGTAAAACTTAAAATGGGTAATGATAAAATTACCGAAATTTTAGGGCTTGAAAAAGGAACAAAATATGCAGCATTTGTAGATTTCTTTGACAACAACGGAAATTATAAATTAACAAAGTATGTTGACGATGCTAATCATGCAAGTATCAAAGATCAATTTCAAACAGATTTCTTAGATTTAGACGGAAAAGTTGCTTTATTAAATGCTGCTTTTACAGGAAGAATATTAACAATTTTTCCAATTCCAGGACATGATAATGACAAATGGGTTTCTTCTTTAGAATTAAACGAATCTGGAATGACTGGAATGGATTCTACCTTTACAAAAAATATTCTAACACGCATGTACGTTCCTGCATTATTTGAAGGAAAAGAAACAAATAACTATGCTAAAGCTGATGAATATTTAGAGCACATCAATACATTTCAACATTCATATGGTAAAACAATAATGCCATCTGATAATAAGATTAAATTCGAGATATTATACAACAAATACAATATTTTTAAAACATTGTATAGCTATTATATGCTAGCTGCTATATTTACTTTCGGGTTTATTATTGCAATGATTTTAAAGCCAAATAGATTTTACGGCCGAATGGTTAAAATCGGTACTTGGTTTACACTTATTTTATTTATCGTTCATACTTTAGGTTTAGCTGTTCGTTGGTATGTTTCTGGGCATGCGCCTTGGAGTGATGCTTATGAATCAGTAATTTATGTAGCTTGGGCAACAACATTATTTGGTTTGTATTTCGGTAAAAAATCAGAATTAACAATTGCTTCAACAGCATTTGTTGCCGGTATGATTTTATGGAGTGCTCACCAAAACTACATGGATCCTGCTATTTCTAACTTACAACCTGTATTAAACTCATATTGGCTAATTATTCACGTAGCTATTATTGTAGGAAGTTATGGTCCGTTTACATTAGGAATGATCTTAGGTATTGTTACATTAATCTTAATGATTGTAACAAATAGTAAGAACAAAAAGAAAATGGATCTACATATTAAAGAGCTTACTTATATTAATGAAATGGCTCTTACTGTTGGATTAGTTTTACTAACCATAGGTAACTTCTTAGGAGGACAATGGGCCAATGAAAGTTGGGGACGCTATTGGGGTTGGGATCCCAAAGAAACTTGGGCATTAATTAGTATTATGGTTTATGCCTTTGTTATTCACGCTCGATTAGTGCCATCAATGAGAAGTAGTTGGTTGTTTAGTGTATTTAGCATTGTTGCTTATTACTCGATAATGATGACGTATTTTGGTGTAAACTTTTACTTATCTGGATTGCATTCTTATGCATCAGGCGAAAAAGTAATTACTCCGTCAATCATATGGTGGTCATTAGGTTTTGTTACTTTATTAAGTACATTTTCTTATATTAGTTATAGAAAACACCTTAAAAAATAACCTTTATATTTTAGTTACAAAAACCCATAGTAACTCCAAAAATGGATTACGATATGTGATATTTTAAATAAAATGAGCTCGGAATTCCGAGCTCATTTTATTTAAAATAATTCCTATTTCTTTTAGTCTAAAAAAAACTAACTCAAATAGTTTTGGTATTCATTCAAAATAATCAACTTATCCCTTATTCAACATTCAAAAAAAACTCCAAAAAGTATATTTATCTTTTTGGAGCATATCATTATTTTTTTAACCTATTAAATACCATATTTGAGCTATTATAAAACACACAATCAAACCAAAAATAATTGGCATAATTGACGCTACAGTTGTCCATTTTACGCTTCTGGTTTCTTTATATATTGTATAAATTGTTGTGCTACACGGATTATGTAATAAACTAAATAACATTAAATTAATTCCTGTTAAGGTCGTCCAACCAGCTGCTTGAAGTATTGAGGCAATTTCTCCATCAGAAACCTCAAACATTACTCCCGCTCCTTCTCCCAAACTTGCATCGCCGAGCACCATTACCGTAAGCATTAACACAGTTGGAATAACAATTTCATTTGCCGGAATTGCCACAATATATGCTAGCAGAATTACTCCGTTTAGGCCAATCAACATTGCAAAAGGATTCATTCCTTCAATCATCCAAAGTGCTAAACTTTTATCACCTACACTTAAATTACAAACCAACCAAATAATTGCACCCGCAGGAGCAGCAAAAACAATAGCTCTCCATAAAACAATCATTGTTCTGTCAATTAATGAAGTATAAATCGTTTGCAAAACTTTTGGAGGTCGATAAGGAGGTAGCTCTAAGGTAAAAAATGAAGCTTGTCCTTTTAATAATGTTTTAGACAACATCCACGAAGTAAAAAACGTAAATGCTATACCTAAAACTACCACACCAACTACTGCTAAAGTTGAAACTGTTGGAGCTAAATATTTTGGTACAAGCGCCCCTACAAATATAGAAGCCATTAATATTTGTGTAGGCCAACGCCCGTTGCACAACGAAAAATTATTTGTTATAATAGCGATTAATTTTTCGCGCGGACTATTTATAATTCGAGTTGCAACAACTCCTGCCGCATTACAACCAAACCCCATACTCATTGTTAGCGCTTGCTTTCCATGTGCGCCTGCTCCTTTAAACAGTCGATCTAAATTAAATGCTACACGTGGCAAATAACCAAAATCTTCCAAAAGCGTAAATAATGGAAAAAAGATAGCCATTGGAGGCAACATAACTGCAATTACCCAAGCTGTGGCTAAATAAACACCATCTATTAAAAAACCACTCAACCACCAAGGAAAATGCAATGTATTTGCTCCTTCTTTTAATAAAGGATACAATTCATCCAAAAAAACATAAGACAACGCGCTTGACGGATAATTAGAACCTATGATTGTTAACCAAAGTACACCTCCTAGAAGCATTAACATAATTAAAAATCCCCAGCGTTTGCTTGTTACTACTCTATCTATTGCTCTGTCTAGTTTAAAAGCTCTTTGATTTTCATCAGATTCTACTCTATCTTGAACAATTTTATAAACTTGTTTAAAGATTGCTTCAGCTAAATTATCGGCATATTCAATTCCTAATTTTTTATAATATTCTTCCGCTTTATTCAATATTGGCTGTATTGAATTTGCATTAATTTTGGTAGATAACGTATTACTCAACAAAGCTGCTTGTATACTTTTATCTTGTTGAATTAATCGCATAGCAACCCAAGAAATACTTGGTAAATTGGGATCTAAACTTTGCAAATCAGTAGCAATATTATTTACTGCAACTTTAGATTCGCCAGAAATTCCTTTGATGTATTTTTGTTCGGCAATAAACTTTTCTGTTGCTACTTGATCAATAGCATTCAACAATTCATTGATTCCTTTTTTACTTCGTGCTGAAGTTGCAATTACTGGAACACCTAAATCTCTTGCCAAACCACGAACATCAATATTTATTCCATGGCGTTCTGCTTCATCCATTAAATTTAAACACACCACTACTTTTGAAGTAATTTCCTGAATTTGAACTACCAAACTCAAATGACGTTCTAATCGTCCTGCATCTACTACAACAACTGTTACATCTGGTTTTCCGAATAAAATAAAGTCACGAGCCACTTCTTCATCTTCTGAGGTAGATAATAAAGAATATGTACCTGGAAGATCAATTAATTTATAAGTGTTATTGGCAAAAGAAAAACTTCCTTCTGCTCTTGTTACTGTTTTTCCAGGCCAGTTTCCTGTATGTTGTTTTAATCCAGTTAGAGCATTAAATATTGTACTTTTTCCTGTATTTGGATTACCTGCCAAAGCAATAGAATACTTATAATTATCTGATCTATCGCCTAATTTTTTTAGATCGGAAGCAATATTTAAATCGCAAATATCACAAGCTGATTGTTCCATACGCATCAATTCACTTAAAGTTTTTCAATCAGCACCATTCGTGCATCCTCTTTTCTCAATGATATAATTGTATTATAAATCAGATAAGCCACAGGATCTCTTAGCGGACTTATACTGTATACAGTAATTACTGCTCCAGTAACAAAACCTAAATCAAGAAAACGCTGATGAACTTCTGTAGAACAACTTCTATCTATTTTATTAATTCTTGCTTTTTCTCCTATTTCTAAATCTGACAGATTCATACCACAATTGTTTAGATTTGTAAAATTACAAAATTAGACACGTCTAACAATTAATTTAGCTTATTTTCTTCAATCTATATAGATTCTAAAAAAGCATTAAAATAAAAAAACCTTATCGGCGGTTTGACAAGGCTTTTGTTCTTTTATGTATAAATATTTTGTTTTTCTTTGGTTTGTTTGTTCATCCTGCAATCTGAATATCACACACAATCTAAAAACTTTTTGTTTATATATTGTATTTTTCTTTTTTTAAATGGCTTTAAATGCGTTTTCAAACGGAACTCTATATACCAAACTTCTACCTAATGTTACTTCATCGGCATATTCTAATTCATCTCCAACTGCAATTCCTCGTGCAATTGTAGAAGTAATAATATCCAAATCTTTAATTTGTTTATAAATAAAGAAATTAGTTGTATCTCCTTCCATTGTAGAACTTAAGGCAAAAATAATTTCTTTTATGTCTCCGCTTTTTGCTTTATCAACCAAAGATTGAATAGTTAATTGACTTGGGCCAATACCATCTATTGGAGAAATTTTTCCGCCCAAAACGTGATAAATTCCTTTAAATAATTGGGTATTTTCCAAAGCCATCACATCGCGTACATCTTCTACTACACAAATAATTTGTTTATCTCTTGACGGATTATTACAAATTTCGCAAATTTCATCGTCAGAAATATTATAACAGCTTTTGCAATAGCTAATATTTTGTCGCATCTTTTTGATGGCTTCTGCTAATTGAACGCTTTGTTCTTCGGGTTGTTTTAATAGATGTAATGCCAAACGCAATGCAGTACGCTTGCCTATACCTGGCAACTGCGATAACTCATTTACTGCTTTTTCTAATATTTTTGAAGGGAAATCCATTCTGCAAATATATAAATATTCAAAATATGCTCAATTGCTTTCTACAATGGATTTTATTGGTAATAAATGTGATAAAATACTTATTTTTGATTTTTCTAATTATTACAAACAACTAATTTTTTGCTCAATGACGCCAATAAATATCATTATTATTATTGCTATCTATTTTGGAATACTTATAGCTATTTCTCAGTTTATCAGTAAAAAAGACAGCAGTAATGACGCGTTTTTTAGCGCAAATAAAAATGCAAAATGGTATTTAGTTGCTTTTGGAATGATTGGAACTGCTTTGTCTGGTGTAACATTTATTTCTGTTCCTGGTGAAGTTGGATCGTCTAACGGAGAACAATTCAAATACTTTCAGTTTGTTTTAGGAAATGCAGTTGGATTCATTATTACGGCTTCTATCTTGCTGCCTTTATATTACAAATACAATTTAGTATCTATTTATACTTACATTGAAAAAAAATTAGGCTTTTATAGTTACAAAACAGCTGCATTAATCTTTTTATTGAGCAGAACAATTGGTTCGGCATTTAGATTGTATTTGGTTGTTATTGTTTTGCAACGCTTTGTTTTTGATTATTTTGGAGTTCCTTTCTTTGCCACAGTACTAATTTCTCTTCTATTAATATATGCTTATACTTACAAAGGAGGACTTAAAACTATTATTGTTACCGACACACTTCAAACATTTTTCTTGGTTTCGTCAGTTATATTTACCATCATTTTTATTTGTAATAGCTTAGAATTAAATGCTATTGAAGCTTTTGAAATGGTAAAAAACAGTCAATATTCAAAAATATTTTTCTTTGAAGATTTTATGGGTAGCCGCTATCACTTTGCTAAACAATTCTTAGGCGGTATATTTGTTACTATTGCTATGGTAGGATTGGATCAGGACTTAATGCAAAAAAACCTAAGTTGTAAGAATATTAAAGAAGCGCAAAAAAACATGTATTCTTTTACTGGTATTTTTATTCTTGTTAACTTACTTTTCTTGAGTATTGGTGCATTATTATATATCTATGCTGATAAAAATGGAATAGCAATTCCTATTGATTCGATTACTGGAAAACCACGAACAGATTTATTATTTCCAGAAATTGCTTTTAATTATCTAACCATTATTCCGGCTTTGGTATTTTTATTAGGGCTTACCGCTGCTACATTTGCTACAACAGATTCTGCTTTAACTGCCCTTACCACGTCGTTTTGTATTGATTTTTTATCGATGGATAAAAGAAAACCTAATAGTACTGATGTATGGAAAAGAAAACTTGTTCACTTTGGCTTTTCAATACTAATGTTTTTAGTTATTATAATTTTTAATGTTATTAATGATGCTTCTGTGGTGAGTATGATTTTTAAAATAGCATCTTATACGTATGGGCCTTTATTGGGTTTATTTACCTTTGCCCTTCTATTTAAACAAAGACAAGCGAAAGATACTTACGTGCCAGTCATTTGTTTGTTTGCACCTTTTATTACATTATGGATTAGCAATAATTCGGTGAATATATTTAATGGTTATGTTTTTGACAACGAATTAATTATCGTTAACGCTTTAATTACCATTATTTTACTTTGGTTTACAAGTACATCAAAACTGATCGGTACCCAGGAGGATTAAAGTACAAGCCTCTTCATAATTAATGTTATTCTGTGCTAAAATATCATATAATTCATTGTTTTCTGTTCCTGGATTAAAGATGACTCGACGTGGTTTTAAACTTAAAATATAATCATAAAAATCCACTTGTTTTCTAACATTGAGATATAGTGCAATTGTATCTACATCTCCATAAAACAGTCTTTCTGTTGCTATTTCAATATCTGCAACGGTACCTTCATTTGATCCTTGAGCCACAACTTCGTGCTCAAAATCGACGAGCATTCTTATTGCCCGGTTTGAATACCACTCTTCATTTAAAGAGGCTCCTAATACGAGTGTTTTCATAATACGTTATTTTTTTATTTATATAAATGTACAACATTTCTAGCTTACATTTTCATTTTTATCAACATTTATCTTTATTACTTCTACAATTATAAAAATTGCAAATATCTTATTACTAATACAATAAGTGATAAAAATCATGTTTGTATCATGAAGCTATTAGTACTTTTACTAAATAATTAAAAATTTATTTCTATGAAAAAAATACTACTTCACATTTTAGGAGCAACATTACTTATTTCTGGATCTTGTTTTGCTCAAGAAGTTACAGAAACAACCGAAAAACAAGATTATAAATGGCAAATGCGCTTACGTGGAGTAGGTGTAATTCCGCATAATAAAGCTGAAATTGGAGTTATTGGTGGACAAATACATGTAGATAAAAACTTTATTCCTGAATTAGACTTTACTTATTTCTTTACAGAAAACTTTGCTGCAGAACTTATTCTTGGTACAACAAGACACACAGTAGGTACAAAAGGATCTGATCTTAGCACACCAGATGTTGGTGGACCAAAAAAAGCAAATGTTGATTTAGGTAGTGTATGGTTATTACCACCAACTTTAATGGTACAATATCATCATAAATTTGGAGAAGTATTTAAACCATATGTAGGAGTTGGAGCTAATTATACTATTTTCTTTAACGAAAAATCTGGAGCTGCTCAAGCTATTAAATATGACAACAAGTTAGGTTGGGGATATCAAGTTGGTTTTGATATTGATATTACCGATAAATTCTTTATTAACGTTGATTTTAAAAAACTCTTTCTTAAAACAAATGTTAGTGTTGATGCAAGTAATTTATTGCAACCTAATGCAAGTATAGAAGAATTAAACATACCAGCTAAAGTAAAACTAGATCCAATGTTGATTGGTTTTGGTGTAGGTATGCGTTTTTAATTAGTTAGTTATTTTAAAAAACCCTCCTTAATTATTCGATAATTAAGGAGGGTTTTTTCATTATTTATTTCTTATAAACTGTGTAGTTAATTATTATAAAATACAATGAAAAAAAGTAGATATTAAATAAATGTAGCAGTGTTGCAAAGATGATAACATATTATGCTTTTCCAACATATCTAACTAATTTTGAAGAAGATTAAATACATCAGATATGAAAAAACAAGATAAAAATTGTAACACAAGCGCAACTACAGAAAATCATTGCTGTAGTTGTTCTTCAACAAATAATACTACATTACATCAAAAAAATACCACAAACTATAAAGTGGCATTTAGTTTAATTTTACTAATTATTGGATTTATACTAAATTCTATTATACATGCCGAATGGTTTTCTCAAAACAATACCGTTCGTTTATTATGGTATATTATTGCTTATATACCTGTTGGTTTTCCTGTTATTAAACAAGCTTATACACTGATAAAAAAAGGCAGTTTTTTTACCGAATTTACATTAATGGCAATTGCAACTATTGGTGCATTTCTAATTGGTGAATATCCAGAAGGAGTAGCTGTAATGATATTTTATACTATTGGCGAAATTTTTCAAGACACAGCTATTACTCGTGCGCGAAATAATATCAAAGCCTTATTAGATATTCGTCCAAATACAGCCAATGTTTTAAGAAATAATCAGTTTATTGAAATAAATCCAAAAGAAGTATTTATCTCAGAAATTGTTCAGGTAAAAGTTGGAAAAAAAATCCCTTTGGATGGTGAATTAATTACAGAAAAAGGCAGTTTTAATACATCTGCCCTAACAGGAGAAAGCAAACCTTCAACCTATCGAAAAGGTGAAATTGTATTGGCCGGAATGATAAATATTGATAATGTTATCGAAATAAAAACCACAAAACTTTATGAAGATACGTCTATTTCAAAAATTTTAAAACTTGTTCAAGAAGCCAGTGCACACAAAGCTCCAACAGAATTATACATTAGAAAATTTGCAAAAATATATACACCGCTTATATTTGGATTGGCTGTTTTATTAACCATTATTCCTTATTTTATTTTACAAGAAAACTATATTTTCACACAATGGCTAGAACGCGCTTTGGTGTTTTTAGTAATTTCCTGTCCATGTGCCTTAGTAATTTCTGTTCCTTTAGGTTATTTTGGAGGAATTGGCGCAGCATCTAAAAATGGAATTCTATTTAAAGGTTCAAACTATCTCGAGCTAATGGCTAAATTAGATCGTGTTGTTATGGATAAAACAGGTACAATTACAGAAGGTATTTTCGAAATTCAAAAAGTAGAAACAACCAATAATCAAAATGTATTTATAGATTATCTGTCAGCCATAGAACAGCAATCAACTCATCCAATCGCAAAAGCAATCACTTCCTATTTTTCTTCACAGTATATAGCAACACAAGTAAGTGAAATTGCAGGAAAAGGATTAATTGGCATTGTAAATAATAAAACTATTTTAGCAGGAAATACGGCTTTATTAAAGCAATATCAAATTGATTATCCTTCCGCCATTAATTCTATTCCAGAAACAACAATTCTAGTGGCTATAGATAATCTATTTGCTGGATACGTGATTATTGCAGATAAAGTAAAACCTGATACAAAAAAAACAATTACTGAATTAAAACAATTGGGCGTAAAACAAACTGTGATATTAAGTGGAGATAAAACAGCAATTACACAAAAAATAGCAAAAGAAAACAATATCGATTTAGCTATTGGCGATTTATTGCCCGAAGATAAATTAACCCAAATTAAACTTCTAAAAGTAGCACATCCAAAATCGACAATTGCTTTTGTTGGCGATGGAATAAATGATGCTCCTGCATTAGCATTTAGCGATATTGGGATAGCTATGGGGTCTTTAGGCAGTGATGCTGCGATAGAAACTGCCGATGTGGTAATACAAACCGATCAACCATCAAAAATTGCCACAGCAATTAAAATAGGAAAAGCAACAAGAAAAATTGTTATTCAAAATATTGTGCTAGCATTATCAATAAAAGTAGTTGTTTTACTTTTAGGTGCAGGCGGTTTAGCCAATATGTGGGAAGCTGTTTTTGCTGATGTTGGTGTAGCTTTATTGGCTATTTTAAATGCTATACGAATTCAAAAAATGAGATTTTAAATTAATAAAACTGCATTCAAACTCAGCCCTAATTTCTAATCATATACTAAAAAAATCCCGAAACTTTCGTTTCGGGATTTTTTTAGTATAATTATTTATTCTCTTCAATCCATTTGCGTGCATTAACAAATGCTTCCATCCAAGGAGAAACTTCGTCTTTTCTTCCTTCAGGATAATTTGCCCAATGCCATTGGAACAACGAACGCTCAATATGTGGCATCATTACCAAGTGACGTCCTGTTGTATCACACATCATTGCTGTATTAAAGTCAGATCCGTTTGGGTTTGCAGGATAAGCATCATAAGCATATTTTGCTACAATATTGTACTTGTCTTCTGTTTCCGGTAAATTGAATTTACCTTCTCCATGAGAAATCCAAACGCCTAATGTACTTCCTGCTAACGTAGATAACATTACTGAATTATTCTCCTGAATAGTTACTGATGTAAAGTTACTTTCGTGTTTTTGAGAATCGTTGTGTTGCATTTTTCCGTGTACTGCGTGCTCTGGGTTGATTAATTCCAACTCCATAAACAACTGACATCCGTTACAAATACCTACCGACAACGTATCTTTTCTTGCAAAGAAATTCTTTAAAGCTGTATTTGCTTTTTCGTTGTACATAAATGCACCTGCCCATCCTTTTGCCGAACCTAAAACGTCAGAGTTAGAGAATCCTCCAACTGCTCCAATAAATTGAATATCTTCTAACGTTTCTCTTCCAGAAATAAGGTCAGTCATATGCACGTCTTTTACGTCAAAACCTGCTAAGTACATTGCATTAGCCACTTCTCTTTCTGAGTTACTTCCTTTTTCGCGGATAATTGCAGCTTTTGGTCTTGGTTTAGACGCGTCAATAGCTGGTTTTTTTCCGTCGAATTGAGTTGGGAAAGTAAAGTTTAATGGCTGTGCTTTATAATTGTTGAAACGATCTGTTGCCTTTCCGTTTTTCGTTTGTTTTTGGTCTAACAAATACGATGTTTTAGCCCAAGTATCTCTAATTGTTGGTACGCTGAACTCAAATGAATCGCTTCCGTTCGTAAACGATACTTTTTCATCTGTAGTAACTGTTCCAATTTTTACTGCTTCTACTCCTTTTGCTGCTAACGCTTGCTCAAAAGTAGCATCGTCTTTTGCCTGAACAATTAAAGCGATATTTTCGTTAAACAACGCTTTTACTGTATCTTTTTCATTCAATGCAGTAAGGTCATATTTTGCTCCTAAGTTTACATCAGCAAACGTCATTTCTAATAAAGAAGTGATTAATCCTCCACTTCCAATATCGTGTCCTGCTGCAATTTGCTCATTCGCTACTAATTCCTGAATAGCATTAAATGCATTTTTAAAATAAGCTGCATCGGTAATCGTAGGCACTTCTTGTCCAATTTTATTTAAAATTTGTGCAAAAGAAGAACCTCCTAATTTAAACGCATCTTTAGAAAGGTTGATATAATAAATTGAACCTGCTGATTTCTTTAACGTTGGTTCAACAATTTTTGTAATATCTGTACAGTTTGCCGCTGCAGAAATAATCACTGTTCCTGGAGCAATTACCTCATCGTTCGGGTATTTTTGCTTCATTGATAATGAATCTTTTCCTGTTGGAATATTGATTCCTAATTCAATTGCAAAATCAGAACAAGCTTTTACTGCCTCGTACAAGCGAGCATCTTCTCCTGGATTGTTACAAGCCCACATCCAGTTGGCTGATAAAGAAACATTTTTAATTCCTTCTTTTAACGGCGCCCAAACAATATTAGACAATGCTTCTGCAATAGCGTTTCTACTTCCTGCTGCAGGATCTACTAATGCTACTACTGGTGCGTGCCCAACTGTTGTTGCAATTCCTTCTTTTCCTTTAAAATCTAAAGCCATTGCCCCTAAGTTGTTCAAAGGCAATTGTAAAGGTCCTGTACATTGTTGTTTTGCTACGCGTCCACCCACACAACGGTCTACTTTATTAGTCAACCAATCTTTAGAAGCCACTGCCTCTAATTGTAACAATTGATCCAAATAAGTTGATACGTTAGCTACAGAATAATCCAAATCAGTATAAATACGCTCAATTTTTTGATCATCCATAATTGTTTTTGGCGAACTTCCAAACATATCTTCAATAGCAAAATCCATTGGTTTTGCTCCGTTTGTTTCAGATTCTATCGTAAAACGGTGATCGTTTGTAATTTCTCCTACCGTGTACATTGGCGCTCTTTCTCGCTCAGCAATTCTTGCTAAAGTTTCGATGTCTTTTTGCCCAATTACCAATCCCATTCTTTCTTGAGATTCGTTTCCGATAATTTCTTTAGCAGATAACGTAGGATCTCCTACTGGCAATCTGTCTAAATCAATCTTTCCTCCTGTTTCTTCTACCAATTCAGACAAACAATTCAAATGTCCACCTGCACCGTGATCGTGAATAGAAACAATTGGGTTGTGCTCTGCTTCTACCAATCCTCTGATGGCATTTGCTGCACGTTTTTGCATTTCAGGATTTGAACGTTGAATGGCATTTAGCTCAATTCCCGATCCAAAAGCTCCGGTATTTGCTGAAGAAACTGCTGCTCCTCCCATTCCAATACGGTAGTTTTCTCCTCCTAAAATAACCACCTGATCACCTTCTGATGGTTTGTGTTTTAAGGCTTGGTCTAATTTTCCGTAACCAATACCTCCTGCTTGCATAATTACTTTATCGAATCCTAATTTGCGTGCCTCTTCTTCGTGCTCAAACGTAAGGATTGATCCTGTAATTAATGGTTGGCCAAATTTGTTTCCAAAATCAGAAGCTCCGTTAGAAGCTTTGATTAAAATATCAATTGGCGTTTGGTACAACCAAGCTCTTTCTTCCATTGCATTCTCCCACGGACGATTTTCTTCCAAGCGAGAATAAGAAGTCATATAAATTGCCGTTCCTGCCAATGGTAATGAACCTTGACCACCTGCTAATCTATCTCTAATTTCTCCTCCCGAACCTGTTGCAGCACCATTAAATGGCTCTACAGTTGTTGGGAAGTTATGTGTTTCTGCTTTTAATGAAATTACTGAGTCAAAATCAGTTTCTGCATAAAAATCTGGCTTATCTGCCGATTTTGGTGCAAACTGTGTTACTCGTGGTCCTTTTACAAAAGCAACGTTATCTTTATATGCTGAAACAATATCGTTTGGATTTGTTTCTGATGTTTTTCTAATTAATTTGAATAAAGAAGTAGGTTGTTCTTCTCCATCAATTACGAAAGTTCCGTTGAAAATTTTATGACGACAGTGTTCTGAGTTTACTTGCGAAAATCCAAAAACCTCTGAGTCAGTTAATTTTCTTTCAATTTTAGTTGATAAATCGTTTAAATAAGCAATTTCTTCCTCATTTAAAGCCAAACCTTCTTGCTGATTATAAGCAGCAATATCGTCGATATAAATAATTTCTTCTGGTTGAATATCGAAGTAGAAAATATCCTGATTAAGACTGTTGTATTTTTGAGACAACATTGGATCAAAATCTCCTGCATCTTCCAATTTAGAAAATTCCTCAATTCGAACAATACCTTGAATACCCATATTTTGAGTAATTTCAACAGCATTCGTACTCCAAGGAGTAACCATAGTTGCACGAGGGCCTACAAAATCTGCTTGAATTGTTGATTGGTCTATGTGCTTGGCATTGCCAAATAGCCAATTTAACTTTTGAATATCCTCTGAAGATAATCCGTTCTCTACTTGCACAGTATAGAACTTTTTCGAAGGGTTTTCGAAGAAATAAATCATTACGATAAAAGTATTAGTTGTTGTTGTAATGCACAAAAGTAGCTTAAAAAAAGAGAATTTAAAAATTATTCTTTGCTCTGTTTTTTGTGTTGATAAGCACCTAAATCTGGCGCTTGCTGACGTTGAATTCCGCTTGCATCAAATGGAATTTCTGACGCAACAAAAAGCTTTCCTTTTCCTAAAAACTCTTGCATTTTATCTGTATAAATGAATACATTTTCTTTTGGTTTTAAAAAATCAATTACAAAACTATTTGAATAAGGCATCCAAACTGTTTGAGCAAATATGTTTTCATTTTTATAGATTTCTAATAAAGACGATGACGAATCACCATCTTTTAAGGCATTATTTTGAAATAAAATAACGTTCCAGTTTTTGATATTTGCTGATAAACTTTTTCTTCCTGCCGAAAATAATAAGCTGTTTTGAACTTTAATTTGTTCAAAGCTTTTTTCTTGTTCATCAACCAATAAAGCTACTTGATTGGGCCTAATACCATAATTTACAATTGTTGTATGCTGAAAACTATAATTTCCGCCTTCTGTTACAACTACACTGGCATCTTCTGTATGTGCCACCACAAGATTTGTTGCGTGTAAATTTGCTCCATTAGCTAAAATACCGTGATATGTATGATTGTAAAATTGAACATTGTGCAATACAATTTCTTCTCCTTTATTGATGTGCAAGCCAATTTTAGCATTTTCTATGCTTACATTATCAAAATTACTTTGCTTTGGCTCGTTTAGTCGAATACCCGACCATTGTCCTGCTAGATAGCGATACGCAATATCTAATCTATCATTTCTAAAAATAATCGGTTTTGTCAGCGTTCCATTAGCTTGAATGCTGCTACCTTTTAATCCAATAATGCCCGAATTTTTATAGAAATAAAGTTGTGCTCCGGCTTCTATCAACATCTTTTTTCCTTCAGGAATAATAGCATATCCGTATATAACATAAGGTTTATCTGCAGATATAACAATTGTATTATTATCTGTTTCTGTTAAATAAAAACCTTCTACAAGTTTATTTTCTTCAATTTGAATTTTTTGTAAATTTCCATCCAAATTTTTATTTGGCAATAATAGATGAGCATCTTTTACAAGTGTAATTAGTGGAATTTTTTGCTCGGTTGATCCTCCAATAATTTGTAAATTATCTGTATACAAATGCTCTTTTGTATTGTTTGAAAACACATGAGGATTTACATTAATAAAAACTGATAAACTATCTTTTGCTAAAAGTTGTACGTTAGTAAAACTCTTGTTTGATTTTCCGTTTACAATTAACTCAAAATTGGAAGCACTTCCTTGCTCTAACTTTACATTTGGAATTAAAATATTTTTATTGCTTCTGTTATAAATTTTAAATACAATACTCGTAGAACGTTGAGAAGAAAAAACAGTGTCTAAATACACAATATCATGCGATACTTCAACTTTACTTGTCATTGGCTCAAAATCCAAATCTGCTCTACAATTTGCAAAAAGTAAAAGCAAAAAAACAATTAATAAATTACCAGTATATTTCATTATTTAATATTGTATTATTTGTGTTTTGGACTATGAAATATTATTGTGCTTTTTCCACAAAAATAATTCTCGATTTAGTCCTTTTAAAGCATATAAATAGGATAATGAAAATCCTTCTTTTCCATCAAGAAATCCACCTTTTAAAATCCATCTATAAATAAGTGTACCCAAAGGAACAGTAAAAAAACGATAATATCTGTTTTTTTTATTCTGATTATAAAGCAATTGACTTGTTATTTGCTCTGCCCAAATGAAAGATAATTGTAAATTATCATAAGTTTGAGCAAACCATTCTGTAGACTGATATTTCAATTTTTCTTTACTAATTGAATTACTTGAAAGAATATTATTTTTATGATAACAAATGATGGTTGGCTCTTTTAAAAAACCGCCATAATTTAATTTTCTTCCTATAAAATTTACTTCAGTTGGATATACAACAAAACTTTTATTGCTATTTTGACTCAGCGTTATCTTAGAGTTCAGTTCTTCAAAAAAAGCAGGTATTAATTTTGTATTCATACCACAAGTAATTACCCATTCATTTTTAAACTGCACAATTGCCTGCAAATAATCAGCATAAACATTTTCTTCTTCAATATCAATCCATTTTATAGGCAATTCAACTCCTGTTGCATCAATCTTATTTCTGTGCGCTATTGGAACAATAACCACAAGTTGTGCTATAAATGGTTTCACCTCGTTTAGCCATGTGCTAAGTGTTATTTCAGATTGATAAATGGTTGTTAATGTAAACTTTGTCATCTACTTGTATATAATTTACAATGTTAAAAAAATTATATGTTAAAACAGTATATTTGCAAGTAATAATACTAGCGCTATATGAAAAAATTACCTTTACTCATGTATCACAATATTTTAAAAAACACGGATGCTCCTGCTCCGTTTTCTGTAAAAATTGCTGATTTTGAACAACAATTACAATATCTTCTAAAAAAAGGATATAAAACTATTCACTTCAAAGAGTTAGATCAATATAGCAAAAGTAAAGAACGTATTGTAATACTTACGTTTGACGATATGACTATTAATCAATTAGATTTAGCCGTACCGTTATTAGAAAAATATAACATGAAAGCTTCTTTTTTTATTCCTTTCTTCTATATTGGTAAATCAGATGAATGGAACAATGGCACTGAACCGATAATGAATATTGAACAAATTAAATCACTTCCTGCTTCAATTGAGTTAGGTTATCACTCTTATTTGCATCGTCCATATGCTTCTCTTACATCAAAAGAAGTGGAGGAAGATTTTATTTTAAGTAAACAAATAATTGACGAAAATCAGTTAAAAGTATCTCCTATTTTAGCTTATCCTTTTGGAAATTTCCCCCGAAAAGAACCGCAAAAATCAGCTTTCTTTTCTCAATTAAAAAAGCACAATATTCAATATGCATTGCGCATAGGCAATAAAATAAACGCTTTTCCTTTTAAAAACAACTATGAAATAAACCGAATAGATATTAAAGGTTCTGAAAGTATGTTTTTATTCAAATGGAAATTAGCCTTTGGTAAATTATTTTAAATCTCTCTCTATCAACATTATTTTTACATAACGCGCAAAAACGCCATAAGCATCATATGATGCGCCAGCCAAACCAGGTATTCCGTCTAAAAAACCACGCTTTATAAAATAAATATGAAAAAAGCGATAAAAAGGCTTAAATACCAAATGATAATACTTTACTTTTTTCTTGCGTTTTGCCAATTCACTTGCCTGAAACCAAGCATACGAATCTTTTTTACCTAAATAATGAAAAATACCTTTGTACGTTAAATGTATTACATGAGGTTTTAAAACACCTATTTCGCCTTCGGCAATTTGCAATTTTTCATGTACATCTCCAGTATAATACACATCTTTATTATATACTAAACGAAGTACCTTATCTGCCTTTTGAAAAAGAAAGCGATTGATGAAATAATGAGGAAAACGAAGTTTATAACCTGTAAAACTGGATTCTTCCGAAATTACTCGTTGAATTTCTTTACCTAATTCTTCCGAAATTCTTTCATCTGCATCAAGAAAAAGCACCCATTTGCCATGAGCATAAGGCAAACCAAAATTGCGCTGACTAGAAAAGTTTTTGAACGGATTTTGAAATATTACGCAATTCATCGATTGGGCAATTTCAACCGTTTTATCTGTACTGTAGCTATCTACCACAATAATTTCATCGGCAAAACTTACTGATTTTATAGCATCTGCTATATAATTTTCTTCGTTATATGTTAATATAATAACACTCAGTTTCATCAAAATCCCTTATTAATATAATTGGTTAAAAATATAAAACTATTTATTTAAAACCTTATTATGCAACCTAATTAATTTAACATACTTAATAAACGAGAAAAAAGATTGAATACTTGCAAATGCTAACCCATCAATTCCGTTCAAAAATCCTTTTTTAAAGAAATAACAACGAACAAAAGCTACCAATCCATTCAATACTGGTTTAAAGGAAGATACTTTCTTTCCTTTTTCAAACATTTGCTGTGCTGCCCAAGTAGAATATTGATTCTTTTTTTCAATTACTTGCTTGTAGGTTTGCCATCCATAATGCAAAATATGCACTTTTACTGTTGTTTCATTTGTTGTAACAATGTATTGATGTGTCATATCCTCAGATGGAGTAGCTGTTTTTTTATTAAAAAATCGAACCTTAGCATCTGGGTACCAACCCGAAAAGTCAATCAATTTATTACCCAAAAAGTTCTTTACTCTAAAACGATATCCATCATAATTCTCAGTAAAATACTCTTTCTTTTTAATAAAATTCAATGCATCAATATCCAAAAACTCATCCGCATCCAAGTTCATAATCCAATCATTCTTACAAAATTGCAAGCCATATGTGCGTTGTGGTCCATCTCCTAAGTATGCTTGCAAATACACCTTTGCTCCTTTCGCTTTAGCTATTTCAACTGTACTGTCTTTACTGTTTGAGTCAATTACAATTACCTCATCACAATACTGCATTAGAGAATCAATACATTTTCCGATGTTTTTCTCTTCATTGAATGTAATAACTAATCCACTAATTCCCATTTTATCTGTATTTTATTGTTGTCCTTTTATTTTATTAAGGCACTAACTGATTATTAATTACTCTATTATTAAACGACTGAATGTATGCTTTTACAAACCTTTCCATTGCTTCTACCTGTTCGGGTTGCTTACTTAGCAAATTATTCTTCATTTCCGGATCTACTTTCCAATTATACAAGCCCAACGATTTTGTACCATCAAAAGCTAAATAATAATCGTCATTTACGTAATTGTAAATATTATTCAAGTAGCTTACCGCAAAATTCTTATCTGACTTATACGATTTTCCAAATGAAACCACCTTTGTATTCAACTGCAAATAATCCATTAAACTTGGTAAAATGTCTATTTGTTGAAAGTTTTTCTCTACTCTCTCAATTGGAATTGACTCATCTCCAGGTGCTAAAAACAAAATAGGTATTCTGAATTTCCCCACATTTGTTTTCCATTTTTCTTCTAATGGCTCTGAAGAAGTATGATCGGCAACTATAATAAAAATAGTATTCTTATACCATGGTTTATGCTTTGCGGTTTCAAAAAACTGTTGCAATGCATAATCTGCATACGCAATAGACTCATGAATATCTGCCTCTCCTTTCGGAAATTTGTTTTTATACTTATCTGGAATTGTGTACGGACTATGAGACGATATAGTGAATAAAGTAGAAAAGAAAGGCGCCTGAAACGTATCTAATTTATCAGCAAAAAACTGCATAAACTCCTCATCAAATATCCCCCAAGTTCCATCAAATGCATCCGGACCTTCATATTCATTTTTACCATAATACGCTTTAAACCCTGCTACATTGGCATATTGATCAAAGTTTTGACTTCCGTTAAACGCTCCATGAAAGAAAGCAGTATAATAACCATTATCATTTAATATCTTAGGTAACGGATATACGTGGTTTAACGCATAGCTAGAGGTTATAAATGTGCGGTCCATTAAACTCGGAATACTCGAAATAGAAGACGGCACAGCATCAATAGACACCTTGCCATTAGCAAAGCCATTTTCAAAAAAGTAGCTGTTATTAGCCAACGAATCCATAAAAGGAGTAAGTCCTCTATTCATATTTTCGCGACCAAAACTCTCTACAATAAGCAATACAACATTCTTCTTATTAGCAGTATCATACGCAAAAGTTTGCACCGGATCAAACACCTTGCCCAACTCTTCTGGTGCATAAAAGTTATACTCGCGCAATACCTCTTTGCTCCCCATTGTTTTTAATACCGAAAATGGTGTATTGAGTACTAGGGCCGTATTCTTAAGTCCGCCATATTCTGCTGCATCTACCAATCGGATAGGTTTGGGTTGCAAACCTCCCCTGCCCAATACCAACAAGATACCTGTAACTAAAATAGCAACGGTTAATTGCTTAAAATTAAACGTACTATGCAATATTCTGTAGTCTATTTTTCGGTATATCAACCAAAAAGAAACCCATGTAATAGCAATAAACAACGGAATCCACCAATAATCTACAATAAAATTCTTCAGCAATCCTGGCAATTCATTTTCCATACCAGATGCCGTTATAAATGCATAAGTACTTCTTCTACCTATAAATTTAAAATACTCATAATCAACAAAATTTAAGCATAGCACAAATACATTTACAATGTAAAAGCTATACAACAACACTTGTTGATACCTTTTATTCGTCTGAAATTTGCCTGGAAATAAATGCAACAATGCAAAAGCTATATTGATAAAACCAAGTGCAGCCAAGTCAAAGCGGATTCCTCCCAAAATCATCTTCATAGACAATGGATCTAACAAGTGACTGTTGTAAAAGTAAAACCCAAATCGGATTACTTGATAAAAAGCAAATATCAACAAGAATCTCAAAGCAAAAAGCCTCAAACTCTTAGAAAAAACAGTATTCATATTTTTGGTAAATAAGTAAGTTTTTTGAAGGTGCAAATATTATTCTAAAAAATCAATAATGAGCTATACCGAAACATTATATTCGCGTAATGCATCATTTAACGATGTTTTTAAATCTGTTGATGCTTTTCGCTGTCCGATAATTAAAGCACAAGGCACCTGATAATTTCCAGCAGGAAACTGTTTTGTATATGACCCCGGAATAACTACCGACCTTTCTGGCACATAGCCCTTATATTCTTTTGGCTCACTACCAGATACGTCTATAATTTTTGTAGAAGCTGTAAGTACCACATTAGCACCCAAAACTGCCTCTTTACCCACATGCACACCCTCTACCACAATACAACGAGAACCTACAAAAGCATTGTCTTCAATAATAACTGGTGCGGCTTGCAATGGCTCTAATACTCCGCCAATACCTACTCCGCCAGACAAATGCACGTTCTTGCCTATTTGCGCACAAGACCCTACTGTTGCCCAAGTATCAACCATAGTTCCTTCATCTACAAAAGCCCCTATATTTACATAAGACGGCATTAGAATAACCCCCTTAGCAATATGCGCACCATGTCTTGCCACTGCATTTGGCACCACGCGTACTCCTTTGCTTGCATAATCTGTTTTTAGCGGCATTTTATCGTGATATTCAAATATTCCCACCTCAATTGTTTTCATTTCCTGAATAGGAAAATACAAAACAACTGCCTTTTTTATCCACTCGTGCACCACCCATTTTCCCTCTAAAGGCTCTGCTACTCTCAATTTTCCGCTGTCTAATAGTTCTATTACCTCTCTAATAGCTTGTTGAGTTGCTTCGTTTTGCAAAAGTGCACGGTTATCCCATGCTTGTTCAATGCTAGATTGTAGTGTGTTCATCTCTTTACGTGTTTTTTACTGTTTGTATTACTGCCATTAAATCTTGTTCTGCCAAACCACTGGCATTTGCCTCGGCATAGGCTTGTTCTACAGCTTGCAACATTGGCGTATGCCAACCTTCATTTTGTGTAAGCCTTATATCCTTTAGCATAAACTTTAACGGAAAAGCCGCCGGATAATTGTTTGTTATAATACTAGGCGTTTTAATTTTACTCATACCCGATCCGCATGCACTCTCATTTACAATAGCCGTCATCAAGGTTTTATCTATGCCATTATCGGCTGCAAATTGCACAGTTTCTGCCAGTCCTTGCACCAATACACTCATATAATAGTTTATTGCCAACTTAGCCTTACTACCATTGCCTGGCTCGTTTAAATAAAACGTTTGCTTACCCATGCACTCAAACAAAGGTGCTAATTCGGTGCACGCGCTTTGTGATGCACCTATTAAAAACAACAATGTGCCGTCTTGCGCGGGTTTTACACTACCAGACACTGGCGCATCTACATAAAAAGCCTGCTTACCAGCAAAGGCTACATGCAACTGAGCTGCCAAACCAGGCGATATTGTGCTGCTATTTACAATGGTTTTGCCCGCTATAGCCGTAGCTAACAATTGATTTGCTACCTCTAGCACAGCGGCATCGTCTGGTAAGGTAACAAACAATACCTCGGTATTTTGCACCAACTCATGCCAATCAAATACAGGGGTGGCGTTATGCTCTGTTATAATTTCTTTGTTTGCATTGTTATTTCTGCAATAGGCAAACAAGCTATACCCAGCCTTTATTAGGTTGCTTGCCATGGGGTTGCCCATATTGCCAAGCCCTATCCAGCCTATATTTTTCATAGTTATTCTGTTTATTTATATCTACTACAAAAATAACTATATTATTCTAAACACTAGAAAACCACACCAAAAACTACAGACTTATCAGCTAAAAAATAGTGCATCTAACGCAAAAGCACCCAACAAGGCAAAAGAAACCCAAAAAAATTTACCGTATTAATTTACTAACTATAAACAAGTTATACTAAAACTCACAAAAAGTTTGTTTTTTTTTAGTTCAAAAGTTTGTCAAACTCAACAATAGCGCTATATTTGCACTCGCAATACAGAACGAAAGTATTCGTTTGGAGAAATGGCAGAGTGGTCGATTGCGGCAGTCTTGAAAACTGTTGACTGTAACAGGTCCGGGGGTTCGAATCCCTCTTTCTCCGCT
>JASLED010000063.1 GCA_030151255.1 Flavobacterium sp.
ATTTGAAAACTTTCATCAAGTTTTTGGAGCGGAAGACGAGGCTCGAACTCGCGACAACCAGCTTGGAAGGCTGGAGCTCTACCAACTGAGCTACTTCCGCATTTGTGGATGCAAATATAATATTATTTTGAGTTTTTATGCAACAAAAAAAACATTTTTTATTTAAGCATTCTATCCTAGCAATAACCAAATATTGTAAGCAAAATATTTTATTCAGTCTTCTTATTCATTTTCAACAATATAGCATTTACCTAGGTAGTGTAGTTTTTATTTAAACTATTTTACTTTCTATCCATAATCAAGTTAAGTTTTTCAACAAAAATATCTTCCAATCAATTATTTATGTTGCACAAATTATTATCTCATTTTTTCAAAAAACTAAAAATCAAAAACTTAAATCGATTTAGAAATATTATCACGCAATTACAATATTTAAATTTAACATTTAAGAATTTTTTAAGTTTGATTAGTTCGGTAATAACAAAACCAACCGTATATTTGCAGCTGAAAATTTTTCATCAATTTAAAAAACATGAAAGAAGACCAGAGATTAGTAGACCTTTTTCAGGACTTTTGTGCACACCATGAGATGGTTTATAACTTCTCTCCATTAACTGCACAAATTTACACCTACATTCTATTTAACAACAACAGAGGCGGTGTAACATTTGACGAACTAGTAGAACGACTACATGCTAGTAAAAGTTCTGTTTCTACAAGTTTAAATCTCTTAATATCAAACAATCAAATTGAACATTTCACAAAGATTGAAGAGAGAAAAAGATTTTTTCGTCTAAATCCTAATTTTATTATCAATCGTTTAGAAATAATAAAAAATGTTTTAATCAAAGAATGTAGCCTTACTTTAAAACTAAAAGATTTGGTGGACGAAGGTGTTGTAAACACCATAAACTGCCAAAAGAAAATGGATATTTATATCGACCATCTTAAAAAAAGCGAGCAAAACATTGCTAAAACCATAGACAATTTAAATAGTATAAACCAGTAATCTATATGAAACGTTATTTAAAAACCATCGTTATTGGATCTTTATCATTTGCAGTATTATCATGCGGAAAAAAAGATCAAAAACAAGGAGCAAATGGGCCAATACCATACGACGTTATACAAATACCTACTCAGGATGTTGTAGGTTATTCTTCTTTTCCAACAACATTGCAGGGAAAGGTAAACAGTAGTGTGCGTGCAAAAATAAGCGGATACATTGTTGAAGTATATGTTGACGAAGGAACTGTTGTAAAAAAAGGCCAACCTTTATTTCGTTTAGAAACAAATATATTAACACAAAATGCTGACGCTGCAAAAGCAGGAATCAGAACAGCTGAAGCTCAGGTAAACGCTGCTCAGGTAAATGTAGATAAACTAATTCCTCTTGTAGAAAAAGGAATTGTGAGCAACGTACAATTAGAAACAGCTAAAGCTAACTTAGCAAGTGCAAAAGGTCAATTAGCTTCTGCAAAGGCACAATATAATAGCATCAATGCTAATATAGATTTTTCGATCATAAGAAGCCCAATAGACGGAATTGTTGGAGCAATTGCATTTAGAGAAGGAACTTTGGTATCGCCAAATGATCAATCTCCATTAACTGTAGTTTCTGAAGACAATGAAGTGTTTGCTTATTTTTCAATGAATGAAAAAGAATACTTTAATTTCTTAGAAAAAATTGAAGGAAAAACATTAAAAGACAAATTGAAAAATTTACCTGAAGTAGAATTAAAATTAGCAAATGGAGCTACTTATCAACATAAAGGTAAAATAGAAACTATAAGTGGGCAAATAAACCCTACAACAGGAACCGTACAAGTGCGCGCAGCATTTCCGAATCAAGAAAAACTTTTAAGTAATGGAAATAGCGGTACTTTATTGCTTCCTGAAACACACAAAAACGTATTAGTTGTTCCTGAATCAGCAACATATGAAAGACAAGGAAAAAACTATGTGTATAAAGTTGAAAATGATACTGCAAAAGAAGCAATTATACAAATTTCAAATAGAGTAAACAATCTAGCTATTATACAGTCTGGAGTAACTAAAGGCGAAACTATTATAGGAAAAGGACTTGGTACTTTACGCAGCGGAACAGCTATTACTCCTAAACCAGTAAGTTTTGAATCGATTAACGACGGAATTCAAAAAACATTCTAAATTATGTTAAAAACTTTCATTGAAAGACCTGTATTATCTACAGTAATTTCTATCCTTATAGTAATTATGGGGGTACTTGGATTACAAGCGTTACCCGTAACGCAGTATCCAGATATTGCCCCACCTACAGTTCAAATTGCCGCTAGCTACCCTGGTGCCAATGCAGAAACTGTAATGCAAAGTGTTATCATTCCTATTGAAGAACAAGTAAACGGGGTGGAAAACATGGACTACATTACTTCAACAGCAAGTAATGATGGTAGTGCATCCATTCAAGTTGTGTTCAAACAAGGGGTTGATCCAGATATTGCTTCTGTAAACGTACAAAACCGTGTAGCAAGAGCTACGCCTTTATTACCGGCAGAAGTAACAAGATCTGGTGTAACTACACAAAAGCAACAAACAAGTGCTTTGATGTTCGTTTCGTTTTATTCTACAAATCCAGATTATAACGCTACATATATTCAAAACTACATGAATATCAACGTAATTCCAGAACTAAAACGTGTAAACGGAGTTGGAGATGCATCTGCATTTGGAGCGCGTAACTATTCAATGCGTATTTGGATTGATCCTGCTAAAATGAAAGCTTATGGATTAGTACCTGCTGATGTTGTAAGAGTATTGAATGAACAAAGTTTGGAAGCTGCCGCAGGACAATTAGGCGAAAACAACGGTGAAGCATTTCAATATGTAATTAAATATAGCGGAAAATACAAAACACAAGAACAATATGAAGGTATTGTAATTAAGTCATTAAGTAATGGGCAAGTACTTCGTTTAGCTGATGTAGCTAATATTGAATTAGGTTCGATGACTTATTCAGGAAAATCGGCTCTTAATGGAAATCCTGCTGTAGCAATGGCTATTTATCAAACACCAGGATCTAACGCTCAAGAAATTATTGAAGAATTACACAAAGAATTAGGAGAATTATCTAAAAACTTCCCTACTGGTATTCAATATAAAATTTTGATGGATACCAACGAATTCTTAGATGCGTCAATCAGCAAAGTAGTACATACTTTAATTGAAGCTTTTATCTTGGTTTTCTTTGTTGTATATATCTTTTTACAAGACTTTCGTTCAACATTAATTCCGTTAATTGCCGTTCCTGTTGCAATTATTGGTACATTCTTTTTCCTAAATATTTTTGGTTTTTCATTAAACTTATTAACGCTATTTGCATTAGTGCTCGCCATCGGTATTGTAGTAGATGATGCTATTGTGGTGGTTGAAGCCGTTCATGCTAAAATGGAAGAAACAGGTGAAGATGCCATGACTGCAAGTATCAATACAATGGATGAAATTTCGGGAGCTATTGTATCTATTACATTGGTAATGGCTGCGGTGTTTATACCTGTAACATTTATTAGCGGACCAACGGGAGTATTCTACAAACAATTTGGTATTACATTAATTATCGCCATTTTAATTTCGGCCGTAAACGCATTAACATTAAGTCCTGCTTTATGTGCTATGTTTTTAAAACCACATAATGCAGATGAGCATCATAAGCAAAATTTTCTACAAAGATTTTTTACAGCATTTAACATAGCTTTTAATAAAGTTACTCATAAATATGGTAATGGTTTTAAATTCTTATTAAAGCACAAATGGGTTACGTTTGTAATTTTACTAGCTTGTTTAGGCGGAACATACTATGCTGCTAAAACAATGCCTACTGGATTTGTACCTAATGAAGATAGAGGATTTATTATGGGTAATATTGAGTTACCTGCTGGTGCTTCTCAAGACCGTGTTGCTAGTTTACAACAACAGTTTTCAACAATGGCACAACAAATTCCTGGTATTGATGCTGTAACAGTTGCTTCTGGATTCTCATTCATTAGTGGATCTGGTAGTAATTACGGAATGGTACTTATTAAACTAAAAGATTTTGCTGAAAGAACTACTCCAGATTTGGCTACCGATGTAGTAATTGGTAAATTATTTGGTTTAGCTGCAACGCAATTTCAAGATGCAAAAATGATTTTCTTCCAACCGCCAAGTATACCAGGTTTTGGTATGTCTTCTGGTTTTGAATTAAAATTATTAGATCGCTCTGGAGGTTCATTAACTGATTTTGACGCTAAATCAAAAGAATATTTAGCTGCATTAACTGAGAGACCTGAGATAATGTATGCTCAGTCGTCATTTAACACAAACTATGCACAATATGAAATTGATTTAAATGTTGCTAGAGCAAAAGAATCTGGCGTATTAGTAAGTGATATTTTCTCTGCTTTACAAGGATATATTGGAGGAATCTACGCAGCCGACTTTACTCGTTTCGGAAAACAATTCCGTGTTATGGTACAGTCTTTACCAGAATACCGTTCTGATGTAAATAGTTTAAACGAACTATATGTAAGAACTGCATCTGGAGAAATGACTCCTGTAACGCAATTTGTAAACCTGAAAAAAGTATACGGTCCACAATCAATTAATCGTTACAATTTATTTACCTCATCTAACATTACTGGAGCACCAAAACCTGGATTCAGTTCTGGAGATGCTATTCATGCTATTCAGGAAGTAGCACAAGAAAAACTTTCATCAAGCTACGGAATTGACTTTACAGGTCTTTCTCGTGAAGAAATTAATGCTGGATCACAAACAGTAATGATTTTTATTTTAGTTGTTGTATTTGTTTACTTTTTACTTTCTGCTCAGTACGAAAGTTACATGTTACCGTTTGCTGTAATTTTATCTTTACCAACAGGTATTATGGGCGCATTTTTAGCTCAAAAAATTGCTGGCTTAGAAAACAACATTTATTTTCAAATTGCCCTCGTCATGTTGGTTGGTTTACTTGCCAAAAATGCAATTCTAATTGTAGAGTTTGCTGTTCAACGTAGAAGACATGGAGAAACTATTGCAGAATCTGCTATTAATGGTGCTAAAGCCCGTTTAAGACCAATTTTAATGACTTCGTTTGCTTTCATCTTAGGGTTAATGCCTCTTGTTTTTGCTAATGGAGTTGGATATATTGGAAACCGATCTATTGGTACAGGAGCTGCTTTTGGTTTGTTAATCGGTACAATCATTGGAGTATTTGTTATTCCTGTATTATATACCATTTTCCAATATCTTCAAGAGAAAATAAAACCAATAAAATTTATAGAAAAAAAGACTGAATAATATGAAAAAACAATTTTTATACAGAGCACTTCCTATTACCATCTTAGGACTTACTTTGCAGTCTTGTATTGTTGCAAAAAAATATGACAGACCTGAAGTAACAAAAGAAGAATCATATAGAGGAAGTAATTCTAACGACACTCTTTCTATGGCTAATATGCCATGGAAAGAGTTGTTTACCGATCCTGTTCTTATACAACACATTGAAAATGGATTAGCAAACAATCTTGATATGCGCATTGCTATAGAAAATATTACTGCAGCAAATGCTTATATGCAACAAAGCAAATGGGGCTATGCTCCTACTGTAAATCTTAATGCTAATTACACACACTCAAACTTATCTAAAAATGGCGTGCAAGGAATAGCATTTGGAGATAACAGAATAAAAAATGACCAATATGAACTTAGCGGTCAAGTTGCCTGGGAATTAGATGTTTGGGGAAAGATAAGAAGTAATAAAAGAGCTTTTGTAGCAAGTTACTTACAAACGGTATCAGCACAACAAGCTGTGCAAACTCAATTAATTTCTACAATTGCAACTACTTATTATCAATTATTAGCGTTAGACAAACAAAAAGAAATTACAGAACTTACTATTGCTAACAGAAAAAATAGTTTAGAAACTATTATTGCTTTAAAAGAAGCCGGACAAGTAAATGAAGTAGCTGTAAAACAAACTCAAGCACAATTATATAGCGCTGAGTCTTTATTGATTGATTTAAACAATAATATAAAATTAACCGAAAACACTTTTAGTATTCTTTTGGCACAATCGCCAGGAACAATTGAAAGAGGTACTTTAGCACAACAAAAAATAAATGTAAACCTTTCAGTAGGAGTTCCTATTCAATTATTGAGCAATCGTCCAGATGTGAAAGCGGCTGAATTTGGGTTAATGAATGCTTTTGAAATGACAAACGTTGCAAGAGCTAACTTTTATCCAGCTTTAAGACTAACTGGAAGTGGAGGTTTGCAAAGCATCAACTTTGATCAATTGTTCAATACAAATTCACTATTTGCTAATGTTATTGGTGGTTTAACGCAACCATTATTAAACGGCAGACAAATAAGAACGCAACATCAAGTTGCAAATGCAAAAAAAGAACAAGCTTATTTAGGTTATAAAAAAACAGTATTAACTGCCTCTAAAGAAGTTTCGGATGCATTGTATAATTACGACAGTTCTTCGAAAAAGCTTGGTTTAAAAAAGCAAGAATATGAAGCATATCAATTAGCTACTTCTTATTCGGAAGAATTATTAGTACAAGGTATGGCAACTTATTTAGATGTATTAACCGCTAGAGAAAGTGCCTTAAATGCCGAGCTAAATTACATCAATACTGAAGTTACTCAGTTAAGCGCTGTGGTTCAATTATACAGGGCTTTAGGCGGCGGAATAGAATAATTTTTTCCTTATACACAAAAGAGTGATTCAAAAACGAATCACTCTTTTTTTTTATATTTGTAGTTATGTTTACAATTCTAAACGCATTATTACCACACATTTTTAAGCAATATACTTGGCGAAAAAAGGGACAAGACAAAACCGTTTATTTAACTTTTGACGACGGACCAATTCCTATCGTTACAGAATGGGTTTTGGATATCTTGAAACACTATAATATTAAGGCTACTTTTTTTTGCATTGGAGATAACATACGCAAACATCCAGAAGTTTTTAAACGAATTATTGCCGAAAACCATCAAATTGGCAATCATACTTTCAATCATTTAAATGGATGGAAAACTGATTTAGATTATTATATTACCAATATAAATCTATGTCAAACAGAAATGATGAAAAACACATCAATCTGTTCAAATTTATTCCGACCACCTTACGGAAAGATGAAAAAAAATCAAAGTATAGAAATACAAAAATTGGGATACGAAATTATTATGTGGTCCAATATCTCTAAAGATTATGATAGTAAAACATCCCCAGAAGTTTGTTTAAAAAATGCTTTATTCAACCTAAAAACAGGTAATATAATTGTATTTCACGATAGTTTAAAAGCAGAAAACAATCTGCGTTATGCTTTACCAAAGTTGATAGAAATACTATTAGCCAAAGGCTATAACTTCAGTAAATTATAAAGTTTGTGTTACTTGAATTAATGCTTCGTAATCTACAATTCCACTTTGTCTCCAAACCATTGCCCCATCTTTATAAAACATCATTGTTGGTACTTGCTTAATTCTCAATGCCTCCACTAATTCGTTATTTTTAGCTACATCTATTTTTACAACACGTAAATTTCCTCCTCTAACATTAGCTAATTCATGAACGATTGATTCCATATGAGCAGCCGCATCATTCCATTTTGTATAAAAGAAAACCAACACTGAAACCTCTGCATTTACTAAATCTCCAAATTTTGACATACTACTTCTATTTTATTACTATTAATCTTTATTTATCCACCGATTATTACAAAAATATTACATTTATTCAAAATATACTATTTTTTTCTCTTTAATTCAAATACCGTAATTTCTGGCCAAATTCCAGTACGTCCTTGATACGCATGATAACCAAATCCTCGATTTACATATAACATTTTACCCATTTGTTCATACAAACCTGCCCATTGTTTATATACATATTGTATTGGACTCCATTTAATAAAACCTGGTATTTCTATTCCAAACTGGCTTCCGTGTGTATGTCCAGACAAGGTAAATTGAAAATTCTTTGGATGCGCCAAAACTTTTGCTTCCCAATGCGACGGATCATGTGTCATCAATATTTTAAAATCTTGAGCATCTACACCTTTTGTAGCAGCATCCAAATCACCCAACTTCATAAAATGTGCTCTTGATCCCCAGTTTTCAACTCCTACAATTACAATACTTTCATTATCTTTTTGCAGGCGCACATTTTCATTTCTCAATAATTGAAATCCTATTTGCGGACTCAAATTACAAATTGCTTCAAAATTTTGATCAAATTCTGCTTGCGTATCAAATTCCACATAATGCCCATAATCGTGATTTCCAAGAATAGAAAAATTTCCATAAGGATGTTTTTTTAATTGCTGAAAAACAGAAAGCCAAGGATTCATTTCGTTTGCCAAGCTATTCACTAAATCGCCGGTAAATAATAACAAATCTGCATTTTGCTGATTTACTAAATCAATCGCATATTCCAACTGTTCTTTATTATCAAAACTTCCAATATGCACATCTGATATTTGTACAATTTTAAATCCTTCAAAAGCTTCTGGTAAATCATCAAAAAATAACGTATGCTTATGCACTTGAAATTTATATCGTCCTAAAGTAATGCCATGCAAAACAGATATAAACGGAATTGCGGCAATTCCCCAAGCTAACTGAGTTACAAACTTTCTTCGCTCAGGCAAAAAAGTATTTCTATCAGAAGATTTACTTCTTTTGATGTATTGAAAGATACCAACAGAAAGACGACAAATATCTTCTATCATCAAAAAGAGTGTAATAATTATTTTAGGTAAATAAAACAACAAAATTAAAGATGCAGCCAGCATCGATTGGTGATTTTGCCCTGCTCTTCTATCAAACGTTGAAAATCCATATAAAATATATGCAATAATCAATACGCTAACTATTGCATACAAAATTCTAAAAAAAGTATTCTTTGTAAGTTGTCGTACTGATTGAAAAGTATAAAACTCAATAATAATTAATAAAATACCTATAAGTATAAATCGCTCCATTTCAAAAATCTATGATTAACAAATTTACTTTTTTACAAAAAGTATAAAAACATCTTTAACAAATATTAAAGACTATTAAATGGCTCAACATCTGATTTCTTTCACAAAGCCAAAAATGATTATCTTTGAAGATCATTTATCAAAATACAAAAACCATCATATAATGGCCGAACAAAAACGTCTTTTTTTACTCGATGCATATGCTTTAATATTTAGAGGATATTATGCTTTTATCAAAAACCCACGTATTAATTCAAAAGGAATTGATACTTCGGCCGTATTAGGTTTTATGAATTCTTTATTGGATGTTATTAAAAGAGAATCGCCAGATCATTTAGCAGTTGCGTTCGACAAAGGAGGAAGTACAGACCGCTTGGCTGTTTTTCCTGAATACAAAGCTAACCGAGACGAAACGCCAGAAGCCATTAAAATTGCTGTTCCTTATATCAAAGAAATTCTAAGCGCTATGCATATTCCCGTAATAGAAGTAGCAGGTTTTGAGGCTGATGATTTAATTGGAACATTAGCCAAGCAAGCCGAAAAAGAAAACTTTAAGGTTTTTATGGTTACTCCAGATAAAGATTATGCACAATTAGTTTCTGACAATATTGTAATGTATCGCCCAGCGCGTATGGGAAATGGCATTGAAATTTGGGATGTAGCTGCTGTAAAAGAAAAATTTGAAGTAGAAGATCCAATTCAGGTTATTGATTTCTTGGGAATGATGGGAGATGCTGTAGATAATATTCCCGGATTGCCAGGTGTTGGAGAAAAAACCGCAAAAAAATTCATCAAAGAATACGGTTCGATGGAAAATCTTTTGGCCAATACACATCAGCTAAAAGGAAAGATGAAAGAAAACATCGAAGCTAATAAAGAAAAAGGATTGCTATCTAAGCAATTAGCAACCATTATTTTGGATTGTCCTGTTACTTTTTGTGCCGATAATTATAAATTAGAAGCACCCAATGTAGAAAAAGCAGATGCTCTTTTCATGGATTTGGAATTTAGACGAATGAAAGAACAGTTCGACAAAATTTTTAGCAATTTAGGAAATCCAATAGAAACTCCTGCGCCAACAACACCTACTTCAGTAGCTACTACTGCCGCAAATAGCAGTCAACCTTCGTTGTTTGATGCTTTTGGCGAGGCACAAGAAACAATTATTGGCTCTTACAATACTTTGGCCGATACACAACATTTATATCAACTTTGCCAAACACCAATGGCTATAAAATTGCTGGCACAAAATTTATTAAATCAATCTTCGGTTTGTTTTGATACCGAAACAACAGGATTGGATTCATTAACGGCTGAACTAGTAGGAATTGCGTTTTCATTTGAAAAAGGAAATGCTTTTTACGTTCCTTTATCAGCAAACAAAGAAGAAGTTTTAGCTGTTTTAGAGCAATTTAAACCGTTCTTTGAATCAACAACAATTGAAAAAGTAGGACAAAACTTAAAATACGATATCAAAGTATTAAAACAATACGGAATTACTGTTCAAGCTCCGTTGTTTGATACCATGATTGCACATTATTTAATCAATCCAGATATGCGTCACAACATGGATATCTTGGCAGAAACTTATTTAAAATATTCTCCTCAACCTATTGAAGAGTTAATTGGTAAAAAAGGAAAAAATCAAAAGTCGATGCGTGATATCGACGTAGAATTAACCAAAGAATACGCAGGAGAAGATGCAGATATTACTCTGCAACTAAAAAACTTATTTTTACCACAATTAGAAATTACACA